>CAZGTQ010000476.1:0-15805 GCA_964528575.1 uncultured Planctomycetaceae bacterium | reverse complement strand
TTGGGTGCCCGGCTGCGGCGCGCTCGGGCGCGGCGCGGCGCCCTGCGTGCCCGGCTGCGGCGCGCTCGGGCGCGGCGCCGGGGCGCTCGGCTCGCTCGACTGCGGTCGGCCGGCGCGCGGCGCGGGATTGGGTGGGCTCGCGGCCGATCCGCTCGTCGCGCGCGCGAGCGGGTCGTCGCCCGCCTGGGGGTCGGGCACCCCGTGGCGCGGCGGCCGACTCGCCTGCGGCGAGTCCCCCGGCAGGGAGAAATCGAGCGGATCGGGGTTCCTGGGCGGTTCGTTTCGGTGCAACGCGCTTCCCTTTCCCAGCGGACGAAGCTCCCCCGTCCGCCTACACCGGTGCGGTCAGACCGGCTCCCGTCCGCCCGGCGGCGCGGACGGGGAGCCAGGGACGACATCGGTGCGGGAGGGCCGCGGTCTTGAGGCGCGCACGCGCTCCCGCAGGTCGGCGAGCAGCGGGGGCACGCCGCGGCGGGTGTGGGACGAGAGCGTCAGGACCGGCCGCTCGAGGCGCACGGACAGGGCCGCGGCGCAGTGCTCGGCCTCCTCGCTCTCGACCTTCGAGGCGGCGACGACGCGCTCGCGGCGGGCGAGCTCGGGCGAATAGCTCGCCAGCTCGTCGGCGATCACGCGGTACGCCTCGGCGGCCGTCTCGACGTCGCCGCTCGAGACGTCGACGAGCTGGAGCAGCACCGGGCAGCGCTCGACGTGCTTGAGGAAGCGGTGGCCGAGCCCGTGGCCTTCGGCGGCGCCCTCGATCAGCCCGGGCAGGTCGGCGATGCAGAGCGTGTCGTAGTCGCCGACCGGCGCGATGCCGACGTGCGGCTCGAGCGTCGTGAACGGATACTCGGCGATCTTGGGCGTCGCCGCGCTGACCGCGCGCAGGAACGTCGACTTGCCCGCGTTCGGCAGCCCGACGAGCCCGACGTCGGCGAGCAGCTTGAGCTCCAGCCGCACCGCGCGCTCCTCGCCCGGCTCGCCCGGCTGCGCCTGACGCGGCGCCTGGTGCACCGCGGTCGCGAAGCGCGCGTTGCCGCGGCCGCCGCGCCCGCCGCGCGCGAGCACGAGCCGGTCGTCGTCGCTGGCGAGGTCGCGCAACAGGTGTCCGCGGCGCAGGTCGAACACCTGCGTCCCGACGGGCACGTCGATGACGAGGTCGGCGCCGCGGTGGCCGCTCTGCTTGCGGCTGCCACCGGGCCGGCCGTCCTGCGCGCGGTAGTGCGGGCTGCGGCCGACGTCGAGCAGCGAGTTCAGCCGCTCGGTGGCGAGCAGGACGACGTCCCCGCCGTCCCCGCCGTCGCCGCCGTCGGGCCCGCCGCGCGGAACGTACTTCTCGCGCCGGAAGGAGACCATGCCGGCCCCTCCCTTGCCCGCGACGACCCCGATCTCGCACTCGTCGCGGAACACCGGCGGGCGCTCGCTCCTCTACGCCGGGTCGATGCTGACGCGCCGCTGCCCATGGAAGCGGACGGTCCCGTCGACCAGCGCGAAGAGAGTGTAGTCGTTGCCCATGCCGACGTTGCGGCCGGGATGGAAGCGCGTCCCGCACTGCCGCACGAGGATCGTGCCGGGAGACACGGACTGGCCGCCCCAGCGCTTGACCCCGCGGAACTGCGGGTTGGAATCGCGCCCGTTGCGGCTCGAGCCTTGGCCCTTCTTGTGTGCCATCGCGTCGTCTCTCTAGTCGATTCCTAGGCCTCGATCGAGGTGATCCGCACCCGCGTGTAGCGCTGCCGGTGGCCGCGCTTCACCCGCACGTTCTTGCGCCGCTTGAAGCGAAACACGACGAGCTTGTCGCCCTTGTCCTCGCCGAGCACCTCGGCGGTGACCTTCGCGCCGGCCAGCGTCGGCTTGCCGACCTTGACCTCGCCCTCGTCCGAGACGAGCAGCACCTGGTCGAACGTGAGCGTGTCCCCCGCCGCCGCGTCGGCCAGGTCGAGCGAGAGCACGTCGCCCTCGCGCACGGCGGTCTGTCGACCGCGGTCCGAGATGATCGCGTACACGAGAAGCGTTCCTGTCGTCTGCGTTCCGTCGTGGAACGGGGGTCGAGCCGCAGTGCGGCCGGTGCGTCGCCCCGGGCGGTGGCATCCCTCCCGCCGGGCGCCGAGAAAGGGCGAGGAGCCTAGCGTCCGCCGCCGCCGGCTGGCCAGCAGAAAACGGACGCGCTGCGACGTCGAGAGCGCTAGCGCTTGCGGCGGCCGCCGGGGCGGACCTCGCGGCCGTCGGCGCGTAGGTAGCGCAGGACGCTGTCCTCCGTCTGGTCCGGGACCTCGGTCAGGATCAGCTCGCGGCCCGTCGACTGGTGCAGCGCGTCGAGCTGCGCCCTGCAGCTCGCCTCCAGGTCGGCGATGACCTCGGGACGCGCGCGCACCTCGACCTTGGTGAAGCCCTTGAGCGAGAGCGCGGAGCCGAGGCGGCGCAGGATCGCTTCCGCGCGCGACTGGGACGTGCGCTCGCGGCCCGAGCCGCGGCACGTGCTGCACGTGTCGTAGAGCAGCTTCGAGAGGCCGGGGCCCAGGCGCTGGCGAGTCAGCTCGAGCAGGCCGAACTGGGAGATGCGGCCGACCTTGCTGCGCGCGCGGTCCTGGTTGAGCGCGTCGCGGAACTTCTTCTCGACGGCGCGGCGGTTCGCCGGACGCGTCATGTCGATGAAGTCCACGACGATGATGCCGCCGAGGTCGCGCAGGCGAATCTGGCGCGCGATCTCCGGGGCTGCCTCGAGGTTCGTCTTCAGCGCGATCTCCTCGAAGCCCGCGCCCTCTTCGCGCGTGCGGCCCGAGTTCACGTCGATCGCGACGAGCGCCTCCGTCTGGTCGAACACGATCGACCCGCCCGAGGGGAGCTCGACGCGACGCGCGAAGATGCGCTCGAAGTCCTGCTCGACCGAGTGCGTGTGGAAGAGCGGACGCGACCCGGTGTGCAGATGGATGCGCTCGACGTTCTCCGGCATCAACGTCTCGGTGAACTTGCGCATGCGCTCGTACACGCGCTCGTCGTCGACGTAGACCGCCTCGGTTCGACTCGTGAACAGGTCGCGCATCGTGCGGATCGCGACGTCCGACTCCTCGTAGAGCGGGGTGGGGTGCCGGCCGACCGGCAGCCACTTGCAGAAGTCGTCCCAGGCCGCGAGCAGGTAGTCGAGGTCGCGCTTGAGCTCGTCCTTGGTCTTGCCGATGCCCGCCGTGCGCACGATGACGCCCATGCCATCGGGCACGTGCAGCGCCTGCAGGATGCGCTTGAGCCGGCGGCGCTCCTTCTCGTCCTCGATCTTGCGGCTGACGCCGGTGCGCGCGAGCGACGGCATGAGCACGAGGTAGCGGCCCGGGATCGAGATGTACGTCGTCAGCGTGGGGCCCTTGTCCCCGATCGCGTCCTTCGTGATCTGGACGACGGTGAGCTGACCCTTCTTGAGCAGGTCGGTGATCGGCGTGCGCTGGCGCGTCCGGCGGCTCGCGCGCGGGGCGCGCCGCTTGTCGTCCTTGCGGCCGCCCTTGCCCTTGCCGTCGGTATCGGAGTCCTCGACCTCGGCGCGGATCTGGGGCCGCTCGGCGTCCTCCCACTCGTCGACGTCGACGCGCGCGTGCACGAGCTTCTCGAGCGTGAAGCCCTTCTCGCCGTACACGCCCATCACGTCCGACGCGTGCAAGAAGCCGTTGCGTCCCTGACCGAAGTCGACGAACGCCGCGCCGATCGCGGGCTCGATGTTGACGACGCGCCCGCGGTAGATGCCGTTGACGAGCGAGCGGTGCGTCTCGACCGTCATCTGCAGGTCGGCGATCTTCCCGCGATCGACGACGGCGACGCGCGTCTCCTGCGCGCCGGACGCGTTGACGAGGATCACCTGCGTGCGCTCCTCCTCGAAGCGCCGCGGCTCGTCGTCGTCGTCCTCGTCCTCGTCCGCGCGCCCGCGACGCCGCGTCTTGCGCTTGCGCTCCCGGTCGCGCTCGCCCTTCTTGCCGCGCTCGCGGCGGCCGCGGGTCTCGCCCCCGCCGGCCTCGACGAGCTCTGCCTCGTCCGGCAGATCGGCCAGGTCCGGCAGGTCGTCGTCCTCGCCCGGGATCGACTCGATCTCGACCGCGGTCGACGAGCGCTTCTTGCGCCCGCGTCCGCCGCGCGAGCCGCGCCGCCTGCGGCGCCGGAGCTCGGCCTCGCTCTCCGCGGCGCTCTCGCGCTCCGCGGGCCTCCGCGCGTCCTCGTCGCGCTCATCCCGGGCATCATCGTCCCGGGCGTCGTCGTCCCGGGCATCGTCGTCGTCATCGTCCCGGGCGTCGTCGTCCCGCGCGTCGCGCGCCGTCTGCGCGTCGCCCTCGGCGCCCGCCTTGCGGCGCCGCCGGCCGCCGCGCCGGCGCGGGCGCGCCGTCTTCGTCTCGGCCGCCGCGGTCGTCTCGGCCACCCCCTCGCGCTCGCCGGACGACTCCGCGTCGTCCGCGTCGTCCGCGCCGTCCCAGTCGCTCGCGCCGCCCGCGCCGTCGCCCGCGCCACGCGCGCCGGTCTTCTTGCGCCGCGAGCGCGAGCGGCGCTTCGCCGGCGCGTCGGCGGTCTTCGAGCCGGACTCGGCGCCGGCGCGCAGCGGAGCCTTCGGCTGCGCGCGCTCCGTCGCGACCTCGGCGCTCGCCGCGCGCGCATCCGAGGGCGCCTCCGAGGGCACATCGTCGAGCGGGCTGGGCGCGCCGTCGCGACCGCGCCGCCGGCGACCGCCGCGCGAGCCGCGTCGCGAGCGGCGGCGCTCGCTCGCGCCTCCATCCGCCTCCTCGCTCGTCCGCTGGCTCGTTTCGGGCGCGACGCCCGCGCCGAACGAGCCAGCGTCGGCCGGGGAGCGGGCGGCTCGACCGCCGTCTGCGCCGGACGCGTGCGCCGGGCGGTCGTTCGGCGGATCGCCGAGCGGCTCCCCCGCCCGCTGCGGGGGATCGGTCCACAAGGAGCGGACGGGTTGCGGCGACTCCTGCGGGCGGCGCGCGCCGCCCGCGTTCGGGTCGTCGATCATGTTCTCTCGTTCTCCGACAAAGAGCGAACCGGGCGCACCCGACTCGTGAGCGGTGCACAGCCGCGGCCGCGGTCACGGCTCCGCGTCGCCGCCGTTACGGGGGCGCCCAGGCGAAACCGTTGTTCCAGGTTGTTTCGAGCCATGGGCGCTCGAGCGACGCGCTCGACACGCCCCGTCCAGATCGCTCGCGGGCGGCGCGACCGCGCGTCGAGTGACGCCGATCGAGCCCTGGAGCGTTCAGGCCGGCCCGCGGTGCGGCCGGGACGGAACGAGCGGAGCGGCCGTCGGGCCGCACCTCGCAGCGCCCGGAGCCGCGCTCCGCGACGCCTTCCATGCTCGTCTTTCGGCGTGCCCGAGTCGATCGTCGGGGCACGATTTTCGCGCCGTTCCGTACAGATCAGCTCCGAACCGGAGCCTGTGCGCCGACGAGAGCGCGCCACGCCGCCCCCCCGGCTCCGCGTGGCGGACGCCGGGAGGGCGGCGCGGCGCTCGCCGGACTACTCGTCCGAGCCGCCGTCGACGAAGGGCTGGATCGAGCCGAGATCGGACTCGACGCCCGTCGGCGGCGGGAGCTGCCCTCCGGGCCCGAACACGAGCTCTTCGTACAGCTCGCCGTATTCGATCCGGCGCCGCTCGATCTCCTGGCGCAGGAGGCGATCGGTGTCCGCCTGCGAGCGCACGATCGTCGGCGTCAGGAAGACCATCAGGCTGCGGCGCTCGTTCGTCGAGTCCTCGTACTTGAAGAGCATCGGCCCGATGATCGGGATCCTCGAGAGGTACGGGACGCGCGACTCGGACTCGACCAGGACGTCGGTCGTCAGGCCGCCGATCACCGCGGTCTCGCCGCTCTGCAGCTTCATGCTCGTGACGATCGTCGACGAGCGCTTGCGCGGCAGCGCGATCGAGCCCTCGAGGCCGGACGCGCCGATCGTGAACACGTCGAAGCCCGGAGGCGCAAGGTTCGTGTCGCCCGTGCCCGAGAGGCTGGTCTCCTTCGGGATGACCTCCATCGTCAGCATGTTCGTCCCGGGGATGATGTGCGGGATGATCAAGAGCTGGAAGCCGACCTCGACCGGCGAGCTGTCCGCTTCGGTGACCGACAGGGACAGACCGCCGGCCTGGCCCTGCTCGGTCTTCGCTTCGGCGTAGCGGATCGTCTCGCCGACGAAGATCGTCGCCTCGCGGCCGTCGAGCGCGAGCACCTTCGGCGCCTGCACGACCTGGCTCTTGGTGTCGCGCTGGAACATGCGCAGCGTGCCGGCGAGCGACGTGAAGTTCAGCGCGCCGAAGATCGTGTCGGGGATGATCGTCGCGCCCGCGTTGAGGGCCGGATCCGCGAACGGACCGGTCTCGTTCGGGTGCGCGATGATGCTGTCCTCGAAGCCGCCGCCGCCGAGGTTGAACGGGATCGTGATCGGGATCTGCCCACCGCTGAAGCCGATCTGCGGTCCGCCGTCGCCGTAGTCGATGCCGAGGTTGAGCAGGTCGGCGTTCGTCGTGGAGATGAACTTCACGTCGACGAAGACCTGCGCCGGCTCGACGTCGAGGCGGTCGATGATGTCCTTGATCCCCGCGTGCACCTGCGTCGTGTCGCGCACGATGAGCACGTTCTGGGCGCGGATGTAGTCGAGCTCGCCGCCCTCGCTCAGCGCGCGACGCAGCGCCTCGATCACGGGGAAGTCGTCCTTGAGCTCGCCCGTCGGCGGCTTGACCTCGCCCTGGACGAACTCGGACTGGAGGCGCGGGACGTAGGCGCCGCGAGGACGCAAGAAGCGGAGCTGATAGCTGCGCGTCTCCATCTGGGCCTGCAGGCTCAGCGGATCGACGACGCGCATGATGCCGCGCTTCTCCTCCACGACGGTGAAGCCGAGCGTCTTGACCGCGACCTCGAGCGCGTCGCGCCACGGGACGTCGGTCAGGCGCAGCGACAGCGAGCCGCCGACCTCCGGCGCGACGATGATGTTCGCGCCGCTGATCGCCGAGATCGCGTCGATCACCTCGCGGATCTCCGCGTTCTGGAATACGAAGGTCACGCGCGGAGGCTTGTCGACGACGAGCACGCCGGCGGTGCGCTCCTCGACCACGCAGCCCGCGAGCTCCGCGGCGAGATCGAGCGCGTCCGTCCAGAGCACGTCCGAGAGCTCCATCGAGACGAGCTCTTCCTTGCCCTTCATCACGACGATGTTGGCGCCCGACTCCTCGCGCAGGTAGTCGACGATCTCCGCCAAGGAGCGCCCTTCGACGCGCATGGAGACGCGCGCGTCGGGGTTGGACTGTCCTTGCGTCAAAGAGACGCAGGTGAGAAAGGCCGCCGCGGCAGCCACGATGCGTCGAAAGCTCATAGGGTCCCCGCCTGTTGCTCCCAGGCTACTTCTGGAGATGCTGCTCGTGCTCCGTGTGCTCGGTCGGCTACGGCATGAGGGTCTTGTGGAAGACAACGCCGCGGAACAGGAACTCGATCTGGTTGCGGTCGATGGCGCGGACGAAGAGCTCGTCGTCGAGCATCTCGCCCTCCCCGACCGAACGGCCATTGATCACCGCCACCGGGTCGAAGCCCTCGTGGACGAGCACCCCGCCGACCTCGAGCTCGTACGCGTCGAAGTCGTGGAACGCCGTCGCCGCGTGGCGCCAGCGGCGGATGTCGTCCACCACCGGCTTACGGTTGGGGTCTCGCTCGGCGAGCTCGAGGCGCGCCTCGATGTCGCCGTACGCGGACAGCGCGTGGTCGTACTCGCCCGCGGCGAGATGGCGCTTCATGCCCCGGACGATCTCGCGCAGGTCCTCGATGCTGGGGCCGAGCCCGCCTTCGGACTGCTGCACCTTGGTGCGCAGGTCCGCGAGCGCGGCGACGACCTCGTTCTGGAAGCGCCTCTCGGAGGGGACGAAGCGGAGCTGTCCCTCCTCCTCGACGCGCCGGATCTCCTCCTCGAGGCGGGCCATCTCGCTCGCGAGCTCGGACCGCGTCTTCATCTCTTCGATGATGCTCTGCGCGGCCTGCACCTCGCCCCAGAGCCCGTACGCGGCCTCGACGCGCCCGAGGAGCTCGTCGACGAGCGCGATCTGCTGCTCGATCGTCAGCGCCGGGTCGTCGCCGTCCATCACCGGGACGCGCGGGTCCACCCACGGGTCGCGGCGGCCGCGGGGGCCCTTGTAGACGTACGCGGGCAGCATGAGCTCGTCGCGGCGGGCCGCGATCTCGCCCAACAGGAGCTCGCGCTTGCGCTCGTAGCCCTCGATGTCGACGCGCTCCGCCTCGGCGGTCGGCTCGTAGACGTACGTCTCGACGTCGACCTGGACGGTGTGGCGCGGCATGCCGTCGTCGTTCATACGGCGCGCGGCCTGCAGCTTGAAGCCGGGCACCGTCATGAAGCGCGGGTGCGTCTCGACGAGGTCGAGGAACGACAGGAGCTGGAACGCGTCCGCGCCGAGTTGCAGCGTGTACGCGACCAGGTCGAAGTCGCTCTTCTTCGTGTCCGGCACCTTCGACTGCTTCAGCGACGAGATCTGCACGCTCGACTCCTCCTCGAAGCCCTGCAGCGTGCGGACCAGGTTGTTGATGTCCTCGTCGTTGGGCAGGATCTCCGCGACGACCTCGTCGGTCTCGCGCTGGAGGATCACCTCGCGCTCGAGCACGGGGGTCTTCGCGATCAGCTTGCGCGCCCCGTCGATCTCCGTGTCGAGCGCGACGACCTCGTCGCGCGACCGCTGGATCGAGGCCTGGGTCATGAAGATCACGCCGCCGATGCCGAGAGCCGAGAGGCCGCCGCCGACGGCGAGCAGGATCCATCGCGTCCTGGAGTTCATCGGGCCTGCTCCTTGCCGTTCGCGTCGGCGCGGCCGCGGTCGGTCGGCGGACGCAGCGTCACGTCCAGGCGGAAGTCCCAGTACTCCGACGGGCTCAGCGTCTCGTCGCGCTTGCTCTGGTTGCCCTCCGGCGGCGCCGGCGAGTTGAAGTCGTCGATGAAGCGCGACACGTCCGGGTTCTCGAGGTCCTCGAGGAAGTTCGCGACCTGCGCGAACTTGCCCGAGCCCGAGTGTCCGGCGGCCTTGAGGCTGCCGAACGTGCCCTTGCGGTCGTCGATCTTCTGCGTGACCGTCAGGTCGTCGAGCCAGATCAGATACTTCTGTCCGCCGCCGCCCAAGTTGATCACGTCGACCAGCTCGTCGACCTTGCGCGTCCACGACACTCGGTTCTGCGTGATCTCGGCGAGCGTCGCCTCGCGCGACTCGTACTGCCGACTCTCGCGCTCGAGGGCCTTGTGGTACTCCACCTGGCCCTGGAGGCTGTCCATCGTGTCGCGCCGCACGACGCGCTCCGACTCGACCTCGGCGCTGACGCCGAACGCGAGCCAAGCCCACCACGCGATCAGCGACGCGTCGACCGCGACGATCAGCGCAACCGCCGCGAACACCTTGAACGGAGTGCGCGCCTGCGCGCGGTACTCTTCGGGGAGCAGGTTGATCAGGATCATGACGCACACACCCGGGCGGCGAGCCCGATCGCGACGGCCAGAGTCGATGCGGCGTCCGCGAGCAGGTCGGGATCGACCCGGCTCTGGTCGACGCGCAGGCCGTCGACGGGGCTCCAGGTCCGCACCGAGCGTCCGATCCCGTTCTCGAGGAACGAGACGAAGCCCGGCGCGTGAGTCCCACCGCCCGACAGGAGCACCTCGTCGACGCGCGGTCCCTCGCGGTTCTCGACGTAGTCGAGCGAGAGCGAGAGCTCGCTGACGAGATCCTCGAAGACCGGCCCGATCGCGCGCGCGACCTCGGCCTCCTGGCCCTCGGGGTTGCGCTTGATGCTCTCGGCCTCGTGCACCTCGACGCCGAGCCGACGCGCGGTCGCTTGCGTCATGTCGGCGCCACCGATGCCGATCTCGCGGCTGAAGCACGTCTCGCCGTCGACGAGCACGTTGATCTGCGTGCGCGACGCGCCGACGTCGACGAGCGCGATGACGCGGCCGCCTTCGCCGTCGGAGAGATCGAGCGTCGGGGAGCCCACGAGCTCCCAAGCGTTCGCCAGCGCGAACACCTCCAGGTCGACCGCGCAGGGCGTGAGCCCGTGCGCCATGATCTCCTGGACTTGCTGCTCGATCACCGAGTTGCGGCAAGCCGCGAGCACGACGTTCATCTGACCGCCGCCGCCGCCGCCCTCGGAGTCCGACGGCTTGCGCTTGAGGCGCTGGCAGTCGAGCACGATCTCGTCGGCGTCGAACGGCAGGTACTTGTCGGACTCGAAGCGGATCGCCTGGCGCAGCTCGGAATCCGACATCTCGACCATCGAGATGTAGCGCACGACGACCGACTGGCCCGCGACCGAGGTCGCGACGTGCTTGGTGCGGAACCCGCCGTCGGTGAGGATCTGCGCCAGCGCTTGGCCGCGATCACCGCCCGGTGGAACCTCGGTGCGAGCGAGCCCCGTCAGGACCGGCTCGGTGCCGTCGAGGGTGATCTCGACTGCCTTGATCGCCTGGCTGCCCAGGTCGAGACCCAGAATGCTCTTCGTTCGTCGAAACAAGGGGTACCCCGCGCGATGCTCCCGGTCCGTACCGGAGTCCGCCCAAATCGATGAGGTGACCCCGACACGGACGCGGGGCCTTCGGGCGCTTCCATCGACGCGGGTTGCCGGGTCGGTTTAGGGGCTTTCGCCGAATCCCGACTCGACGAGCGTCGCCAGCCGCTCGATCAGGGTCTGCGCGTCCTCGCCGCAGGCCGCGATCTCGAGGTCGGTGCCGCAGCCGGCGTTGAGCGTCATCAGCTCGAGGATGCTCTTGCCGTTGACCTCGCGCGTCCCGCAGGAGATCCGCAGGTCGCTGCGAAACTCCAGCGCCGCGGACACGATCGCGTGGCAGGGCCTGGCGTGCAGGCCCTGGCTGTTGCGGATGCGAACGGTGCGCCGGTACTCCACGGGGCCTCCTCCTGCCGCCGCCGTGCGGCCGGGGGCGCGCCCCCGGGCCCCTACAGGCCGGCCATCTCCTTGAGGAGGTCGACGAGCTCCTTGCGGGTCTTCGCTCGGATGGCGAAGCGCCGGAAGTCCGCGTCGCGGCACAGGCGCGAGATCCAGCCCATCATCGCGAGGTGCCGGTCGGGGTCGTAGTCCGTCGTCGGCTCCGCGGGGCGCAGGACCGTGAAGAAGAGTTGCACCGGCTCGCCGTCGAGCGCGGACCACTCGACCCCGTCGGGGTGGCGCGAGAGCGAAGCGACGACCCGCTGCAGCCCCGCGATCTTCACGTGCGGGATCGCGACGTTCATGCCGATGCCGGTCGACGCGGTCCGCTCGCGGTCGGTCAGCGCCTTCAACGCGGCCGGTGCCATCGGCTCGTCGAGCGCGTTCGACTTGACCAGCGTGTCCACCAGCTCCTCGAGGACGCCCTCCTTCGTGGAAGCCTCGAGCTTGATGTTGCAGTGAACCGGCTTGAACAGCTTCCAGAAGTCGGTCGTCCGGGTGGTCATGGCAGGAGATTCGCGGCGCGGCTCGCATCGCGCCGCCGATGCGACGCGCGCGGGGAGATCGAGCGGAGTCGGTCCCGGTGAATCTAGCACACGGGCGGACGGGCTCGACCACGCGAACCTGGGACGAATGCCTGCCTGTGCGACGAGCCCGGCCCTCGGGGGCCGGGCTCGTCCTGCTCGCGACCGAGGTCGGCGCCTCCTAGGCGGACCGTGCCCGCCGCCGCTCGGCGAGCTTGCCCTTGTGCTTGGTCAGGACCCGGGCCATGCGGTGCACCGCCTCGTCGACGGCCGCGCCGAAGGAGGGCGCGCGCTCGTCGACGACGAGGACGACGCCTCGGCCGACGTTCGCGACGAGCTCGACGCGGTGTGCGTCGCCCTCGCGCTCGAGCAGCGCCTTGATCGAGTGCGTCCGCTCGTAGTACTTCCCGAGGTGCTCGAGCTTGGGCTCGACGTGCGCGCGGACGCGACTCGGATACTCGTGATGGCGAATGGCCACTTCCGTGTTCATGCGCGTACTCCTGTGGACGGCCTGGTGCCGTCGAATGGGTGCACCGGAAGGGCGAGCGCTCGAACGGGCGACCCCGGACGAGCGACTCGTGGGGCAGACCTCGTGGGCCACAGATCCACCATGGACCCGGCCCTCGATGGGGTCAAGAGGCAGCGTGGCAACGCCGCCGTCATCACGCGCGGCGTGCAAACGCCGCCGCTTCGACGCCCCTGCCATGTGACCGTCCCCTCCGACACACGGTTTCCCCGCTCGCTTCTTCGGAGGCTGGCACGGGCCGGCGCCAGCCGAACCGGGGAAACCGTCGTCAGTCCCCGAAGAGCCCGGCGACGCCGTGCGGCCCGCGCAGCCGGCCGGCGAAGACCGGCTCGCGGTACAGCACGCGCAGCAGGTAGAGGCCCTGCGCGGGCGCGGTCGGTCCCGCTCGGTCGCGGTCGCGCGCGGCGAGCGCGGCCTCGACCTCGTCGGGCGTCATCCGGCCGCGGCCGACGTGCAGGAGCGTGCCCGCGATCGTGCGCGCCATGTTGTAGAGAAACCCGCTGCCCTGGACGACGACGCCGAAGCCGCGGCGCCGGGCGACGACGTGGACGCTCGCCAGGCGGCGCACGTTGCTCTTGCGCGGCGAGCCCGCGTTCGCGAACGCGCTGAAGTCGCGCTCCCCCACCATGCGCGCCGCCGCCGCGCGCATCGCCGCGAGGTCGAGCGGGTCACGCACCCAGTGCGCGTGCGCGCGGCCGAAGGGCGGCGCGAAGCGGCCGGTGACGACGCGGTAGAGGTAGCGCTTGCCGCGCGCGTCGAACTGCGCGTGGAAGTCGTCCGCGCACGTCTCCAGCCGCCGCGCGACGACGCCCTCCACCAGGTGCGCGTTGAGCGCGTGGAGCAGCCGCTCGTCGTCGAGCCGCGTGTCGACGTGGAAGCTCGCGACCTGCCGCAGGGCGTGGACGCCCGTGTCGGTGCGGCCGGCGCCGTGCACGATGATCTTGTCGCCGAGCAGCGCCTCCAGCGCGTCCTCGAGCGCCTCCTGGACGGTCTCGAAGCCGTCCTGGCGCTGCCAGCCGAAGAAGCGGGAGCCGTCGTACGCGACCTGGACGCGGACGTTGCGCATCCCCGCCATTGCACGGCGTCGCCGCGCGGATTGCTACGCGTACTTGCGGCGCCGGTAGGAGCTGGGGATGTCGAGCTCGCCGCGGTACTTCGCGACCGTGCGCCGCGCGACCGCGAGCCCGCGCCGCGCGAGCGCCGCGACGACGCCCTCGTCGGAGAGCGGCGCCGCCGGGTCCTCCGCCTCGATCGTCCGCCGCACCGCCTCGCGCACGTCGTCGCGCACCGTCGTCTCCGATGCGCCCGCCGCGCCGCCGAAGAGCGCGCGCAGCGCGACGACCCCGTGCGGCGTCCACGCGTACTTGCCCGCGCAGGCGCGGCTCACGGTGCTCACGTGCAGCCCGAGCGTGTCGGCGACCGCGCCCATCCGCAGCGGCACGAGGTGGCCGGGGCCGTGCTCGAGGAACGCGCGCTGGTGCGCGAACGCCACGGTCGCGACGCGCGCGAGCGTCTCGCGGCGTTGCTCGACCGCGTCGACGATCCAACGCGCCTGCTCGAGCTTGCCGCGCAGGTACGAGCGCACGTCGCGCGCGAGCCCGCGGTCGGCCGCCATCGCGCGCACGCCCTCGTCGATCGACACCGCCGGGAACCCGGAGCCCTCGACGCGCACCTCGAACCCGCCGTCGGTGCGCTCGACGACCACGTCCGGCCGCAGCTCGGGCGCCGCGCTCGAGACGAGGCTCGCCGCGGGCCGCGGGTCGAGCACGCGCAGCTCGCCGAGCAGCTCGTCGAGTCGCTCGAGGTCGACGCCGAGCGCCTTGGCCACCTTCGGCAGCTTGTTGCGCGCGATCGCGTCGAGGAACTCCTCGAGGAGCCGGCACAGGAGCGCGTAGTCGGGCCCGCGCGGATCGAGCTGGAGCAGGAGCGCCTCGACCGCGTCGCGCGCGCCGATGCCGCGCGGCTCCAGGGTCTGCAGCGTCGCGATCGCGGCGCCGAGGGCGCCCGCGTCCGGCGCGAGGCCGCGTTCGGCAGCGAGCTCGAGCAACCGCTCGTCGGGGACGGAGAGGTAACCGCGCTCGTCGAGGCACTCGACGAGCAGGCGCACCCAGGCTGCGCGCTCGGGCTCGACGTCGAGGTCGACGAGTTGCTCCGCGACGAGCTCGACGAGCCCCGCCTCGGGCGCCGGGTGCTCCTGGAGCACCCGGTCGTGCTTCTCGCTGTCCTCCGCCGTGCCGCGCGGCCCGCGCTCCTCCAGCACGAGCGCCTCGTTGCTCTCGAACGCGTCGCGCAGGAACGCGTCGAGCTCGAGCGCGGGCATCTGCAGCAACAGGATCGACTGCAGCATCCGCGGCTGCATCGCGAGCGAGAGCTGCTGCGACTGCTCGAGTCGCTGTCCGATGCCGGGGCGCGTCACGCAGCCCGCTATCGGCTCGTCGCCGGCGCGGGTTGAGCCCGATCAGAGCTCGCGGCGAGCCTCGATCGCGTCCTCGAGGACGCCCCGGTGCAGGTACTCGAGCGCGCTCCCGGCCGGTAGGCCGCGCGCGAGGCGCGTGACGCGCAGGCCCGTCGTCGTGCCGCCCGCGCCCGGCGCGGCGCGGCGCAGAGCGTCGCGCACGACCAGCGCCGTCGCCTCGCCCTCGGCGTCGGGGTCGGTGCCGATCACGACCTCGGCGATCCCGCCCGCGCGCACGCGGCGCGCGAGCCCCGCGAGCGTCAGGTGCTCGACTTCCGTGCCGTCGGCGGGATTGAAGGCGCCCATCAGCACGTGGTAGCGCCCCTTCCACGCGCCGGAGCGCTCGACCGCCTCGACGTCGCGCGGCTGCTCGACGACGAGCACGCGCGCCACGTCGCGCTCGGGGTCCGCGCAGATCGCGCACGGGTCGGTCTGTGCGACGTTGAAGCACGTGCGGCAGCAGACGGTCTTCGCGACCGCGTGCTCGATCGCGGCGGCGAGGGAGCGCGCCGACTCGTCGCGCAGCACGTGGAACGCGAGCCGCTCGGCGGTGCGGCGGCCGACGCCGGGGAAGCGCGCGAACGCGGCGACCAGGCGCTCGAGCGGCTCGGGGTAGGCCATCGCGCGGCGGCCCGCCCGGCCGGGCTAGAACAACCCCGGCAGGTTCATGCCGCCGGTGACGCGGCCCATCGACTCCTCGGCGAGCGCCTCGGCCTTGGAGAGCGCGTCGCGCATCGCCGCGAGGACGAGGTCCTCGAGCAGCGCCTTGTCGCCGCCGTTCGCGACGTCGTCGGCGATCTCGACGCGCTGGATCTTGCGATCGCCCGTGATCTCGATGCGCACCGCGCCGCCGCCGGCCGTGCCCTCGACCTTGGAGCGCCGGAGCTCTTCGCGCACGCGGTCGAGCTCGCGCTGCATCTCTTGTGCCTGCTTGAGCAGGCTGCCCATGTCTCCCAGGGATCCGCTCATGCCGTCCTACTGACGTTCCTCGATCACGCCGCCGAACAGATCGGCGACCTCGCGCGTGAAGCCGTCCGCACGGCCCGGCGCTGCGTCCCCTCCGCTGTCCAGCGTAACCTCGAGCTCGCGGCCCGCCACGCTCGAAAGCGCCGCAGCGACGGCGGCGCGGTTGCGGCGGTCCTCGACCATGCGCCGCTCGTCGTCCCGCAGGCGCTCGAACCCGACGATCGCGCGCCCGCCGGAAAGATCTTCCAGCTTGCCGCGCCGCTCGAGCACGTCGGCGAGCCCCGCGTGGCTCGCGCGCAGCTCCACGAGCATGTCCTTCCACGTCTGCGCGGCGCCGCGCGCGGCGCCCCCGCGGCGGCGGCGCTTCGGCGCGGCCTCGTCCTTCGTCGCGCCCTCGTCCTTC
>CAZGTQ010000475.1:0-2730 GCA_964528575.1 uncultured Planctomycetaceae bacterium | reverse complement strand
TGCGCCTCGCAGCGCGCGCGTGCCGACGACTTCGGTCGGCGGGCTCGTTCTCGTCGAGGTGGACGGTCGCGGCGCAGAGCCGCTGCTCGCGCTGCTCGACACCGGCGCCTCGGCGTCGGCGATCGACCCGCGCAGCGCGCGCGACCTGCGGGTGGTCGAGGTCTCGAAGGTCGTCGGTACGACCGGGTCGTTCGACGCCGAGATCGTCGCCGTGCGCGGCTTGCGCGTCGGCGGGCTCGTGCTGCCGGAACTACGCGCCACGCGGCGCGACCTCGGCGGCCTGCTGGCGCCGCCCGGACGCCGCGTCGACATGATCCTGGGATCGGACGCGCTGCGCGGCCTCGCCGTCACGCTCGACTTCGACTCCGCGGCGCTCGAGCTGCGCCGGGGCGACCGCGCGGACGCGCGCGTCGGCGCCGGTGTCGCCATGGACGTCGGCGAAACGATCCCGTCGATCGACGCGACGCTCGCCGGGCTGCCCGTGCGGCTGCGGATCGACACCGGCGCGAGCCTCTTCGACACGCCGGACGTCTACGTGAACGTGCCCGCGACGGTGTGGGACGAGCTGCGCGCTCGCGATCCCGCGCTGGCGCCGAGCGCGGCGTTGAGCGGCACGGGCGCGGACGGCGAGACCGTGAGCCTCCCGGTCGCTCGCATCGACGGCGCGACGATCGGCCCCAGCACGCACGAGCACGTGTTCGTGATCGTCCAGCCGCGACGCGGCTACTTCGCGGATCCGAACGCGCACGGCTTCGTCGGCAACAACTGGCTGCGCGGCTTCGGTCGCGTGACGCTCGACTACGCGAACGGACGCCTGCGCGCCGGCTCCTGAGCCGCTCGACCAGCCAGGCTGGCCCAGGCTAGTCGAGCTCCACCGGCACGCTCGCCGCGTGGTCCGGCGCGACGAAGAACGCGTGGCTGCGCGTCGCGCCCGTCGGGAGCGCGACCTCGAGGCGGTGCTCGCCCGGCTCGAGCGCGTCGTGCAGCCAGTACGTGCCGTCGCGGTCGACCAGGCTCGGCGCCCAGTGCGTGCGCGCTGCCCCGCGCTCCTCGTCCCACGCGACGAGCCAGAGCGGAGCGCGCGCGCCCGGCCCGTGCAGGACCCACGTGCCCGCGCCGGCCGCGCCGACGCCTGCGATGACGAACGCGACGCGGCCGCCCTGGCGCAGCTCGAGGTGCGCGCGCTCGGCGGCGCCGGGCCGGCACGTCACGTCGGCCTCGGTCGCGAGCCAGCGCGCGCGGTCCTGCGGGTGCGTGCTCGCACTCGGCTGCGGCTCGAGCTCGACGCGGTAGCGCCCCGCGGGCACTTCGCCGAGCGCGACGGTCGGCTCGGAGCCCGCGAGGTCGCGCTGCAGGGTCCAATCGGAGCCGGCGAGGCGCAAGCGCAGCCGCAGCGGGCCGAGCGGGCCGTGCGCGACGGCGAGCTCGAGCTCGAGCTCCGACGGCGGGGCCGTGCGCTCGAGCTCGACGCGCAGCACGCGCTCGCTCTCGAAGTCGCTCGCGGCGACGGCGAGCGCGCGGCTCGCGAAGCCCGGCTTCTCGACTTCGACGCGGTGGCGCTCGTCCGAGCGCGCGAGGAAGAACCGGTGCTGGCCCTGCGCATCGGTCGGCCCCGATGCGGAGCCGCTCTCGAGCAGGTAGCGCACTGTCGCGTCCGCGATCGGGCGCCCCTCGCTCGCGACCTCGATCGTGCACAGACGGATCGGGCTCTCGAGCTCGACGTCCGCGATCGGCGCGACGAGGCGCGTGCCGTGCGCGCGCTCGTCGTAGTAGCCGCTGACGCGCTCGTACGGCAGGAAGAGCACGTCGTACGGTCCCGGCGTCAGCCCGCCGATGCGGAACGCGCCCTGCGCGTCGACGCGCGCGTCGCCGCGGGCCGCCACGACGCCGTCGGCGACGAAGCCGACGAGCACGCCCGCGAGCGAGCCGAGCGGAGCGCCCTCGGTCGCGCCGTGGTACGCGCTGACGACGCCCGCGCCGGCGGTCGTGCGTCCCTGCACGTACGCGCTGCCCTCGATCGACGCGCCGGCGTCGAGCCGGATCGTTCCGAGGTCGACGTCGTCGGCCGCGCTGAGCTCGAGACGCACTCCGGCCGGCGCGCAACCGCTCGCCGCCGCCGCGAGCCATCCGGCGGCGGGACGTACGAACAGCCGAAAGCTCCCGTCGTCGTCGAACGTCGCCGTGACCGGCGCCGCGACGCGCAACGGATCGTCCGTGCGCGCGAAGAACGCGACCGACGGCGCGGCACCGGCGGGCGCGACCGCACGGCCGGCGATCGACGCGCGCACGCGCTCGAGCGGGACGTCGACGGCGATGGAGCCGCCCTCGCGCGCCTCGTCCGCGCTCACCGTGCGCGTGAACGGCGCGAACGCGGGATGCTGCACGGCGAGCGTGAGGGCCGGCGCGTCGTCCTCGAGCGCGATCTCGAGCGGCCCGTCTCCCTCGATAGGGAGCTCGAGCGGAGCGCCTGCACCTGCGCCCGCGACCGACAGCCGAACGTCGTCGAACGGCGCGTCGCCGACGCCGGTGACGCGCGCGACGAGCGTCCAGGCGACGCGCTCGTCCGCGGCGTGCCTCGCGCCGCGCGCGGCGCCCGCCGCGCCCGCGGCGACGTCGCTGCGCTCGGGCGCCGCGGCGGGTGCGTCGACGAGCGCCGCGTCGTCGCGCTGGGGGAGCGCCGCGGACCGATCCGCGTCCGCCGCCGCGCGAGGCGCGTCCGCGAGCGGCGCG
>CAZGTQ010000474.1:0-2774 GCA_964528575.1 uncultured Planctomycetaceae bacterium | reverse complement strand
CAGCGACGTGATCGCCGTGCGCGCGCCCGCCGCGTGCAGCGCGGCCTGGAGCGACTCGATGCCCATCCCCGCGCTGCGGATGCCGACGTTGGTCTCGGACGCCGAGAGCACCGCGAGCTCGCACTCCGAGAGATCGACGCCCGCGAGCTCTTCCGCCGTCATGATCCCCGGCACGCGCCCGAGCGAGTCGCGCCCGCGGTTCGCGCCGGCGAAGGCGAGGCCGCAGTAGCTGAGCGGCGTGAACGCGCGCACGCGCTCCTCGAGCCCCCACCGCATCGAGAGCAGTTCGCCCTCCACTGGCTCGTCGAAGTGCATCTCGCCGAACCACCCGTGCGTCGCGACGTGCACGAAGCGCTTGCCCGGCGCGTGCTCGTGGAACGCGGCCTTCGTCGCGTCCTCGCCGGTGAGCACGACCGCGTCCCCCAGCTCGGCCTCCTCGAAGAGGGTCTTCACCCGCTCGGCCTCGACGCCGGTGAAGGAGAGCGGCTCGAAGTTCGCCCGCCGCCCCGAGCCACGCTCGCTCCCCTCGGTTGCGGCGGAGACCACGTCGATCGGCGCCGACGGCTGCGCTCCTTGCGCATCGAACGCCGCTCCGCCGACGGCGAGCAGCTCCAGCCCGTCCGCGGGCGGCAGCAATGGTTGCTGCGCGACGAGTCGACGGAAGGACGCCTGGCTCACGACGCGGTAGCGGTCGCCGACGCGTCCCTCGCCCAGCGGAAGGGCATCGAGTGGCACCGCGTGCACGAGGTCCGCCGCGCACACGAGCAGCGTCGTCGTCTCCTCGTCCAGCGCCGCGAGCAGCGGGTCGAGGAGCCGAGCCCGCAGCGCGTCTCCCGCCTCGCGCTCGCTCGTCTCGCTGACGCGCACGATGCTTCGGTCGATCGGCATGCCGAGCAGCGCGCGCCACGTCTCGACCGCTCGCTCCAGATCCGCGGCGAGGCCCAGCTCGACCTCGACGAGCGTGCCGTTCGAGTGCAGGAGGTGCGCGGCGAGCACGTCGCCGCGTGGCTCGAGATGACCGCTGTCGTCGTCGCGGTGCCAGACCTCCGTGCGCAGGAAGCCGACCGCGACCGCACCGTCGGGAAGCGCGCCGGCGACGTCGCTGGCGCGGATCGCGCCGACGAACATGCCGCGCTCGGTCAGCTCGCGGCGCAGCTCTCGCTCGAGCTCATCGCGCTCCCTCGTCAGCCCCTCGACGGCTCTCGACAGATCACCGGGTGCTCCGACAGCGGGTGCGGCAGCGAAGAGATCGCCGAGCTCGCTACGGACAGTCGCGATCTCCGTCCGGAGCGTGTCGAGCTCTGGATCATCCCCCCCACCGCCGGCCTCCGCGCTGCTCACGCCACGCAACGTCTCCGCGAGATCGAAGCGCAGCCGTGCCGAGTCCGGCGAATCGCCCAGGAAACGCACCAACGAATGTCGACGAGCGTGGGCTTCGACGACCGCTCGCGCCTCGCGCCGCGAGAAGGACGCGCCGACAATCTCGAAACCGGCGACCATTCCCGCGGCGAGATCGACCGCGAGCGCGCGCGCGCCGGCGAGTTCGCCTTGCGCATTCATCGTGCTCGCCAGGTTCAGCCGGGCGTCGAGCAGGTCGGGATGATCCTCGGGCAACGTGCGCTCCCGGGCCTCGAGCACCCGCTCTTGGACCGCGCGGGCGCCGCCGAGATCGCCCTGCGCCTTCATCGTGATGGCCAGGTTCTGCCGCGCGCGGAGCAGGTCGGGATGATCCTCGGGCAATGTGCGCTCATAGGCCGCGAGCACTCGCTCTTGGAGCGCCCGGGCGCCGCCGAGATCGCCCTGTGCCTTCATCGAGAGGGCCAGGTTCTGCCGAGCGGCGAGCAGGTAGGGGTGATCCTCGGGCAACGCACGCTCGAAGCCCGCGAGCACGCGCTCGAAGACCGCACGGGCGCCCGCGAGATCGCCCTGTTCCTTGATCGTGAGGGCCAGGTTCAACCGCGCGGTGAGCAGGTCGGGGTGATCCTCCGGCAGCGTGCGCTCGCGGGCCGCGAGCACGCGCTCGAAGAGCGCGCGGGCCCCGGCGAGGTCGCCCTGCGCCTTCATCGTGATGGCCAGGTTCTGCCGCGCACCGAGCAGGTCGGGGTGGTCCTCGGGCAATGCCCGCTCGAAGGCCGTGAGTACGCGCTCCTCGAGCGCGCGGGCGCCGGCGAGGTCGCCCTGCGCCTTCATCGTGATGGCCAGGTTCTGCCGCGCACCGAGCAGGTCGGGGTGGTCCTCGGGCAATGCGCGCTCGCGGACCGCGAGCACGCGCTCCTCGAGCGCGCGGGCGCCGGCGAGATCGCCCTGTGCCTTCATCGATGCGGCCAGGTTCTGCCGCGCGCCGAGCAGGTCGGGGTGATCGTCGGGCAACGTGCGCTCGTAGGCCGCGAGCACGCTCTCGAAGAGCGCGCGGGCGCCGGCGAGATCGCCCTGGACATACATCGTGACCGCCAGGTTCAACCGCGCGGCGAGCAGGTCGGGGTGGTCCTCGGGCAGCGTGCGCTCAAAGGCCGCGAGCACGCGCTCGAAGAGCGCGCGGGCGCCGGCGAGATCGCCCTGCTCCTTGATCGTGAGGGCCAGGTTCTGCCGCGCGGCGAGCAGGTCGGCGTGGTCCTCGGGCAGCGTGCGGTCGCGGGCCGCGCGTGTCAGATGCCACGCAGCGGAGGCTGTGTCGATCGCGCCCAGCCGATACGCGCCCAAGCCGCACTCCCACGCCGTCTGCGCGATGCCGTGGCTCAGCGCCGCTCCTCGTGCGCTCCGGAGCACGTCGAGAG
>CAZGTQ010000473.1:0-2883 GCA_964528575.1 uncultured Planctomycetaceae bacterium | reverse complement strand
GACCAGCCGTGGCGGCTCGTGACGTGCACGCTGCCGCACGCGACGATGCCGCTGCACCTGCTCTTCAACGCGTACTGGACGTGGCGCCTCGGCACGATCGTCGAGATCAGCTTCGGATCGTGGCGCACGCTCGCGCTGTTCGCGATCTGCGCCGCCGGAGCGAGCAGCTCGGAGTGGGCGTTCTCGGGAGGCTCGCCGATCGGCCTCTCGGGCTACGTCTACGGCCTCTGGGCGTTCCTCTGGGTGCTGAGCCGGCGCGACGCGCGCTGCCGCCACTTCATGGATCCCGCGACGTCGCAGATGTTCGTCGTGTGGTTCTTCCTGTGCATCGTGTTCACCCAGATCGGGATGATGCACATCGCGAACATCGCGCACTTCGCCGGCGCGGCGCTCGGAGCGTTGGTCGGCTGGACGGTGACGTCGCCCGCTCCGCTGCGCCTGGCGGGCCTCGGGGCGCTCGCGCTCGTCGGGATCGTGCTCGCGCTGCTCGCGACGGCGCTGCGGCCGACGGTGAACTTCTCGCGCGCCGAGGCGTGGCGGCAGGCGTTCAACGCCGGCGTGAGCGCGATCGATCGCGGCGACTACGCGGCCGCGGTCGAGTGGAACCTGCGCGCGATCCGGTACGACGAGAGCGACTGGCGCGCCTGGCTCAACCTCGCCGAGTCGTACAAGCGCGTCGGGCGGTTCGAGGACGCCGCGCGGGCGAGGCGCCGGAGCGACGAGCTGAAGCCGGAGGTCGGCGCCGATTGACGGCGCGCGCTCGACGCACCCGAGCCGCTACTGGACGAGCGCGAACGCGCCGAACGCGGCGACGGGATCCGAGCCGTCGCGAGCGGAGGAGACGATGCCGTAGAACGTGCGGTCACGGACGAGCCACCGCGCCGCGACGCGGTGGCCGCGGTCCTCGAGCGACACCCGGCGCGCCGCATGCTCCCACCTGCCAGGGCCGGGAGTCGGCGCCGGCGATCCCGCGGCCGCCGAACTGCTCGCGCGCGCGCGCGTCGAGCAGCCCGAGCGCCCAGGGCTCGTCCTGCGAGCCGTCCGGCACGTACGCCGCGACGACGCCCAAGCCACGCTCGCCCTACGTCCACGCGTGCATCGCTCCGACGTCGCCCAGCTCGACCGGCGTGTGGTCCGCGTGCTCGTGACCGGCGGGCGGCGCGACCGCGAAGCCGAGGCGCCGGTCGATGTAGCGCGAGCCGTCCTGCTCCACCGGCGCGAGCTCGCCGAGATACAGACCGCCGAACACCGCGCCCACGACGTCCGCGTGCTCCTCCAGCACGTGCGGCAGGCCGATGACGCGAAGCTGAATTGCGCGCCCGGCCAGCACGAGCGTCAGGAGACGATGGCTCATGGTCACTCCGTCCCAGGTCGACTCGCCCGCGGACACGAAGCCGGGGACGTCGTTGATCTCGGCCGAGGTCGGGTCACCGAGCTCGATCCCCAGCAGCTCGCGCAGCTCGGCGGCCGCGGCGTCGTGGTGGGCGCACGCGTCGAGCTCGCCCGCGTCCGCGGCGACGAGCGCGGCCGCGATCCCGCGCTGCTCGTCGAACATCACCAGGCGCGCGCGTTCGTCCTCCGCGGCCGCCTCCGCGCCGGTCCCGAGCTGCCAGAAGCCCGCCGGGCGCCGCCACCACAGGCCGTAACGGAAGTCGAGATACACGCCGTCCCGCAGCGCCCAGTCCGGTCCGATCGCGTTCTGGCCGTCGGGTGCGGCGATCAGCTCGGACGTCAGCCGTGCCGTCGCCTCCGCGTCCAGCATCTCGATCGTGCGGAGCAGCTCCCCGACCGCCTTTTCGCCCGCGTCGCCCCCCTCGACCGTCCACCAGCCCATGACCTGATAGCAGCGCCCCCCGGCGAACGTCGCTCCGTGCAGCATTTCGACCGGCGCGGGAACCTCGAGCGCGTAGCGAGCTAGCTCGGTGCGCGCCCCGCCCACGGATGCGGTCGTCGTGCCGAGGCGCTCGCCGGCGATCGCGCCGGCGACGAGCTCGACGAATGCCTCCCGTCCCTCGGACGCGGTCGGAGCCGGCTCGACGATCAACAGGACGTAGGCCTCGGGTCCGTCGTGCTCGAAGGCGACGTGGGCCGCCGGGTTCATCGCCTCGAGCTCACGGCCGGTCACGGTGCGCCACGACGGCGACGGTGGGCGGACGCGCAGGGCCGCGGCGGCGCTCTCGAACGCGCCGTCGCACACGCGCCAGCCGATCCCCGCCTGGGGCGACTGCTCGACCGGCAGGAGCTCGACCGCGTCGAAGAAACGCTTCAGCCCGGAGCCGTCGGGGCGGACGATCTCGGCCGGCCCCCACGCGACGAGGACGTGCAGCCACTCGCCGCGCACGCACACCGCGTTGACGAAGCGGAACGACGTGCCCTGCGTCATGCCGCGCACGATCGAGCGGTAGCCCGCGACGCCGTCGACGTCGGTCGGCTCGACCGCCTCGACGACGCGGTCCCGGAGCCCGACGCTCTCGGCGAACAAGCGCGCGATCTCCTCGGCGTCGCTGCCGGGCTTGCGGTTCGCGACGACGACGCCGACGCAGCCGCCGGGTCCGCGCGCGCCGGCGAGCGCCTGCGCGACGACCGTCCCGGCCTCCGCCTCGTCCATCAGCTCCCAGCGCGCACCGGGCCGCGCGAGGCGGAAGCCGCGCTCGCGGTCGACGATCTCGCGCAGCTCGGCCGCGCGCTCTTGGAGCGGCGCCGCGGGCGCCGGAGCGAGCGCGAGGACGAGCGCGGCCGCGAGCGCGCTCACTTGCTCACTCCGTCCGCGTTCGCGAGGCGGTCGATCTTCTTCGCGAGGACGAAGTCGTTGTCCGAGAGGCCCTCGATCGCGTGCGTCATGAGCACGAGCTCGACGTGGTTCCAGCCGGTCAGGTGGAAGTC
>CAZGTQ010000472.1:0-9944 GCA_964528575.1 uncultured Planctomycetaceae bacterium | reverse complement strand
TGCGCGATCTCGAGTGGCTCGGGCTCGATTGGGACGTCGGTCCGCTGCGCCAGTCGGACGATACGGGCGCGATCGGCGCGGCGCTCGAGCGTCTGCTCGCCGAGGGCCGCGCGTACGCGTGCACGTGCTCGCGGCGCGACGTGCAGGAGGCGCTGAGCGCGCCCCACGGCACGGGCGGCGAGGTGCGCTATCCCGGCACGTGCCGCGGACGCTGGAGCGACGTCGGCGAGGCGGAGCGCGAGGGCGGGGCCCCCGCCGGCGTGCGTTTCGCGGTCGAGCCGGGGCTCGTGCGATGGAACGACGAGCTCTCCGGCGAGCATGCGGTCGACGTCGAGGCCGAGGTCGGCGACTTCCTCGTCGCGCGTCGCGACGGCGTGTACGCCTACCAGCTCGCGGTCGTCGTCGACGACGCGCGCCAGGGCGTGAACGAGATCGTGCGCGGCGACGACCTCGTCGCGAGCACGCCGCGCCAGCTCCTGCTCCAGCGCGCGCTCGGCCTGCCGCACCCGCGCTGGTGGCACGTTCCGCTCGTCGTCGGCGACGACGGCCAGCGGCTGGCGAAGCGCAAGGGCGCGCTCGCGCTCGCCGACCTGCGCGAGGCCGGCGTCGACGCGCGCGCGCTCGTCGCATGGGTCGCACGCAGCGCCGGGCTCGACGCGGGCGCGCGCGTCGACGCGGCCGCGTTTGCGCGCGACTTCGCGCTCGAGCGCGTGCCCCGCGAGCCGGTGCGCTTCGGCGAGCGCGAGCGCGCGGCGGTGCTCGCCGCGCGCGCGTGAGCCGGCCGTCACGGCTTGTGGATCAGGCCCTCGCCGGTGCGGCCGCTCATGCGCACCACGAGCGGGCGCTCGAAGCGCAGGTGGCGGACGAGCTCGGTCTCCTCGAGCGCGGGCACGCTCGCGAGCCAGGCCCAGTCGACGTGGCCCTCGCCGACGTCGGGGTTGACGGTGAAGTAGCCGACGCCGCTCGAGGTGAGGTTCTGGAAGAAGTGCGTGCCCTGCGACGGTGCGACCTTGAAGTCGCGGAAGCCCGCTTCGACGATCACGCGCGCGCCGGCGATCTGGTTCCAGCCGACGGGGATGCCGAGGCCGGGGTCGGAGGAGCCCCAGCGGCCGACGCCGATCAGGACGTAGGGCCGCGCCTCCTTGCGCAGGATCGCGTCGAAACGCGCGACCTCGCGCGCGACCTCGGCGCTGCGCTTGCGCTCGAAGCTCTGCGCGTCGACGACGACGACGTCGCGCACGTCCGCGAGCACTCCGTTGCCGAGCGTGCGCGGGCTGCGGCAGACGAGCTCGGCGTCGTTCACCTCGCCGATCGTCACCTCCTCGGCCTCGTGCGACAGGGCGAGCGGGCGCAGTTGCAGGAACGCGAAATCCGCGCGCCGGCCGTCGCGCGCGAGGTTGCCGGCGAACTCGATCTCCACCGGCGCGCCGGCGCCCTCCGAGCAGCGGTCGAGCAGCGTCGCGAGGATCTCCGCGAGCGGGTACGCGCCGTGCTTGAGCACCTGCGCGAACGTCACCAGCCGCACGCCCGGCCGCGAGATCCCGTCGACGATCACGTGGTTCTCCGACGAGTACGTCGAGCCGAGCCACGTCAGCACGCCGTCCTCCTCCGCGGCCTCGAGCGGATAGCGGCGCACCTCGCCGGCCTCGTCGTGGCCGAGCGGCGACGCGACGTCGAGCGCGTAGAACTCGCGCTGCGAGCTCTCGAGCGCGTCGGCGACCGAGGAATGGCTGACGATGTGGCGCGGATCGCGCGGGTTGAAGCGCAGGCACGGCTCTCCGCCGACGACGGTGCGGCCCATGCCGAGGGCGACCGCGACGACGCCGTCCTCGGCGCGGTGGCCGGGCTCGGGATAGAAGTTGTGCGAGCGCGCCACGCCGGCGAAGTCGGGGTAGAAGCGGTCGCCGTGCTGGCCGCCGGCGACCCGCTGGATCATCACCGCCATCTTCTCCTCCTCCAGGCGATAGGGCGTCATCGCGAGGTAGCCCTTCGCCTGACTGGAGAACGCCGACGCGTAGACGCGCTTCACCGCAGCCGCGAGCTGCAGCCAGCGTCGATCGAGCTCGGGCTCGTTGTTCGGCAGCATGAGCGTCTGGTAGACGCCGGCGAACGGCTGAGAGAGCGAGTCCTCGAGCAGGCTCGACGAGCGCACCGCGAGCGGATAGCGCACCTGCTGGAGGAACGCGCGCAAGCTCGCGACCGCGCGTCGCGGGAACGGCGCGTCGAGGAAGCGCGACGCGACGTCCGCCTCGGGTCGCGCGTCGATCGCGTAGTCGCGCAGCACGCCGTACTCGAGGAACTCGTCGAACACCTGTGTACCGAGCACGACGCACGGCGGCACGTAGATGTCGACGTCGGGGAACTGCTGGTCGATGCTCGCGGTGTGGAGCACGCGGTTGGCGAACGCGACGCCGCGAGCCTTGCCGCCGAGCGAGCCGCCGCCGATGCGCGTGATGCTGAGCTCGGGCTCGAACGTGTCCCGGTCGAAATCCGCGATCACCGTCCGCAGGCGCTCGAGCCGCGAGCGGCCGATCATGTCGAGCAGGTGCGCGCGCAAATCCTCGGGGGACGCGAAGTCGGACGCCTTGCGCGGCCGCAGGCGCTCCGCCAGCGCGAACTCGGTGCGCGCCTTGAGCCAGCTCGAGAAGTGGTTGCGCTCGGCGTGGTGCACGAGGCTCGCCGCCGGCACGGTGCGCAGCAGGTCGCCGAGCGAGCGCAGATCGCTCGCTCGCCCCATCTCGGTCCCGTCGGGCAGCCGGAAGACGAAGTCGCCGAAGCCGAAGCTCTCGACGAGCAGCTCGCGTAGCTGCGAGAGCATCACCGGCGAGCCCTTGAGCAGGAACGAGGCGCCGATCTCCTCGGCCAAGGCGCGGTTCTCGGGCATGCTCGATTGCAGCACGAGCGGGATGTCGGGCATGCGCTCGCGGATGCTCTTGCACAGCTCGAGGCCAGCGTGCTTCTCCAGAGTGCCGTCCTTGGGGAACTCGCAGTCGGAGAACACGCCGAGGACGTGCTCGGCGTACTGCCCGAAGTAACGCCACGCCTCCTCGTACGTCGTGCACAAGAGGATCTTCGGGCGCGCGCGCATCCGCAGGAGTTTCTGCGAGATCGACAGATCCTCGGACAGGAGCTTGCGCGTGTGGTCGAGCACCTCGGCGTAGATCGTCGGCAGGAACGACGAGTAGAAGCGCACGCTGTCCTCGACGACGAGGAGCGTGGGCACGCCGCGCGCCTGGGTGTCGTTCGCGACGTTGAGCCGGTCCTCGAGGTACTTGACGATCGCGAGGAAGATCCGCACGTCGCCCTGCCACAGGAAGATCCGCTCGATCTCGCTCGTGTCGGCCGACGAGACGAACTCGTGCAGCTCGCGGCCGGTGTAGGCGAGCGCGACGACGGGCACGTCGTGTCCCGCCTCGCGCAGCTTGCGCGCGAGTTGGGCGGCATCGATGTCGGCGCCGTGGATGCTGGCGATGACGAGGTCGTAGTTGTCGTCCTCGGCGAGGTGCGCGAGCGCCGCCGCGCCGGTCGGCACCTGGATCAGGTCGGGGATATGGCTGAGGTCGAGGTCGAGGAACTGCGACAGGACGGTGTCGTGCAGGTGCCCCTCCTCCGACATCGTGAACGAGTCGTAGAGGCTCGACACGAGCAGGATGCGCTGGACGCGCCGCTGCATCAGCTCGTGGAAGCTGCGCAGCCGCGCCCGCGCGGCCTTCGACGGCTCCGAGACGGACATGCGACGCGCGGGGGGTGCTCTCCCGCTCGCGCGGATGCTACACGACGCCCTGGTCCAGCATCGAGTCCGCGACCTTGAGGAAGCCGGCGATGTTGGCGCCGTTGACGTAGTTGCCGGGCGTTCCGAAGCGCTCGGACGCGTTCACGCAGGCCTTGTGGATGTCGGCCATGATCAGCTTCAGGCGCTGGTCGACCTCTTCGCGGTGCCAGTTGTAGCGCATGCTGTTCTGCGCCATCTCGAGCCCCGAGACGGCGACGCCGCCCGCGTTGGCGGCCTTGCCGGGCCCGTAGAGGATGTTCGCTTCGAGGAACACCTCGGCGCCCGCGGGCGTCGTCGGCATGTTCGCGCCCTCGCAGACGACCCGCACGCCGTTGGCGAGCAGCGTCCGCGCGTCGGTCGCGCTGATCTCGTTCTGCGTCGCGCACGGGAATGCGCAGTGCGCGTGGTGCGACCAGAGCGGGTTGCTGTCGAGCGAGGCATCGGACGGCGTGTAGACGGCGCCGGAGAAGCGCTCCGCGTATTCCTTGATGCGGCCGCGGCGCACGTTCTTGAGCTCTTTCACGAACGCGAGCTTGTCGGGGCCGATGCCTTCCTCGTCATAGACGTAGCCGCTCGAGTCGGACACCGTGACGACGCGCGCGCCGTACTCGAGCAGCTTCTCGATCGCGTACTGCGCGACGTTGCCGCTGCCGGAGACGAGGCACACTCGGTTCTCGAGCGACTCGTTGCGCGTCTTCATCATCTCGCGCGCGAAGTACACCGCTCCATAGCCGGTCGCCTCGGGACGGACGAGCGAGCCGCCCCAATTGAGCCCTTTGCCGGTCAGCACGCCGGTGAACTCGTTCGCGATGCGCTTGTACTGTCCGAACAGGAACCCGATCTCGCGGCCGCCCACGCCGATGTCGCCGGCGGGCACGTCGGTGTTCGCTCCGATGTGTCGGAAGAGCTCCGTCATGAAGCTCTGGCAGAAGCGCATCACCTCGCCGTCGCTCTTCCCTTTGGGATCGAAGTCGGAGCCGCCCTTGCCGCCGCCGATGGGGAGCGTCGTGAGCGAGTTCTTGAACACCTGCTCGAACGCGAGGAACTTGAGGATTCCTAGGTTGACGGAGGGATGGAAGCGCAGGCCGCCCTTGTACGGCCCGATCGCGCTGTTCATCTCGA
Organism: uncultured Planctomycetaceae bacterium; assembly: GCA_964528575.1. Taxonomy (GTDB): domain Bacteria; phylum Planctomycetota; class UBA1135; order UBA1135; genus CAZGTQ01. The sequence continues at coordinate 5,050 of CAZGTQ010000472.1, read as the reverse complement.
TGCGGAACCCGCGGTTGACCTGGACCTCGCCACGGTCGTCGGTCCACGGCACGCGGAACAGGATCGCGCGCTCGGGCTCGATGATGCGCTCGAGGATGCGCGCGCTGCGGTACTCGGGGTGCCGCTCGAAGACGACCACGAGCGACTCGGCGACTTCCTCGACGGCCTGGTGGAACTCCGGCTCGGCCGGGTTCTTGGCCTTCACGTCCTCCATCAGGCGCGCAACGTAGTCCTGCATCGATCGCTCTCTCGCGGTGCGGGAAGGGGGGGACCGGGGGCCGGTGGTTCTACCACCGGCCGCGCGCGATTTCACTCGGGCAGCGTGAGGGTCCAGTCGCGCAGCCGTTGCAACAACGCACGGACGATGTCCGGCGCGCTGGCGGACAGATCGGTCGATTCGGACGGGTCGGCGGCCAGGTCGTACAGCTCGCCCTTCTGGCCGTTGTCCGCCAGCAGCTTCCAGCGACCGGCGCGCACGGCGTACCGCGGGGACCGGTGCTCGAGCGGCCCCGCCGTGTTCCCGCGCTTCTCCCAGAACAGGACACCCTTGCGCTCGCGCGGCCCTTCGAGAAGGGCGGACAGAGCGTTCTCGCCGTCGAGCTCGGGCTCTTGCGCGCTCGCTCCCACGAGGGCGGCCAGCGTCGGCACGAGATCGAGTGCGGAGAGCACCGATTGGTCGTCGACGCGCCCGGCGGCGACGCGCCCGGGCCAGCGCGCGATCAGCGGCGAGCGGATGCCGCCTTCGTAGAGGCTGCGTTTGCGCCCGCGCAGCTCCCCCGCCGAGCCGACGGCCGTGTCGTGCAGTGTCAGCTCTTCGGGCCCGTTGTCGCTCGCGAACAGGACGAGCGTCTCCTCGGCGAGCCCTTCGGCGTCGAGGAAGTCGAGCAGGCGCCCGAGCGCGCCGTCCATTTCGCTGAGCGCCGCGCAGTAGGTGCGCATCGCCTCGTCCGCGTCGTTCGCGTGGCGCAAATACGCTTGCATGCGCGGAGGAAAGTCGAGCTCGTCGACCGCCAGGTCGGCGTACGCGGCGCGCGCCGCGTCGGAGGGCGCGAGCGGCGTGTGCATCGCGACGGTCCACACGCTCACGAAGAACGGCCGATCGTCGCGTTCGCGCAGGAACGCGATGGTCTCGTCGACGATGGCGTCGGTCGATCGGGCGCGGGTCGCTTCGTCGTGCAGCTCGGGGAACCCGTCGATGTGCTCGCTCTTGCTGTACAGCCGAGCGACCTCGATGCCGTACTCGGACGCGCCCGGCGGTGCCTCCCGCGTGGTCCCGCACAGGTGCCACTTCCCGAAGTGCGCGGTCGAGTACCCGGCCCCACGCATCCGGTCGTAGACGGTGGTCACGTCGGGATCGAGCCAATCGACGGATCCGTGCCGCTGGTTCCACCCGCGGTTCTGGAGCGGGTAGTGGATCCCCAGCTCGGCCGGGTGTCGCCCGGTGACGAGCCCGGCCCGGCTCGGCGAGCACGAAGGATGTGCGACGTAGAACTGCCGAAACAGGGTCCCCTCGCGCGCGAGCCGATCGATGCTGGGCGTCCGAGCGTAGGGGTGCCCCAGGCAGCCGGCGTCGCCGAACCCTTGGTCGTCGGTGAGGATGACGAGGACGTTCGGCGGGTGGCTCGGCTCTTGCGCACCCTCGATGGCATCGGCGTCCGCCCCGCCGCAACCGAGGGCGCATCCGGCGACGAGGACGGCGATCAGCAGGAGGCGCAGCGGCACGGCGCCAGAGTCTAGTCGACCGGGACTTCGCGGCGCTCGGACTTGACTCGCCGACCATCACCGCTAGCCTTCTGGACCGCGCTCCGCATGAGCGATCCCCGATAGCTCAGTTGGTAGAGCAACCGGCTGTTAACCGGTTTGTCCCAGGTTCGAGTCCTGGTCGGGGAGCCAGCGGGGGAAAATCGGCTCTGAAGGGGTCGGGAAGGCCGGTTGACGGGGTTTTGGGGCCTCTCGGCGGGGCCGGCGGAAGCCCCGCACGCAGCGCGACCTACGGCGTCCCGCGTCAACCGCGGCGCTCTCGGTTCGCACCGTCGCGGTCGAGGCCCGACCACGACGCCCCCCCGTCCTGCTCGGCACCACCCCGGGCCGCGCTCTCGAACTCTAGCGGGCTTCGGAGAGAGCGGCGGAGTGGTTAGCAGGGGCCGTGTTCGGCGGCCTGGGACGGCCATCGTGCGATCGAACGCGACCCGATCCCGCCACCCCGTCTCCTCCTTGGGCTCCGACCACGCGTGCAGCCGAGCGTCGGACACGGCGGACTGACCATCCATCGTTCATGCCGCCGTCGCGGTCGCGCGCACGGCCTGGAGAGTCCTCATCAGTTCGTCCAGCTCGTTCGCCTCGAACAGGCCCTCCGGCCCACGCGGCGTCAGATCCGTGAACGGCGACTCGTAAAGCCTCGCCGCCTCCACGACGCCATGCTCCGTCAGGTGATTCACGATGAGGTCGACGAACTCGAGCTGATTCGCGGTCAGCGTCCTTCCGTTCGTGAACGCCGCCAGGGCCTCCTTGGCCGCCGCCCTGTCCATCCCGACGAGCGAGCGGACAAGAAGTCCAAGCCCCTGAGCGTCCTCCGCCGCGCGGCGGATGTCCTTCGGGTCGCCCACTCCGCTCTCTCCAAGCAACCGCTCCAGCTCGGAGAGATCCGATGGCGCGAGCGGCCGGTTCGTCCGCAGCTTGGCGAGTGCCACATGGTCCAGGTGCTGGCGCAGGAACGCTTGCGCCTTGGCGCGGAACCTGGCTTGGTCGGTGCCGACCGCGAAGCCGGGCAAGGCCACCTCGATCTCGCTGCCGATCAGGTCCTCGAAGTCGGTGTAGACGGGCTTGCGCTGGCGCTTGTCGATGAACTGCACCAATCCGCGCAGCCGGCCACGCATCGCCTCGAGCATCGGCAGTGTGACGTCCTGCCACCATTCGTCGGTCTGCACGTCCTGAATGAGGGCCATCTGCTCCCGCACCATGGGGATCGCCTCCTTCTCCTCCAGGAGCCCAGCGATCTCCTTGACCCGATCGCGCAGCCGCTCGAACCCGGGCTCGGAGCGCAACAGAGCGATCTGGAGGCTCAGCGAGAGCAGGTCGAAGCGCTTCGCCTCCTCGTTCTCGGGGTCGAGCTCGGACGGCAGCCCGGCGACCTCGTGCGACAGCTCGGCAAGGGCGTCCGCTGCGAGCGCCGCCCAGGCCTCGGGTCGCGCGTACTTCTCCACCAGACGGCGGTGCGGCCGCACGATGAAGTTGTCCAGCTTCATCGCGGCCACTTCGCGCTGCAGCCGCGCCACGATGGACTGCCTCACCTCCTCGTCGCTCCTCGGATCTCCGTAGGTCGCCGTGGCCTCCCTGACGGCTAGGGCGAGCCCACCTTCGGAGCGACCGTCCAGGGCCGCGATGACCTCGAGCCGCGCGTCGAACAGCCGCTTGGCGAGCGACGCCACGGCGGAACCCTCAGTGGCCGGGATTTCCTGGCTGAAGTACTCAAGGTTCTGACAGTAGTCGAAGACGAAGAAGCACTCCTTGTCGCGTCCCGGCCCGAAGAGGTCCGGGCACAGGCGCGTGCCCCGCCCCAGCATCTGCCAGAACTGGGTCTCGGAGCGCACGCGCTGGAAGAAGACGAGGGGCGCAACCGCCGGCACCTCGATGCCGGTGTCGAGCCTGTCCACCGAGATCGCGATGTGGGGTGCTTTTTCCTTGTTCGAGAAGTCGTCGATCAAGCTCTGCGCGTACTCGGTCTTGAAGGTGATGACCCGCGCGAAGGCGCCCATGAGGCGCGGATAGTTGGCGTCGAAGCGCTCGGCGATGAACTCGGCGTGGTGCTGATTCTTGGCGAAGACGATGGTCTTGCCCAGCCGGTCGCCGCCGGCCACCGTGAGGCCCCGCGTCATCAGGTGCGCGAGTACCTTGTCCACCGTGTCCTTGTTGAAGAGCCACTTGTTGACGGCCTCGGCTTCCACCCGGTCCGGGACGCCGCCGTCTTCTTCCCACTCGAGCGCGTCCCACTGGTCCTTGTCCTCCTCGGAGAGCTGGTCGTACTTGATTCCCTCGCGCTGGAACCTGAGAGGCACCGAGACCGCTCGCGGCGGCACGAGGAAGCCGTCGCCCACGGCCTCCTCCAGCGAGTAGGCGTCGGTCGGCACGCCGTCCTCGAGATCGAACAAGCTGTAGGTGTTGCGGTCCACCTCGTCCTTGGGCGTCGCGGTGAGGCCCACGAGCAGCGAGTCGAAGTAGTCGAAGATGGCGCGGTACTTCTGGAACACCGAGCGGTGCGCCTCGTCGATGATCACGAGGTCGAAGTGCCCCACGCCGAAGCGCCGCTGGCCGTCGGCTGCCTCGTCGATGAGCCCCATCATGGTGGGATAGGTCGAGACGTAGACGCGCCCCTCGGTGTCCTTCTCGGTGACGAGGTTCACCGGTGACGCGTCCGGCAGGTGGCGCTTGAAGGCATTCACGGCCTGGTTGACGAGCGCCACGCGGTCGGCGAGGAAGAGCACGCGCTTGGCCCAGTTGCAGCGCATCAGCAGATCCGAGAGCGCGATCACCGTGCGCGTCTTGCCGGCGCCCGTGGCCATGACGAGCAGCGCCTTGCGGTCGTGGTCGCGCTCGAACGCCTCGGCGATGCGACGGATGGCCCGCGTCTGGTAGTGCCGCTCGACGATCGTCGGGCTGATCGGCGCCTCGCCGAGCGCGCGGCGCGTCTCGCGTCGCTGGATCGCTAGCTCCAGCTCCGCCTTCTTGTAGAACCCCTGCACCCGGCGCGGCGGGTAGCGGGTGTCGTCCCAGAGCCAGTGCTCGTAGCCGTTGGAGTAGAAGATGACCGGCCGCCGGCCGAACTGTCCCTCGAGGCAGTCCGCGTAGAGCTTCGCCTGTTGCTGCCCGGCCCGCGCATCGCGGCGCGTGCGCTTGGCCTCCACCAACCCCAGGGGCTTGCCGTCGTCGCCCCAGAGCACGTAGTCGACGAAGCCCTTGCCCTCCCGGTTCGGCATGCCGCTGACTTCGAGCTCGCGGTCGCGGGGCTGGTCGAGCGGCCACCCCGCCTCCTTGAGCAGGAGGTCGATGAAGT
>CAZGTQ010000471.1:0-1855 GCA_964528575.1 uncultured Planctomycetaceae bacterium | reverse complement strand
GAGCCGTTCGGCGCGCCCGCGGAGCTCGACGCGCGCATCGACGCGCTGCGCGAGCGCGTCCTCGCGCGGCTCGGCGAGCGGCCCGGCGACGAGTAGCGCGCCCCGGGTTGCCCCCGCTGCGCGCGCGGGCGATCATCCGGCAATGCTCGCAACGCTCCTCGCCTGTTTCGTCGCGCTCGCGTCCGGCGACGACCAAGACGGCGCGCTCGCGCCCGCCGACGCGAGCTCGAGGAAGCCACGCTCGCGCACGTTGAGCTCGAGTGCGAGCTCGTCGAACCACAGGTTCGAGCGCGCGGACATCTGGACCGTGCGCAGCGCCACGGCGAGCGCGAAGCGCGAGCGTCCCCTTCATCGTGATCTGCGCCGGCGAGCGGAGGCGAGCCATGCGCGCCCGATGATGCGAATCGGGGGCCGCCGGAGGGAGCGCGAAGTGGCGGTTTAGCCAGGCCGGGCGCCGGGCGGCGGGAGAGCTGGTACAAGGGTGGGGCATGGCGCTCCGCTCGCTCTTCGTCGTCTTGGTCGCGCTCGCGGCGACGGACCGCTCGTCCGCCCAGGGCTGGTGCAGCGTGACCCGGCGCGAGCCGGCCGAGGAACTCCCGCCGGGCCTCGTCGTGCCCGACCTCGAAGCCTGGCGCGCCGCGCGCGTCGAGTGGGAGCCGGCGCGGGTGCACTCGAACGGCTGCTGGGCCTTCGACGGCCGGCTCGTGCTCGAGCCGGACGCGCCGGTACCGGCCAGCCGCTACGACTGGCGGCGGCGCGTGTGGCTCGTGGTCGCGCGCCAGCCCGGCGCGACGCCCGACTGGAGCGGCGCGCTCGAGCGCGCGACGAGTGCGTACATGCACGGCTTCGTCCGCTTCGACGGCACGTTCCGGATCGGCGTGCTCTCCGAGTACGTCGCCGACGTCGCCGCCGCCGGCGGACCGTTCCAAGTCGGCTTGCTGCTGCTCCCGCTGGGCCGGGGCTGGGACGACCTCCCGCGCACCTTCCTGCCGAACAGCGTCGCGGACGTGCCCGTCGAGGACCGCGTGCCATTCACGCTCGAGCGCTTCGAAGCCGAGTGGAACGTGCGCGGAGCGAGCGAGACGTGGTCCCTGCTCCCCCTCCCGCCGATCGTTCCTGCCGAACGCGCGCCGCTTGCCCCGGAGCGTAGGGCCGAGCTCGAGGCACTCGTCGATCTGCTCCAGGACGTCGACGCGCCGGACGCGGGCTACAGCCCGACGATGTCGGCCACGCGGTTCCTGCCGTGGCCGTGGGTGGACACGCTCAGCTCGGTCCTGTTCGCCGACCACGGCCACGCGCTCTCGCCGGCGCTGGTCGAGCTCGAGCGAGCCGGTCCGGACGCGCTCCCAGTTCTCCTGGCGCACCTCGACGACGCCCGGCCGACCCGCGTTCCGCGCGCGGACGACCAAGGCCGCGGCGCGACGATGCAGGAGCGCGCGGTCGCGGGGAACCCGTTCCACGAGCGCGAGCGGCGTGTCTTCGGCGAGAGCGTCGTGCCCGACGTGCGGAGGTTCACCATCGGCCCCGCGCTCGCCGGCCACGTCGTCACCGTCGGCGACCTCTGCTACGTCGCGCTCGGCCAGATCGTCAACCGTTCCTCGTACCAGGCGGTGCGGTACAAGCCGTCCGGCCATTGCATGGTGTCGAGCCCGGGGCTCGACCCCGAGCTCGCGTGCATGCTGCGCGACGTCTGGAGCGAGGGCGACCCGCGCGCGGTGGTGCTGCGCTCGCTGCTCGTCGACTTCCACACGCGCGGCACGTCCGCGTCCGAGCTCCAGGTCGGCGCGGCCGCGCGCCTCGCGCTCTACTTCCCCGACGAAGCGGGCTTCCTCGTCGCGAGCCGGCTCGACGCGCT
>CAZGTQ010000470.1:0-5629 GCA_964528575.1 uncultured Planctomycetaceae bacterium | reverse complement strand
AGCGCGTCGAGCCGGCTCGCGACGAGGAAGCCCGCTTCGTCGGGGAAGTAGAGCGCGAGGCGCGCGGCCGCGCCGACCTGGAGCTCGGACGCGGACGTGCCGCGCGTGTGGAAGTCGACGAGCAGCGAGCGCAGCACCACCTCGCGCGGGTCGCCGCCGCTCCAGACGTCGCGCAGCATGCACGCGAGCTCGGGGTCGAGCGCCGGGCTCGACACCATGCAATGGCCGGACGGCTTGTAGCGCACCGCCTGGTACGAAGAACGGTTGACGATCTGGCCGAGCGCCACGTAGCAGAGATCGCCGACGGTGACGACGTGGCCGGCGAGCGCGGGGCCGTCGTCCGCGCCCCAGAGATCGGGGACGACGCTCGCGCCGAGCACGCGCCGCTCCCGCTCGTGGAACGGGTTGCCCGCGACGCCGCGCTCCTGCGCCGTGACGCCGTAGCCGCCGTCGGTCACGAGCGGCACGCGCGTCGGCCGCGCGTCGTCGAGGTGGCGCAACAGGACGGGCAGCGCGTCGGGACCGGCTCGCTCGAGCTCGCGCAGCGCGTCGGAGCCGGCGAGGCCGTGGTTCGTGATGCGCAGGGAGCCGACGCTGCGCACCCACGGCCACGGCAGGAAGCGCGTGCCGGACATCGTCGGGCTGTAGCCCGCGTCGGGAGCGTCGACGTCTTGGAGCCGATCGACCAGCGCCTCGAGCTCGGCGACGCGCTCGGGCGGCAGCGGCGCCCGCTCGGCCGGTCGGATCGGCGGGAGCGGGAGCAGCGACCACGGCTCGGCGTGCAGCCCCGAGAAGTCCGCGCAGCGCACGTTCCACTCCTCGTGGAAGCGCTCGAGCGTGAACGGCCCCGGCTCCTCGATCCGCACGTCGGCGACGCTCCTCGGCAGGAGCGTGCGCGGCTGCGCGTCCCAGTCGCCGCGGAACCCGGGCGGGAGCAGGAGCAGCCCGACGCGCAACGGCCCGCCGGCCGCGACGACGTCGGCGACGGGCTCGGCGTGCACGCCCATCGTGAACGTGCCGTCGTGATGGACGTAGCCGTAGTGGTACCGAGTCGTCGCGAGCTCGAGCGCGCCGCTCCAGTCGGGCGTCGCGCCCAGGTCGCGCGCGACGACGAGCCATACGCGGCGCCGCCAGTCGTAGCGGGCGCTCGAGTCGCGTCCGGCGCCGTCGCGCAGCACGAGACGGCCGCCGAGCGCCCAGCAGCCGTTCGGGTGCTCGCGCGCCGGCTCCCACTCGACGTCCGCGGTCCGCCAGACGTCGAGCTCCGGCACGACGAGGCCCGCGGGGACGGCTTCCTCGTCGCCGATCGGCCGCTCCGAGACCACGCACCCGCCCTGCGCGGTCGCGCGCAGCGTCGGGGCGAGCGCGAGCAGGGCGAACAGGATCGAGCGACGCACGCTCGCCCCGTTGTACCGCGCGCGGGACCAGACGGGCAGATTCGCCGGCGGAAGCGTCGTTTTCGCGCTCCTCGGGGGGCGCCCGATCGCCATCATCGACACGCATGGCTCGCCCCTCGGCGCCGGTGACCGTGCGGTGGACGCTCGCGCTGCTCGCGCTCGCCGTGGTGCTGCGCACGGTCCAGATGGCCGCGCGCTCGAACCTGTGGTTCGACGAGCTCGCACTCGCGCTGAACGTGCGCGAGCGTGGTTTCCTCGAGCTCGCGACGCAGCCGCTCGACCACCTGCAGATCGCGCCGCTCGGGTTCCTGCTCGCGCTCGAGGCTGCGACGCGCGTGTTCGGCCTGAGCGAGGTCCCGCTGCGCATCGTCCCCTACCTGAGCGCGCTCGCGTCGGTCGTGCTGTTCTGGCGCGTCGCGCGACGCTTCGTCGCGGGGCCGGGCCTGCTCTGGGGCCTGTTGCTGCTCGCGGTGAGCCCGTCGCTCGTCTACCTCGCCGGCACCGCGAAGCCGTACGCCGGCGACGTCGCCGCGACGCTGCTTCTCGTCTGGCTCGGCCTGCGCCACGTCGAGCGCGCGCCGGCGACGCGCCGGGCGCTCGCGGCCGGCGCGCTCGGCGCGCTCGGCATCGTGCTCAGCAATCCGGCTGTCCCGACGGCCGCGCTCGTCGGAGCGGTGCTCGTCGCGCACCACGTGCGCCGGCGGCCGCGGACCTCGTTCGCGCCGCTCGCGGCGATGCTCGTGCCGTGGGGCGCCGCCGCGCTCTTCGGAGCGATCACGGCGATGCAGCTCTCCGAGCCCGCGACCGAAGCGTACATGGCGCGCTACTGGGAGCAGGGCTTCCCGCCGGCGGGCCCCGAGGCGGCCTCGTGGCTCGTGCGCCAGCTCTATGAGGTCGTCGCGCACCTCTTGATCTTCATCGTGCCGAGCGGCGGCCCGCTGGCGGTCCTCGTGATCGTCCCGCTCGTGCCCGCGCTGTGGGGCGTCCCGGCGCTCGTGCGCGGCGACCGCTGGGCCGCCGCGCTCGCGCTCGCGCCGTTGCTCGTCGCCGTCACGTGCGCGGCCGCGGACCTCTTGCCGCTGCGCACGCGGATCGCGCTGTACTGCGCGTGGCCGATCCTGCTGTGCGCGATGGTCGGCATCGAGCGCGCGGCGCAGACCGCGCGGGGCGCGACGCGCGCCGCCGCGCTCGTGCTCGCCCTCGTCTCGGCCGGGACGCCCGCCGCGGCGGTGCTGATCAAGGCGCCTCCGCCGTACCGCGTCGAGCCGTTCCTCCCGGTGCTCGAGGAGGTCGTCGCGCGGCGGCTGCCGGACGACGACGTGTACGTCTACCACGGCGCGCGGCACGCGATGGACTTCTACGCGCCCGAGGTCGGCATCGAGACGTGGACGCAGGGCAGCGCGCACGCCGTGACTCTGCACGGCGACCCGCGCGTGACGCTGGGCGGCGACCCGCGCGTGAGCCTGCACGCCGACCCGCGCGTGAGCCTGCGCGGCGAACTGCGCGCGACCCTACGCACGACCCTGCGCGAGATCGACGCGTTCCGCGGCCGGCCGCGGGTCTGGTTCGTGTACACGCACGCGATCCAGCGCTACGGCGACCTCGAGCCGATCCGGGCGTACGTGGAGACGATCGGCACGGTCGTCGACGAGGTGCACGACCCGTACGACCTGCACGACGAGCTGACCGCGGGCGCCTGGCTCCTCGATCTGTCGAACCCGACGTGCCTGGAGGCGGCGACGGCGGACACGTTCGCGCCCCTGCCCGCCGTCGAGACGGCGCCGCTGTGGTGATCCTCAGCGGTCCGCGAGCACGCCGCTCGCGAGGATCGCGTTCGCGATGACGCCCGCCTTGACGCCGTAGCCCTGCGGCGTCATGTGGACGATGTCGGTGAAGAGCCCCTCGCCGAGGTCGCCCTCGCGCGCGCAGACGGCGGCGGGATCCGCCACCAGGAAACCGTGCTCGGCGGCGAGATCGCGCAGGATCTGGTTCATCTCGAGCACGCCGTCGACCTGCACGCGCAGCTGCTTGTCGCGCAGGTCGGACGGCCGCAGCGGGATCGTCGCGACCAGGAACCGGCCGCCATGGCCGACGACGTCGTTCGCGATGGAGAGGACGTTGCGGACGTAGGGTGCTTCGCTGCCGGCCGGGAGCTCCGACGCGGGGTAGCCCTCGAGCGGCGCGTCCACGAATCCGGACACGTCGGGCACCTCAGTGCCCGCCACCCATGCGAAGAGGTCGCTGCGCTGGACGAGGGCGCGGTACGGCCACGAGAAGCTCGGCGCGTGCCAGCTCGCGCGGTAATGGCTGTAGTCGGAGCGCAACCCCGGCCACAGCCGCGCGCGCAAGTCGTTCGCCGCGTGGTGGTAGATCACGAGATCGGGCTGGTAGTCGCGCAGGAGCAGGAACCAGGCGACGACGGTCTCCGCGCTCGTCCAGAACGACACGCCGCAGTTCATCACCTCGAAGTCGCGGCCCGTGAGCCGCTCGAGCTGTCGCTCGAGCAGCCGCGGGTAGGGCGCTTCCTGGCCCTGCGTCGTCGACCCGCCCAGGCACGCGATCCGGAACACGCCCGGCGTTCGCTCGAGCTTCCACTCCCCGTCCCAGAACCCGTGCTCGTTGACGAACGGGTACGAGGAGTCGAGCCGGAACACCGTGTGCGGCGACGGCGCGTACATCCCGGTGCGCCCGCGCAAGACGTAGTCGCGCAGGTCCTCGATCGGCCGCGGGTCGACGCCCAGGCGCGGAGCGAGCGCGCGGAACCCGAGCTCCGCCGCGACGAGCCCCACGGCGAGCGCCCCGAGCGAGAGCGCGAGGCGCCTGGACCAGCGTCGTCCGTTGGACCTCGTCGTCGGCTCGTTCATCGCTCCGGCCTCGCGGCGGAACATTCTACGTAGACGGGGACGTGGGGTGCGAACGGAGCGGCAGGAAGCGGGTGCAACGTCGACTCGCCACCAACGTCCTGATGAGAGCTCTCCCGATCCGCTGAGCGAGCTCGTCCTCGAGTCGGCGCTCCGAACACGCACCCGTCGGGCTCGTCATCGGCACGTGGCAACGCGATTGCAATGGCGCTCTTCGACCGACCTGGGCGGATGGACACGTCGGCTGGAATCCGCCAGGCTATGCGTGGCGTGGCTGGCTGGAGGTGACACGCCAAGCGAACGACCGGACCGTTGGCTGAACTTTCCGGCAACTTGGACGCATGAACGATCGCGGCCCCGACATGTTCGACAAGGTCCGGCTGCCGCCCGGCCTCGACGACGGACTGCGCAGTGCGAACCCTTGGTGGGAGGGCAAGCCCGGGAGAGTGCTACCTGACTACAAGCGCTGGGCCTTCCGTGACGTGCTGCGCAAGTTGGACAGCGGGATCGCGCCCGCGGTCGTGCTGCGGGGGGCGCGGCAGGTTGGGAAGACGACGCTGCTGGAGCAGGTGATCGTGCACCTGATGCGGGTGGAGGCAGTGGCGCCCACGCGAATCCTGCGGGTTCAGTTCGACGAGCTTCCTAGCCTGCGGGTGCTGAAGGAACCGATCCTCGACATTGCACGATGGTTCGAGAACCGCGTACTCGGGGCGACGCTCAACGAGACGGCGCACGCGGGGAAGCCTGCCTACCTCTTCTTCGACGAGGTCCAGAACCTCGGCTCATGGGCGGCTCAGGTCAAGTCGCTCGTGGACCACGCCACCGTGCGCGTAGTCGTGACGGGTAGCTCGGCCCTGCGGATCGAAGCCGGTCGCGACAGCCTCGCGGGGCGCATCACGACCCTCGAGCTAGGAACGCTTCTGCTCCGGGAGATCGTGGGTCTGAGGGAAGGGTTGGCGATCGAGCCGCTCCACGGCTCCAATGGCCTCCAGTCGTTGATCGAGCTCGACTTCTGGCGCAGCCTCGAGGGACGCGCCGCGAGCCACCGTGAGGCTCGCGATCGCGCCTTCGCCGCCTTCTCGGAGCGGGGCGGCTATCCGATCGCCCACACTCGGCCCGCAGCAACCTGGCCCGAGATCGCCGATCAGCTCAACGAGACCGTCATCCGACGCGTCATCAAGCACGACTTGCGTCTCGGCGAACGTGGCAGGAAGCGGGACCCGGCGCTGCTCGAGGAGGTATTTCGGCTCGGCTGCCGCTACGCCGGTCAAGCGCCGTCCCAGGCCCATCTCATCCAGGAGATCAAGCTGGCCCTGCATGCGAACATCGGGTGGCAGCGCATCCTCAGCTACTTGCGTTTTCTCGAGGGCT
>CAZGTQ010000469.1:0-19076 GCA_964528575.1 uncultured Planctomycetaceae bacterium | reverse complement strand
GGCACGTGGTCGATCTCGGTCGTGCCGCCGGCGAACACATTCGTCGCGCCGCCCGGGTACTATCTGCTCACCGTCGTCGATACCAACCAGAGACCGAGCGTCGGCGAGTGGATTCGGATGCAGTGATGATTCTCACCTTCTTGCGCGCCCGTTGCGTGCTGCTTTCCTTGGTTGCCGCATCCTGGCCGATGGCGATCGATGCGGCATCCCTCCCGCAAGGTCGAGGCGCGGGTCGTGCACGCGAGAGTGCCTCGTTCGTCGAGAACCGCGGCCAGTGGAGCACGTCCGCCAGCTTCGTAGGTCGCTGGGGAAGGACCGTCGCGCGCGCGGAGAGAGGAGCGATCGCGCTGCAGCTCCTCGATGCGCGGGACCCACGGCGAGGCGTACTGGTGCGTCTCGCGTTCGAAGGCGCGCGACGCGGGGCGGAACCGGAAGGCGAGCAGCCGTTGCCGGGAGTCTTCAACTACTTGCTCGGCAAGGATCCAGCGAAGTGGCGTACCGACGTTCCGCGCTTCGGCAGCGTTCTGTACCGCGGCCTCTACGATGGCGTCGATCTCCGCGTGCGTCACGAGCGCGGGCACCTGAAGTACGACCTGCTGGTCGACCCCGGCGCGCGACTCGAGGACATTGTGATTCGTTGCGAGGGTGCCGACGGTATCTACGTCGACACGGATGGAGCCCTCGTGATCGAGACGGAGATGGGGGCAGTCCGGCAGCCAGTTCCCGAGACGTGGGAGACGGGACCGACGGGCGAACGGCATCCGGTCACGTGCTCCTACGAGTTGCGTGGCGCCGGCGCCTTCGGCTTCGCCGCGCCGACTCGGAGCATGGCACTTCCGCTCGTCGTGGACCCCGGGCTCGTCTGGGCGAGCTACGTCGGCGCGTCTCTCAACGACCGCGCGAAGGACGTTGCGCTTGGGCCCAAGGGGGAGGTCACGGTCATCGGCACGACCAATTCCATCACGTTTCCGTCGACCCCAGGAGCGTTCTCTCCGACACACAGTGGGAGCGGGCCGCCCTTTTTCCCCAGCGACGCGTTCGTGACGCAGCTCGAGCCCGACGGCGACCGGCTGGTGTTCTCGACGTTCCTGGGAGGAGCGAGCAGCGACAGACCGAAAGCGGTCCACGTGGCTTCGGATGGTGCGATCACCGTCGCGGGCGATACGGGTTCAGCGGACTTTCCCACGACTCCCGGAGCCTTCGATACCACGCCGACGTTGACCGGGAAGATGTTCATCACGCGACTCGACGCGACCGGAAGCGCTCTGCTCTTCTCCACTTTTCTCGGGGGCGGGGACGGCAAGGCGGAGGGCCTCACGGCCATGCACGTCGACGATGCCGGGTTCGTCACCGTCACGGGGCAGACCGCGTCACCGTCGTTTCCCACGACCGCCGGCTCCTTCAAACCGTGGTTCCCCGGCTTTCCCGACAACGACGCCTTCGTCACTCGATTGCGGCCCGACGGGAGCGCGCTGGTCTACTCGACCTTGCTGGGGGGAGGAGGCACGGACTTCGGACTTGCTCTCGACGTAGAGCCATCAGGCGCCGCTACGGTCGCCGGAAGGTCGATCTCGTCCGACTTCCCTGTGACGCCGGGCGCATTCGACTCGGTACCCATCCCGTCCGGCATCTCGAACTTCGTGACGAGGTTGAACCCCTCGGGGAGCGGCTTGATCTTCTCCACCTTCTTCGGAGGGGACGGATCAGGCGGCTCGGAGGTGATCATCGATCTACGGGTCGACTCCCAGGGCGCGACGACCGTTGCGGGCTACACCGGCTCTCTCGCGTTCCCCGTGACGCCGGGTGCCTACGACACCGTCGGCGCGGGCTCGACCGACGGCTTCGTGAGCCGCCTCGACCCGACGGGGAGCACGCTGCTGTTCTCCACGCTCCTCGGCGTGGGCGGGAGCGACTACCTGCGCGCGCTGCACGTCGACAGCGCGGGCGTGTCGACCGTCTTCGGCGCCACGACGTCGGCCGCGTTTCCGACGACGCCGGGGGCGTACCAGACGACGAAAGCGGGTCCGATCGGTGGGCCGGGGACTGACTGCTTCGTCTCGCGCCTGAGCGCCGACGGCTCGACCCTGCTCTACTCGACGTTCCTGGGCGGCTCGGACGACGACGCGGACGACGTTCAGGCCGGCGAGCGGCTGGGCCTCGCCGTCGGCCCGTTCGGAGACGCCTATGTGGCCGCTTCGACCGAGTCGACCGACTTCCCCACCACGCCAGGCGCGTGGCAGGAGGCGGACAGCCCGTTCCACGATGGTTTCGTCGCGTGCCTGGACATGCTGCCGGCGGGAGTCGCCAAGTACGGCACGTCGACGCCCGCGTGCGCCGGCCCGATCGCGATCGGCGTGACGAAGATGCCCAGGGCGGGCGAGCCGAGCTTCGGCCTGACGTCGACGAACGGTCCCGTCTCCGCGCCGGGCATCCTGCTCGTGGGCGTCGGCCAGGACGCCGCGGGCACCGACGTGCTGGGCGCGAGCGTGCACCTGACGCCGGCCGCGCCGTTCGCGGCGTACGTCGCGAGCTCGAACACCGTGGGCCACGCGACCTCGACGCACGCGATCCCGCTGGGAGCCGCGGGAGCGCAGGTCTTCGCGCAGTTCCTCTGGCTCGATCCGTCGGGCTGCGGCCCGCTGCTCTCGGCGAGCAACGCGCTCGCGGTGACCGTGCAGCCGTGACCGCGGCGGGGCGCTCGTGTTGAGCGGCCCGGCCGACTCCGGTCGTCACGAACAGTGCCGACGTGGGTGCTCATCTCGCACGGAGGGCACTCGCGGTCCAGGTCCCGCTCGGCGACCTCGCGCCCGCACACGACATCGCTCGCAGGTGGGGTACGTCGGCAACGAACGGGAGCTGCACCGCGAACGCAGGAGCCGTTCTCCTGCGTCCTCGGCGGCGCGTTCCAGTTTCGTGGTGCGAGCCGAGCTCGCTGTAGAGTCCCGCGATCCGAGGCGCTAGTCTCTGGCTCGTGGCGGAGGAACCGGAGGGGCGCCGGGGGCACGGCGAGCGCGGCGACGGAGAGTCGCTGACCCAGCTCCGCATCTGGCAGATCCAGGCCGTGCGCGACGTGCTGTTCGTCGCGAGCATCGTCGGGGTCGTGTGGGTCGGGTACGCGCTGCGAGCGGTCACGGTGCCGCTGCTCGTCGCGCTCCTGCTCGCATACCTGTTCGAGCCGCTCGTCGCGCGGCTGAGCGCGCGCGGCATGACGCGTACCCAGGCGGTCGGCGGCTTGCTCGTCGGGCTCACGCTCGTCCTGGCGATCTTCCTCGTCGTTACGCTTCCGCTGATCGTCGGGCAGCTCGCGCAGCTCGTCGAGGACGTCAAGGACGGCGGCTTGCGCGCGAAGATCGAGCGCCTCGAGCAGTTCGTGCCCGACGCGTACGAGCCGGAGTTCGCGCAGATCGTCTCGCTGCTGCCGTCGGGCGACGCGGTCGAGGGCGCGCCGATCACCGGCGACGACGCGCCGTCGACCGTGCCGCTGCCCCCGGGCGCGCTGACCGAGGAGCGCGTGCGCGAGATCGTCGCCGAGGCGCTCGCGGCGTCGGCGGAAGGACGCCCGCTGCCGGTCGAGGAGGAGGGGCGCAACTGGCTCGGCATCGCCAAGAGCGGGCTCGACGCGATCGTCGAGGTGATCGCGATGCTGATCGGGCTCGGCCTGCTCGCGTTCCTGATCCCGTTCTACTTCTTCTTCTTCAGCGTCTACTACCCCGACGTCGTCGCGTTCGGCCGCGAGCTGATCCCGGTGCGCAAGCGCGGCCGCGCGATGGAGCTGCTCGCGAAGATGGACTTCGTGGTCTCCGGCTTCGTGCGCGGCCGCATCGTGATCAGCTTGATCATGGGCGCCATGCTCGCGGTCGGCTGGGCGCTGTGCGACGTCCCGTACGCGTTGCTGATCGGCTTCACGACCGGCATCTTCTGCGCCGTCCCGTACCTCGGCGGCATCGGCATCCCGGTCGCGTGCGGAGCGCTGTTCATCGAGCGCCTGGGCGACCCGACGCACGCCGCCGACGGCGGGCTCTGGTGGGTCTGGGTGCTCGTGTGGCCGACGGCGGTCTTCGCGATCGTCCAGCTCGTCGAGGGCTACGTGCTCACGCCGCTGATCGCGGGCAAGGCGACGAACCTCGACCCGGTGACGATCCTCGTCGCGGTCCTCGCCGGCGGCTCCGTCCTCGGCGTCTACGGCATGCTGCTTGCGATCCCGCTCGCCGCGTGCGCGCGCATCCTGATCTCGGACGTCGTGCTCCCGCGCGTGCGCGAATGGACCGAGGGCCGGGCGCGGGATCCGTTGCCGATCGAGCGGGATTGACGCGGCGGCGTAGGATAGGGCGCAGGAGGTCCTCGTGCTCGTCGAGCTCGCGCTGCTGTCGCTCGCCGCTCCCGCCGCCAGCGCGCAGGAGCTCGCCCCGATCGGATCCTCGCCGGAGACCCGCGCCGAGGATCCGCTGCACCGCAGCGCGCAGGTCACCGTCGGCGCGTCCGGCACGACCGTCGAGTGGACCGCGGACTTCACCGGGACGCTGCACGTGTGGGCGCGCTCGGCGGAGATCGAGCCGACGCTGCGCGTCACGGTCGACGGGAGCGAGCCGGTCCACGACGACGGCGGCGGCGGTTCGACGGCCGCGTACCTCGACCTCGACGTGGAGCCAGGCGCGCTCGTCGAGCTCACCGTCGCCGCGCGTGAAGGCGACGGGGCCGCAGAGCTGCACTGGATCGCTTCGCCGGAGACCCACGCGATGCTCGTCGCGGCGAAGGAGGCGTACGAGCTGGTCGAGGAGGCCGCGCGGGCGTTCGAGCGCGGGGAGGGTGAGCGCGCCCGCGCTCTCGGCGAGGAGTCGCTCGCAGCGTTGCGCCGCGAGGACGCCGCGCTCAGCCCGACGATGTCCGGGATCGCGTCGTACGCCGGCATCGCGATGGAGCGTTTCGGCGCGCCCCAGACGACGATCGACGCCCACCGCATCGCGCTCGCGCACCTCGAGCGCACGCACCCTCCCGAGCACCGCGGCCCGCTCCGGACGCGCGCGAACCTCGCCATCGCCCTCAACGAGCGGCGCGAGCTCGCCGAGGCGCGGGCGATCGGCGAGGACGTGCTGGCGATCCTCGAGCGCACCCGGCCGGAGGGCGACCCGGCGCTCGTCGTCGCGCGCCAGAACCTCGCGATCACGCTGCACCTGCAAGGCGAGGACGCGCGCGCGCGGCCGCTGCTCGAGTCGGTCCTCGAGCACTACGAGCGGACGCTGCCGGAGGACGACCCACTGCTCGTGCGCGCGCGCAGGAACCTCGGCGCCCTGCTCGGACACATGGGGCACGTCGAGGCGGCGGCCGAGCTCTTGGAGTCCGCCCTCGCCTCCCTGGAGCGAACGCGGCCGGAGGAGGACGACGAGTTGCTCTCCGCCCGCGAAAACCTCGCCGCGACCGTGCACTTGGACCAGCCGGCGCGTGCGCGCGAGCTCCTGGAGGGCGTGCTCGCCGTGCGCGAGCGGCTCCTGCCGGAGGACGACACGCGGGTCCTGAGCACGAGGACGAACCTCGCGAACGCGCTGAAGGAGCTCGGCGACCTCGACGCGGCTCTGGCGCTCGAGGAGCACGTCGTCCTCGTGCGCAGGCGCACCCGTCCCCAGGACGATCTGGATCGACTCGGGGCCGAGCTCAACCTCGCGTCGACGCAGCTCTCGCGCGGCGATCTCGCTGGTGCCAGGGCGCTGCTCGAGCGAGTGGTCGCGGCCTACGAGAGCACCGTCGCGGACGATCACGCGGACCTGCAGCGCGCCCGGCAGAACCTCGGGCTCGTGCTCTCGCGCCACGGCGACTTCGATCGGGCGCGGGTCGTCCAGGAAGCGGTGCTCGAGGCGTGCGAGCGCACCCTCCCGCCCGCGAGCCCCGACTTGATCGCCGCGCGCGCGAACCTCGCCTCCACGCTGACGAGGCTCGGCGACGACGACGGAGCCTGCGCGCTGGCCGAGGCTTCGCTCGCGGCTTGTCGGACCGCGCTGCCCGAGGACCACTCGCGCCTCCTGCGCGCGCGCGAGCACCTCGCATCGGCGCTGTGCGGGCGGGGCGACTTCTCCGGGGCGCGCGAGGTGTTCGAAGCGGTGCTCGCAGAGCGCGAGAGGCGCGGGGGCCGGGAGCGCGAGTCCGTGCTGATCACCAGGCGCCTCCTCGCGCGGGTGCTGCACGAAGAGGGCGACCTCGGCCGTGCGCGTGAGGTCGAGGAGCGGGCGCTGGCCGGCTTCGAGCGCACGCATCCCGCGCACCATCGCGAGGTCGTGGCGTCCCGTTGCGCGCTCGCGACGATCGTCGCCGAGCAGGGAGATGCCGAGACGGCCGCGGAGATCGCCACGCAGGCGGCCGAGGGGCTCCTCCTCGCTCTGGAGCACGCGGCGCGCTCGCTCTCGCGCCGCGAGGCGCGCGCCGCGGTCGAGTCGTGGGCGCCGACCCATGCGTCGCTCCGCTCCCTCCTGACGCCGGACACCGCCGCGCTCCGCTTCGCGCTCGCCGAGACGCTGCGCGGCGTCGCGAGCCTCGACGTCGGCGGCACGGCTGGGCGCGACGACGGCGACGAGCGGCTGCGCAGCCGGATCGCCGGCGTCCGCGCGCGCATCGCCGCCTCGCGGCGTCGGTTCCGGACACGGACGTTCGGCTCGCGTCGCGCCTCGACGCGCTGACGCGGGAGCGAGACGCGCTCGAACGCACGTTGCGCGCCTCGCTCGACACGTCGGGCGCGTCGACGTCTCCGATCCGCGCCGACGACGTCGCGCGCGCATTGCCGCAGGACGCCGTGTCGATCGGCTTCGTCCGAACGCGCGCAGAGCACCGGAGCGAGGACGTCGCCTCGCTCGCGGCGCACGTGCTCGCGCCGAGCGGCGTGATCGTCGAGGTCGAGCTGGGGCCCGCGAGCCAGATCGAGGAGCTCGCTGCCGCGTGGCGCTCGACGTTCGGCGAGCCGCTCGAGCGCGGCATCGGCCGCACGTCGGCGGGGGAGGACGACCCGGAGCGGAGCGCGGGCGCGGTGCTGCGGGCGCGCCTGTTGGACCCGCTGCTGGCCGCGCTCGATCCGCGGACGACGACGCTGCTCGTGTGCGCCGATGACTTCGTGCACGCGCTCCCGCTCGACGCGCTGCCGCTCGGTGAGGGCCGCGTCGGCGACCGGTGGCGCATCGTGCTGCAGACGTCGCTTCGCCGTCTCGTCGCGCCGCTGCCGGCCATGACCGGGGCGCAGGAGCACGAGTTGCTCGTCGTCGGCGGCGTCGCGTTCGACGCGCCGGGCGCGGCGCCGAGCCGGCCGAGCGGCGCACTCCCGGCGGCGGTCCGTGGCGGCGAGGGCGCGCGGGCGCGGTTCGGGCCGCTGTTGCAGACGAGCTTCGAGGCGGAGGCGGTCGAGGCGCTGTACGAGCGGGCCGAGCGCGGAACGGCGACGCGGCTCGAGGGGGCGAGCGCGACGAAGGCCGCGTTCCTTGAGCGCGCGGCGGGCAAGCGCTTCGTGCACGTCGCGACCCACGGGTGGTTCGACGCGATCCGCATGCCGCAGACCGCCGAGCTTCAGCTCGCGCGTTCCGCGTTCGGCGCGAACGAGCGCATCCGGGCGTTCGCGCCGCTCAGCGCGTGCGGGCTCGCTCTCGCAGGCGCGAACCGCGGCCGCGACGAGTTGGGGCGCGTGCCGGGCATCCTCACGGCGGAGGAGCTCGCGGGCGCGGACCTCTCGGCGTGCGAGCTGGCGGTGCTCTCCGCGTGCGAGACGAACGTCGACGCCCGCAGCGTCGCGCTCGGCCTCGAGTCGCTCCAGGCGGCGCTGCATGCGGCGGGCGCGCGCTCCGCGATCACGTCGCTGTGGAAGGTCGACGACGCGGCGACGAGGCGGCTCTTCGAGCTCTTCTACACGGCGCTGTGGGTCGAGGGGTTGTCGAAGGCCGACGCACTGTGGAAGGCGAAGCGCGCGCTGCGCGAGGAGGGCCATCCCGCGCGGCACTGGGCCGCGTGGGTGCTGAGCGGCGAGCCGTAGGCGCGTGCCGCGCTCCTCAGCGCACGACGAGCGTCCTGGCGACGAGGTCGTGGAGGCCCCGATGGCACCGCGTGAGCGCGACGGACGCGACGAGCGCCGCCAGCACGAGCCCCGACGCGACGAAGCCGAGGCGCAGCTCGGGCTCCTCCGCGTACCACAGCGGGGAGGTTGTTCGCGACGTGGGCGAGCTCCCACGGCAGGAGCTTCACGAGCGTGTGCGCCAGGGCGCGCGGGAAGCGGATGCGCTCGACGCCGTCCGCGCGCGTGACGCGCAGCCGGACGAACCGCTTGCCGAGCGTCGCTCGCGCGCGGCGGGAGCCCGGAGGGGGCGCCGATGGCGCTACTCCGCGTCCATGAACGGATAGCGCCAGTCGTGCGGCGGGAGCAGGTTCTCCTTGATCGAGCGCGGGGAGACCCAGCGCAGCAGGTTCAGGATCGAGCCCGCCTTGTCGTTCGTGCCCGACGCGCGCGAGCCGCCGAACGGCTGCTGGCCGACGACGGCGCCTGTCGGCTTGTCATTGAGGTAGAAGTTGCCGGCGGCGAAGCGCAGCGCCTCGAACGCCTGGCGCAGCGCGCTGCGCTCGGTCGCGAAGATCGCGCCCGTCAGCGCGTAGTCCGACGTTGCGTCGCACAGCTCGAGCGTCTCGGCGAACTCGGCGTCGGGGTAGACGTAGACCGTGAGCACGGGGCCGAACAGCTCGCGCACCAGCGTGTCGTAGCGCGGCTTCTTCGCTTCGATCACCGTGGGCTGCACGTACCAGCCCGTCGAGTCGTCGTACTCGCCGCCGAGCACGACGTCCGCGTCGCGCGACGCCTTCGCCTCGTCGATCGCCTGCTTCTGCGTCGCGAACGACGACTTGTCGATGACCGCGCCCATGAAGTTGCGGAAGTCGCGGACGTCGCCCATGCGCACGTCCGCGAGCATGCCGGCGAGCCGCTCCTTCAGGTCCGGCCACAGCGACTTCGGCACGTACGCGCGGCTCGCCGCCGAGCACTTCTGGCCCTGGAACTCGTACGCGCCGCGCACGAGCGCGACCGCCAGCGCCTGCGCGTCCGCCGACGCGTGCGCGAAGACGAAGTCCTTGCCGCCGGTCTCGCCGACGATGCGCGGGTACTGCCTGTAGTGCGCGATGTTCTTCCCGATCGTCGTCCAGATGTCGTGGAACACCGCGGTCGAGCCGGTGAAGTGGAAGCCACCGAGCCGCTCGTCCGCGAGCACCGGGTCGCCGACCGCCGCGCCGCGGCCGGGGACGAAGTTGACGACGCCGTCCGGGAGGCCCGCCTCCTGGAGCACCTTCATCACGAAGTAGTTCGACACGATCGCCGTCGACGCGGGCTTCCACACGACGGCGTTGCCCATGAGCGCGGGCGCCGTCGGCAGGTTGCCCGCGATCGACGTGAAGTTGAACGGCGTCACCGCGAAGACGAAGCCGTCGAGCGGGCGATGCTCGGAGCGGTTCCATGTCCCCGGGTGCGAGCTCGGCTGCTCGGAGTAGAGCCGCTGCGCAAAGCTCGGGTTGAACCGCCAGAAGTCGATCAGCTCGCAGGCGGCGTCGATCTCGGCCTGGTGCACCGTCTTCGACTGGTTGAGCATCGTCCCCGCGTTCACGCGGTCGCGCCACGGCCCCGCGAGCAGCTCCGCCGCGCGCAGCAGGATCGCCGCGCGGTCCTCCCACGGCGTCCGCTCCCAGTCGTGCGTCGCTTCGCTCGCCGCGTCGACCGCACGCTTCACCTCGGCCTCGCCCGCCAGGTGCACGACGCCGAGCTGGTGTCCGTGGTCGCACGGCATGACGAGCTTCGCCGTGTTCCCCGTGCGAATTTCCTCGCCGCCGATGACGAGCGGGACCTCGAGCTGCTCGCTCGCCTGGCGCTCGAGCTCCACTTTCAGCGAGGCGCGCTCGGGCGTCCCGGGCGCGTAGGAGCGGACGGGCTCGTTCTCGGGACGCGGGATCGTGAAGACGCCGTGGGTCATGGCTCGGCGGGGTCGGGGGACGCGGGAGTGAGGACGCGAGTGACGCGAGGCGCGGCGCGCCGGCTGTAAGACCGGCGTTGGAGCGCCCTTGCAACGCGCGCACGCGGTCCGGCGGGGCGCGACAGGGTAGCGGAGCCCCCCGGGCCGCGTCCACGCGACCGGGCTTTCCCCGACGGCGCTGCCCGGCCATCATGGGAGCCGATTCCCGCTGCGGAGCGCCCAGCGCGCGCCGCCGGCCCCCACACTCGCCACCCGCCGACTCGTCACGCCGTCACCGCACATTCGCGCCAGAGACATCAGCGCGAGAGATCGAGCAAGAAAGGGATTCCCATGTCGCACTTCACCAGGTTCGCGTTGAGCGCCGCGCTGCTCGCGCTCGTCCCCGCCTGCTCCGCCCCGGGGATCAAGGGCTCCGCGACCGACGCGAGCAAGCCCGCGCCCTCGGACGACGCGAAGAAGGCCCAGAACGGCGACGAGAAGAAGGAGAAGGAGCAGGAGAAGAAGAAGGACCCCGCGGAGCACGCCGCGAAGGTCGCCAAGAAGAAGCACGAGATCGCGATCGCGGAGCTCGAGCTCCAGATCGCGCGCATGAAGAACGAGGATGCCGAGCGCGACGTACAGATCGCGATGCAGAAGGCGGAGCGGGAGCTCACCGACGCGCGCACCGCGCTCCAGATCTACCGCGACGTCGAGAGCACGATCGCGGCCGAGCAGCGCACGCTGAGCGTGGACCGCTCGCGCGGCCGGATGGAGGACGACCAGGCCGAGCTCGCCGAGCTGGAGGCGATGTACGCGCAGGAGGACTTCGCGCAGAGCACGAAGGAGATCGTCCTGACGCGCGGCCGGCGCTCGCTCGAGCACTCGCGGCGCGCGCTGCAGATCGACGAGGCCGAGGCGCAGCTCGAGAAGACCCACGAGCACCCGAAGAAGCTGCGCGACCTCGAGCGCGCCGCCGAGAAGGCCGAGCGCGAGCTCGCCAAGACGCGCCGCGACGCGGAGCTCGGCACGCTCGAGCGCCGCGTCAAGCTGGAGAAGGCCGAGTTCGGGCTGAGCGAGCTCCAGCGCGAGCTCGAGAAGCTCGAGAAGGAAGGCGCGGAGGGCGCGGAGGGCGCGAAGGACGGCGAGGGAGAGCCCGAAGCGTGATCCGCGCCGCTTTCGTGACGGTCCCGGCCGCGCTCGCGCTCGTCGCCGGCGTGGCCGCGCAAGAGACGCCGGTTTCGCGCGAGCGCACGCCCGTCCCCGCGACGATGACCGCCGCCGAGGCGCGGCCCGCGCTCGAGCGCGCGCTCGGCTGGCTCGTCGACAGTCAGCGCAACGACGGCTCCTGGGCCTCGCCGGTGATCGAGAGCGTCTGGGAGGACAACTTCGCCTTCGAGACGTATTACGCGTGGCAGATGGCGAGCCAGGGGCTCGCGGTCCAGGCGCTGATCGAGTGCGAGGCGTCGCCCGACCGGGTGCGCGCGCTCGAGGCCGGGCTGCGCTGGCTGTGCACGTCGCGCCTGCCCAAGCGCGGCGAGGGCTGGGACGTCGACTACGTGTGGACGATCCTCACCGGCCTCGAGGCGTGCGTCGTCGCGTACGACGATCCGCGCTTCGCCGGCGAGGAGTGGCGGCCGCTGATCGAGGAGCGCGGCCGCGCGTTCTACGGCCTGCTCGAGCACAACCAGGTGCCGACCGGCGGCTGGGCGTACTACGACGACCCGCCGTTCACGCGGCGGCCGAAGTGGGCGACGAGCTTCTGCACGGCGCAGGTCATGCCCGCGGTGCAGCGCGCGCTCGCGCTCGGTTGGAGCGAGGACGAGCAGGTGCTCGAGCGGGCCACCGAGTACGTGCGTCGCTGCGCTCTTCCGAACGGAGCGTACGGATACTCGATCAGCATGATCCCGCGCGTCGGCGGCGAGTCGATCAACAACGTCAAGGGCAGCCTCGGCCGCATCCAGGTCGCGAACTGGGCCTTGCGCACGGTGGGCGAGCCGAAGGTCACCGACGACGTGCTGCGGAGCGGGCTGGAGCTCTTCTTCGAGCACCACCGTTTCCTCGACGTGGCGCGCATGCGCCCGATCCCGCACGAGGCGTACTACGCGAACGCGGGCTACTTCTATCTCTACGCGCACCGCTACGCGGCCGAGGTGATCGAGCTCCTGCCCGAGGACGAGCGCGAGGCGTGGCACGCGAGGCTGCGCCCGCACCTCGTCAAGGTGCAATACGCCGACGGCAGCTCGACTGACTTCCTCGGCACCGGCTACCTCGACGTCGCCGGCACCGCCTACACCGCGATGGCGCTGTCGCGAGGGATCGATCCGGCTCCGTGAGCTCGATGGCGACGTCCGACTTCCTGCGCGAGCTGCTCGACGACCGTCTCCCGCCTGCGGCGAGCGACTGGTTGGGCGGCGCGTGCGAGACGGTCGCCGCCGGCACGAGCGATACGGACTTCTGCGCGAAGCTCTCGACCGCGTCGCGCCACGTGCGCGCCGATCCGCTCGCGCCGAGCGAGGGCGAGCGAGCGCGCGCCGGCGCGCTGGTCGAGGGCTGGGACCCCGAGCGCTGGACGTTGCGCGAGACGGCGCGGGTCGCGCTCGTGCTCGCACGGCCCGACCTGGACGCGCCGTCCGCCGAGCGCGCGCTCGAGGAGGCGTTCCGCTACGCGGACGTCGGCGAGCTGTGCGCGCTGTACCGCTCGCTCGCGCACCTGCCGCGGCCGGAGCGTTTCCTGTGGCGCGCGAAGGAGGGCTGCCGCACGAACATGCTCTCGGTGTTCGAGGCGGACGTCTGCGACACGCCGTACCCGTATCGCTTCTTCGACGACATCGCGTGGAACCAGGCGGTCGTCAAGGCGCTGTTCGTCGGCGCCCCGGCGTGGCGCATCTTCGGGCTCGACCGGCGGCTCTCGCCGGAGCTCGCGCGGATGGTGCTCGATCTCGCCGACGAGCGCCGCAGCGCGGGCCGCGTCGTCCAGCACGAGCTGTGGCTGTGCCTGGGCGAGCACGGCGGCGAGCGCGGCCTGGCGGCGCTCGAGCGGGAGCTCGAGTCCTCGCACCGCCGCGGCGTGCGCGCGGCGCTCTACGGCCTTGCGCGCGCGGGCGCGACCGAGCGCGTGAAGCGCTTTGGCGACGCGACGCGCGATCCCGAGCTGCGCGCGTCCGCGCACGACGCGCTCGCGGGGCGAACCGACCAGCGTGTGTTCCGTTCGCTCGATCCCGCGCTCCAGGCGGGCTGACTCCAAGAGCCGATCCCAGACGGCGAGCTGATGCGTTTCTTCGATCCCCACATCCACATGACGAGCCGGACGACGGACGACTACGTGGCGATGGCCGCGTCCGGCGTTCGCGCGATCGTGGAGCCGGCGTTCTGGCTCGGCCAGCCCCGCACGACGGTCGGCGCCTTCGTCGACTACTTCTCGAGCCTCGTCGGCTGGGAGCGTTTCCGCGCCTCGCAGTTCGGCGTCGCCCACTTCTGCGCGATCGGCTTGAATTCGAAGGAAGCGAACGACGAGGGCCTTGCGCGCGAGGTGCTCGACGTGCTCCCACGCTTCGCGCTCAAGGAAGGCGTCGTCGCGGTGGGCGAGATCGGCTACGACGAGATCACGCCCGCGGAGGAGCGCGCGTACCAGGCGCAGCTCGAGTTCGCGAAGGCGCACGACATGGTCGTGATGGTGCACTCGCCGCACCGCGACAAGAAGCGCGGGATCATCCGCTCGCTCGACGTCGCGCAGGAGGTCGGCGTGCCGATGCACAAGCTCGTCATCGACCACAACAACGAGGAGACGGTCGAGGACACCTTGGACCGCGGCGCCTGGTGCGCGTTCACGATCTATCCGCACACGAAGATGGGCAGCGAGCGCATGGTCGAGCTGCTCGAGAAGTACGGCCCCGAGCGCATGATCGTCGACAGCTCCGCCGACTGGGGCGTGAGCGACCCGCTCTCGGTCCCCAAGACGGCGAAGCTGATGCTCGAGCGCGGCATCGACCCCGAGCACGTGCGCCTCGTCACCTGGCAGAACGCGCTCGACGCGTACGCCCAGTCGGGCCAGATCGACGTCGAGGCGCTGCTCGCCGAGCCGCTCGTCGACCAGACGAAGCTGTTCTCCGACAACTCCGTGCTGCGAGGCCAGACGCCGCGCGTAGACGCGGCGGTGCCGAACTGAGATGCTGACGGAGAGCGGATCCGCGCCTGCGACAGAGACTGCTGGACGACGCGCTCGACGACCCGGACGGTCTCCGCGATCGGCTCGGACGCCCGAAGCGCAAGTGGAACGCCGTCGGGGGGTGGGTCTTCGTCGGAGTGTCGACACACGAACAGGAGCTCCGATACAACTGCTACCCTGAGGCGCCGTGTACGGCACTCGCGCCCGAGCTCGCAAGGCGGAGCCGGCGGCGACTCGAGGACATGGGTGAAGATGGCGATGCTCCGGCTGCTCGCTAGCCCCCTCAGGGCACCCGACGGCGAGGATCTGCCGCCGCAAGATCGGGCTACCTGGTCCCGCCTGAGAATCGACCTGGACGAGTACTGCTTGACTCGAGCTCGGGGCGATTCCACGGACGCGGTCGAGGGACCAACGGCGGGACTGGCAGAGTGGATCGTCGAGTGTTGGCCCTGGATCTTCTGGGAGGTCCACACACCGTTTCCGAAGCCCGGCGCTTCGATCGGAGGCCCTGAGGCGGTGCCGTCGCTCCAAGATGCAGCGGGCTTCTGGCAGGCGATCGCGCCTGCCTACACCAGCGTGCTCGGCGCTTGGCAGCATCGACACACGTTGGGACATGGGACGAGCGACCTCGCCGTTCCGTCGCTGCTCTTCGTCTCGGACCTTCAGGTCGTCGGCGTAGTCGTCTCGGAGCTACCGTCGAAGCTCGACCCCGACGTTCGATTCCAAATGCCGCCCGACATCGGACGCCAACCCGTCTGGATCGGACACGACGATTTGGCGTTCGTGCTGCGGAGCTTCGTCGAGTCGGTCATCGCGCGGGCGAATCGGGCCGCCGCGGCAAGGGCTTGGGCGGAGTGGCTCGATGGCCAGTTCCGCTCGGCCCTTCGGGAAGCCGCTCTGCCCGAAAGCAGGCGCCGCTGGTTGCTGGGACCGGTGGCCGCGGAGTCCTGGGGTCTGATCGAGCGGTCCTACGGTCGGCTCGCCGGCGCGATCGAGGGCGTCGCGATCGACAGCAGAGAGTTCAAGAGCCGGGAGGAGCTGACGCGGGTCGCGGAGTGCCTACGGCCTCGCAGCCGTCGGAGGTCCGCCGGAGCATGGACTTCCATCGCGGCCGGCCCATCGAGCGACTCGCGGCCCTTCAATGAGGGCTACGCTCTCGCGCACCGTGTCCGTTCGCACCTGAACCGTCCGGAGGGGCCCCTGGATCTGAACGAGGCCCTCGAACGGCTCGAGGTCGAGCTAGCCAAAGTCGAGGAGACGGCGAGCCGTTTCGCTCCGCGGTCGTGGGCGATGACGTGGGGCGAGCGCGAATCGTCTACTCCGAGCAGTACTTCAGGGAGCGGGGCGTTGCACCGCGCAACTTCGCCGTCGCCGCCGCGCTCGGAAGATTGCTCGCCGGGTCGAATGGATCGAACGGCTCCGGCTTCGGTGCGGCACACGGAGCCCAGTCCCGCTGGCGTGCCACGCAAACCGCGAACGCGTTCGCCGCCGAGCTGCACGCCCCGGTGGGGGATGTACGACGCCTCGGCAGCTACGAGGAGCTCGTCGAGCGCTATGGGCTGTCGACGTCCTCTGCACGCTGGCACTTCGACAACCGGCGACGCGACGACGCGTGGGCGCCGCAATGACCGTCGTCGAGCCGCGACGCTCGCGTCCGGCGACCGCACTGCGCCCGGGCGAGTCGCGCAGCTGCACGTGACGCGAAACGAGCGCGCCTCGCGTTCGCGCGGATCAGAGCGCGGGCGAGCGCGAGCTCAGCCCGGTTGCCCGTCGCTCGCCGGGGCGCCCTTGGCGTCGTCCGCCGCGTGTCCGTTGCCGGTGCCGCCCGTCGCCAGCACCTTGCGGAACGCGAGCTGGCGCTTGTGGTTGTGGTAGCCCATGCGCTCGTAGAACGCGTGGGCGCCCTTGCGGTGGTCGCGGGAGCGCACGACGACGGTCTGGCAGCCGTTCTCGCGGGCCCAGTCCTCGGTGCGCTCGAGCAGGCGGCGGCCGACGCCGAGGTTGCGGTGCTCGGGGTCGACGACGAGGCCGACGACGGCGGCGCCGGTGTCGGAGACGAGCAGCTCGAGGAGCATCGCCTGGATCCAGCCGGCGATGCGGCCGTCGGAGAGCTCGGCGACGAAGACGTGGCCGCGCGCGTCGGTGTCGATGCGGGCGAGGCGGGCGCGGATCGCGTCCTCGGTGGCGGGATAGGAGAGCTCGCCGCTCAGGCGGGCGATCGACGGCGCGTCGGCGGCGCTCGCCGCGCGGACGGTGAAGCTGGGGCGGTCGGGGGGCATCATCGGGGGTAGGGCTCCGTCGGGAGCTCCTCCGAGAGCCCTAGGTGTCCGACCCGGCGTCATCCTACGCCTTTTCGGGCCGACTCAATCCTCCCGCCAACTTCGCCAGGCTCCGTGGAGCCGCCGGCCGAGGCCCTGGACGTGGAACGGGAGGTCGCGCGTCGCGTACAGATCGAGCCCACCCTTGACCGGGTCCCGCGCCAGCGCCTGGCGCAGGATCCGTTCCGGGGACATCGGATAGGGCGCCGCCGTCGCTTTGCCCAAGGTGAACCCGAGCTGGTCGAGCCAGCGGAGCAGCTCCGCCGGCTCCGCGCCGCGCAGCGCGTACGGCCAGAACTCGAAGAGGAGCGCGATCCGCGGGCTCTTCGCGAGCACCGTCCGCGCCCCCTGCAGCGCGAGCCACTCCGAGCCCTGCGTGTCGACCTTCGCCACCCGGACCGGGCCCTCGACGAGGTCGTCGACCCGCGCGATGCGGATCTCGACGCGCTCGCCGACGTCCATGTCCGCCGGCACGTCCGCGCCGGCGTCGAGCACGCGGTTGTCGCCGAAGTTCGCCGCGTTCACGGCGATCTCCGCCGTGCCCGGCGCGTCGCCCGCGGCGCAGCGGTGCAGCGTCCCGCGGCCCGGGCCGACCGCCATCGCGCGGGCGATGTTGCGCTCGGCGACGTCGGCGAGCGCGGGGACGGGCTCGAACGCGTGTACCTCGGCGCCCGCGAGGATCGCGACGCACGAGAACCAGCCGACGTTCGCCCCGAGATCGAGCACGCGGCACCCGGGCTCGACGTGCGCGCGGAAGAGCCGCGTCTCGTGGTCCTCCCACGCGCCCCGCTCGATCGCCGGCCCGATGATCGTGTCCCCGGCCAGGACGTCGAACGACATCCCCAGGCTCGGGACCGGGACGGTGCGCGTGGCCGTCTGCATGCGCCCAGAGGTTACTGGACGCCGGCCCGCCGCGCTCTCACTCCTTCCAGGTCGCTCCGCCGCCGGTCACGTAGGCGAACTCGTTCGCCCAGTTCCGGCCGGAGCACTTGAAGAAGCCCTTGTGCTCCTTCGAGAAGTCCGCCGTCTCGAAGTTGCGGACCCCGAGCACGAAGTAGTCCGTCTCGCCGTTGCAGCCGTACGCGCCCTGCTTGTAGACGTAATAGCGGTAGTGGTACGTGTCGTCGTTGACCGGATCGACCGCGTCCTCGGACAAGTAGCCCTGGTCGCGCAGGTCCGACACGAAGCTGCCGTCGTGCGACACGTCCCAGCCGCCGAAGGATGCGTTCGTCTGGGGCGTCGGGAACTCACCGCGGTCGAGGTAGTAGCTCTCGATCGCCGCCTTGATCGACTGGACGTCGGCGAGCCGCCGGGCATCGCGCGCGCGCGCCATCCGCTCCGCCACGCGGGGGATGAGCGCTCCGGCGAGCACGGCGAGGATGGAGACGACGACGACGAGCTCGATCAGCGAGAAGCCCTGCCTGCGCTTGTTGCTTGACATGTCCGACGTTGGGTGGGGCCGCGCGGGGTACCTGTGCGCCGCACGCCCCCGGGGCGCGCGGCGAAACCGATCCTTCTGTCGGCCTCCCCGCGCCCGGTCTGTAGCGCCACCGCCGATTCCGCGGCTCAAGCCGCGTCCAGGACCGACCGAAGTACCCGCGGCAGCCCACCATGGACGCCGCCCTCCGAGAGACCCCCCCCAGCGGCGCGCCGCGGCCCCGGCGCCTGGCCGTGCTCGCCCTCGGCCGTGCTCACGCCGAGTGGACCGAGGAGCGGTGGACCCAGGAGCGCGGCCCCGAGCGCCTCTACGGCCGCGCGCCGATCGTCCACCGCGACCCCGCCGCCCTCGCCCGCGCCGCGCTCGCCGCCCGCCACGCCGCCGGCGGCGCCGAGCGCGCGTGCGTCGTCGCGCTCGGCGACGGCTTCGTCGCCTGCCGCCTGCTCGTCGTGCCGCCGCTCCCGCGCCGCGAGCTCGCCCGCGTCCTCGTGCGCAAGGCGGCGACCCAGCTCGACGCCGACGAGAGCGACTCCCTGTTCGCCACGGTCGGCGCCGGCGGCCCCGACGAGCTCGTCCTCGTCTCGTTGCCGCGCGCCGCGACGTCCTCGCTCCTCGCCGCGCTGCAGCGCGTCGGCCTCGCGCCGCGCCGCCTCGTCGCCGCGCGCCTCGCGCCGCTCGCCGCGTTCGCCGCCGCGGGCGGCGACCGCCTCGTCGTCGCGCTCGAGCCCGGCGCGTGCGTCATCAGCCTGCTCGCCGACGGCCGCCTCGTCCGCCAGGACGTGCTCTCGGGCGACCCGCTCGCGTCGCCCGCCGCGGCGAACGGGCTCGCCCAAGGCATCCGCACCGTCGCCGGCTTCTGGCGGCGCAAGAGCCGCGGGCGCGCGATCGAGAGCGTGCACCTGTGCGGCCTCCCGCCCGAGCGCGGGAGCGTGTTCGCCGCGTCGATCGAGGCGTCGCTCGCTGGCGCGCGCGTCGTCGTCGAGCGAGCGGACGCCGGGCGCGCCGAGCACGCCGGCGCCGAACTGGCCAGCGCCGAACTGGCCAGCGCGGTGGCCAGAACGGAACAGGCCAGCGCGGAGCCGCGCGCCGACGTCCTCGCGCGCTGCGTCGCTGGCGGTCCGCTCGCGCGCGACCTCGCGCCGCGTGCTCCGCGCCGAGGGCCGCGTGCGGCGCTCGCCGTGCTCGGCGTGCTGGCGTTCGGCGTC
>CAZGTQ010000468.1:0-2849 GCA_964528575.1 uncultured Planctomycetaceae bacterium | reverse complement strand
GCTCGCGCACGCGCGCGCGGCGGCCGAGGCCGCATGGCGCGCGCTCGCGGAGCCGAGCGCGAACGGCGCCGACGTCGGGACGCGCTTGCGCGGCGCGCTCGACGCGCTCGCCGCGGGCGCCCATCCGCTGCGCGAGGAGCTGCGTCCGGTGCTCGCCCTCCTGCGCCGCGTCGCCGACCGCGTCGGAGCGCTCGAGGACGCGGCGGACCCCGGCGAGCTGGTGCTCGTCGTGCGCGACGCGGCGCTGCGGCTGCGCGCGCTCGAGGACGAGCTCGCGTGGCGTCGCGGCGAGATGCACGTCGCGACGCTGCTCGCGCGGCGCAAGCTCCTGCGCACGCTGCTCAAGCGCACGGGACTCGTGCGCCGCGTCGAGGGCTGGCTGCCCGCGGCGCGCGAGGCGCGGGACGGCGCCTGGATCGACGCGCCGAACGACGCGCCGAACGACGTGGACGTGGGAGACGAGCGATGAGCGCACGCGCCGTCTCGATCGTCATCCCCTCGCTCGGCGACGTCGACCTGCTCGAGCGCGCGCTGCCGGCGCTGGAGCGCGAGCTCGACGCCCGCGGCGGGATCGACGAAGTCGTCGTCGTCGACGACACCGGCGACGACGTGCTGCGGCCGTGGCTCGCCGAGCGCTTCGGCCGCGTGCGCTGCATTGCGCGCGAGACGAACGGCGGGTTCGCGCGCGCGCTGACCGACGGCGTGCGCGCGGCGCGCGGCCCGCTCGTGTTCGCGATGAACCCCGACGTCGTGCCGCGTCTGGGCTTCCTCGGT
Organism: uncultured Planctomycetaceae bacterium; assembly: GCA_964528575.1. Taxonomy (GTDB): domain Bacteria; phylum Planctomycetota; class UBA1135; order UBA1135; genus CAZGTQ01. Next base: position 2,075 of record CAZGTQ010000468.1, on the reverse strand, counting down.
CCGCTCGCCCGGTGCCTGGACGACGAGACGGTGTTCGCGGCCGCGCCGCGGATGCTCCTGCGCGGGGACGAGCGGCGCGATGAAGCGTGGACGGGCGTGCGCTTCGTCGATGGCGTCCTCGAGGTCGTCCAGCCTGCCCTCGACCCCGCCACGGCGGCGCCCGACGAGCCGACGCCGATCGCGTTCGCGGTCGGGGGCGCGTGCATGCTGCGGCGCGACGAGCTGCTCGAGCGCGGCTTCGATCCGCTGTTCGAGCCGTTCTATCTCGAGGACGTCGACCTGTGCTGGTCGGCCTGGCGCGCGGGTCGCACGGTCCTCTACCAGCCCGCGTCGGTCGTCGAGCACCACCATCGCGGGACGATCGGCCGCGTCGTCGACCTGTCGGTCGCGCTCGCGGCGCTCGAGCGCAACCGGCTGCTGTTCCAATGGAAGCAGCTCGACGGGGCGCGGCTCGACGAGCACGTCGCCTCGCTCTACCGGCGCGCGATCGACGCGTGGCTCGGCGACGACCGCGACGAGCTCGTGTGGCTGTGCCTGGCGCTCGAGCGCCTGGACGAAGCGCTCGCCGCGCGCGCCGCTGCGCCCGCCCCGCGGCGCGACTGCGAGACGATCCTGCGCGAGCTCGAGCTCTGATCTGGAAGCCCCAGATGGAAGCCCGGCTGGGAGCCCCGCGAGGGGCGGCGGCGCTACTTCCCGTGCTTGGGCTTGATCAGCCCCGCTTCGAGCAGGACGGGGTAGGCGCCCCGCTTGCTGATCGTCTTCAGGGCGCGCGTCGAGAGGCGCACGCGCACGTACTCGCCGAGCTCGGGCACCCAGATGCGCTTGCGCTGCAGGTTGACCTTGAACTGGCGCTTCGAGTGGCCGGTCGTGCGGAGACCGACGCCGCCCTTCTTCTTCGCGAGGCCGCGACGCGCGATGCTCCCGCCGGACTTCGTCCCGCGACCGGTGATCTGACAGATACGGGGCATCGTGCTTCCTTTCGCTCGGCCGAGGCGGCGTGCCGCCCCCCGGGAATCGAGCGCAGCAGGATACGGGTTCGCGAGCCCGATGCCAGCCCCCGGACCCCGGGAAATCCGCACCGCCCCGCCCCCGGCTCGGGAATCCCCTGCGGCGCCGCCGGCGCGCCGCTCAAACTCGGCGCCCCCGGCACGCTCCTACTCGTCCACACCTGCGCGGGCCGGCGCGACGGAAGAAGAGTCGCCCGACGGCGCGGCCGCGCCCCGTGCGCGTGCTCCGGAGCGCGCGGATCGGCTCAGACGTCGTCGTTGACGAGGAAGTCGAGTGGCGTGAGCGGCGTCGGCGCGACGACCGTGCCGGCGTTGTCGCTGTAGAGCACGCCGCCGAACACCGTTTGAGTGGTCGCGTCCGTCACCTCGACACGGATCAGCAGGTACGTCGAGTTGTCGGTGTTGCTGAAGTCGGTCACGTCGAGCAGCGATCCGACGCTCCCGCTGCCGAGGAACGTCGGGCTGCCCGTCGCGACGCTCACCTGGAACACGGTGAAGTTGGTCGACGTGTTCTCGCCGTGGACGATCAGGCTGCGGACCTGCTGCCCGGTCGGGATCTTGGGCACCGCGATCAGCTCCTGGACCGCGAGGCCGGGGTCGGCGCCCCAGCCGCTGCCGCCGTTGTCGGCGTAGCGGATGCCGCCGGGACCCGCGGGGCCGGTCGGGCCCTGCGCTCCGGACGGGCCCGTCGCGCCCGCCGTGCCCGTCGGACCCGCCAGGCCGGGCGCCCCCGTCGGACCTTGCGCGCCGGTCGCGCCGTCCGCGCCGGTCGGTCCCGCGGGGCCGCTGGGTCCGGCCGAGCCGTCGGCTCCGTCCGCGCCCGTGGGTCCGGCGGGTCCGGTGGCGCCGGCCGCTCCGGCGGGACCCGTGGCGCCGGTCGCGCCCGCTGCTCCGGCGGGGCCGGTCGGGCCCGCGGCTCCGGTCGCACCCGCGGCGCCGCCCGGTCCCGTCGGACCCGCGGGGCCCGACGCACCCGCCGGCCCCGTGGCGCCGGCGGGGCCCGTGTCTCCGCCCGGGCCCGTGTCACCCGCGGGGCCCGTGGCGCCGGCGGGTCCGGTGGCGCCGAGC
>CAZGTQ010000467.1:0-17764 GCA_964528575.1 uncultured Planctomycetaceae bacterium | reverse complement strand
GAGGCCGTCCCACAGGCCCGCCGTCGCGCGCGCGAGCCCGCGCGACGGCTTGAGCGCGGCCAGCGCGCCCTCGGCGGCGGCGCGCGGCGCCGAGTCGGCCGGATCGAGCGGGTCGAAGAGGGCTGCGACGCCGAGCGCGGGATCGACGCCGCGGCCGAGCGCGGCGACCGTCGCGCGGCGGCGCCGCTCCGCCTCGGCGAGCGGGACAGCGGCCGGCGCGAGCGGCGCGCGCGGGCCGAGCGCGTGCTCGACGAGGCCCGCTCCGTCGAGCACTGCGAGCATCCGCTCGATGTCCGCGCGGCCGAACGCCGCCTCGAGCTCCGCCCGGACGCGCTCGGCGCTCACCCGCGCGAGCATCGCCGCCTGGGCGCGGGCGGCGGCGAGCACGTCCGGCGCGACGGCGAGGTCGTACGTCGCCGCGAAACGGGCCATGCGCATGAGGCGCAGGCCGTCCTCGGCGAAACGCTCGCGCGGATCGCCGACGCAGTGCAGCTCGCGCCGCGCGAGGTGCGCGAGGCCGCCCGTCGGGTCGGCCAGCTCGTCGGTCAGCGGATCGAGGAACAGCGCGTTCATCGTGAAGTCGCGGCGCTGCGCGTCCTCCTCGAGGGTCGTGCCGTAGCTGACCTCGTCGGGGCGGCGGCCGTCGCTGTAGCCGCGCTCGGAGCGGAACGTCGTCACCTGGACGTCGATGCCGGCCGAGCGCACGATCAGCGTGCCGAACGCGCGGCCGACCGCGACGACGTGCTCGAACAGCGTCTCGACCTCCTCGGGCCGCGCGGCGCTCGCCATGTCGACGTCGTGCGGCTCGAGCTCGAGGGCGAGGTCGCGCACCGCGCCGCCGACGACCCACGCGCGGTGACCTGCGCGCGCGAGCCGACGGGCGATCGCGCGCGCCGGTTCCGAGAGCGCGGCGGGCATCCGCTCCATCGAAGGCGCGCGCATCGCGCTTGAACTTAGCAAAGCCGTGCGCACAATCGCGGAAGAGGACTTGCTGAAGAGGACTGGCCGAGCGAAACCGCGCCGAAGAGGAGATCGTCGGAGGACCGTGGCAACGAAGCGCGCAACACAGTTGGGCCTGACGCCGCAGGGAACCATCTCGATCCTGGCGGTCGCGTCCGTCGTCGTGCTCGTCTCGCTCCCGCTCCTGCGCCGCATGGCGATGATGGAGAACCAGCGCGACGCGCTCGCGGTGCTGCGTGCGCTCGGCGACGTGGTCGAGGCCGCGCCGCCCGGCGCCCCCGCCATCGGCGCGCTCCCGCTCGACGCCCCGGCGCTCGCGACCCGCAGCCTCGAGCCGATCGCCGGGGGGCTCTTCCTGCGCGCGCGCGGCTACTACTTCGACCTCGTCACCGACGGCGGCGAGTCGACGCTGCGCGCCTGGCCGTGCGAGTACGGCCGCACGGGCTTCCGCTCGTTCGTGCGCACCTCCGGCGGAGCGCTGCTCGACCACGACAACGCCGAGGCCGCGTTCAGCGGCGCGCGCGCCCCGCGCGGCCCCTTCGGGCTCGACGCCGGCTGGCGCGAGCTCCCGCAGGACGCGGACTATCCGTGACCTCCGCTGGGCCGTCGCCGCAGGTCGGCGGAGCCGGTGGGAAGCTCAATACCACTGCCACAGGAGGCACTGGAGCGCGCGGCGCGCCTCGGGGTGCTGCACGCGCAGGCACAGGCGCTTGAGCCGAGCGGCGACCTCCGACGACGGCCCGACGCGCACGAGGCGCGAGGCGATGTAGAGCCGCTCCAGGTCGTGCGTCGACTCGTCCTCGGCGACGGCGAGCAGCGCTTCGCGCACGGATTCGCTGCGGTTGCTGGCGAACGCCCAGATCAGGTCGAGGCGCCGGATCGGGTCGCTCTCGCCGACGAGCCGCGCCACCAGACGCGCGCGGCCGGGCTCGCCGGCGTTGGCGAGCTGCATCGCGAACCAGCGATGCGGCCGCAGGCCCTCGTACCGCACGTCCTCGCCCGCGCCCGCGCTCTCCGCGGGCCCGATCGTCTGCTCGAGCTGCGCCTCGATGAAGTCCGCGGCCTGCGCCAACGGCACCTGGCCGATCGCCTCGAGCGTGGCGAGCCGCTCCTTCGCCGGCAGGTGCGCCTCCTCCTCGTGGCGCGCCATGAGCCGCTCGAGCACGCGCCGGGCGAGCTCGGGCCGCTCGGCGAGGTACGGGCGCAGCGCCTGCATCGCCGCGTCGAGCTCGCGCACCGGCCCGCCCAGCGCCACGAGCGCGACGTCGATGCCGGCGTCGTCGCCCAGCTCGACGAGCTGCATCACGCTCGCGCCACGCACCTCGGGCACGTCCGCCTGGAGCCCCGCGCGCAGCGCGTCGAGCGCGCGCGGGTCGTCGGGGTGCTCCCCGAGCGCGTCCGCGGCGATCGCGCGCAGCGTCGGGTCGGGCTCGTTCGCCAACACGTCGGCGAGCGCGCCGACGTGGTCGATCGCCGCGAGGACCTGCAGCGCGCGCGTGCGCCGCTCGAGGTCGGCCGCGTCCAGCTCGTCGAGCAGGAAGCGCTCCGCGTCGGCGTCGCCCGCGCGCGCGGCGACGCCGGCGAGCACGTGCTTCACTTCGAGCACCGCCGCAGGCCACAAGTCGCGGACGCGCGCGACGATCGGCTCGGGGTCGACCTCGAGGATCGAGAGCTGCACGCCGCCCCACAGGTCGGGGTTCTCGCCGCTCTCGAACCAGCCGACGAATTCGTCGGCCGCGCGCGCCGGGTCGGCGGCCACGAGCGCCTGCGCGAACAGCGGGCGCATGTGCACGCTCTCCCACGGGAGGTGCGCGTGGATCGCATCGTAGTCCTCGGGCCGCGCGAGCCCGCGCGCCAGGCCGCGCACCGCGAGGTTGCGCACCGTGTCGCGCTGGTGGTCGAGCGCGCGCAGCACCATGTCGCGCGCTGCGGGCGCGCGGCTCTGCACCGCGACCTCGAGCGCGTTCTGGAGCACGGGCGCGAGCTCGATGGGGCTCGGGTAGGCCCGGTCGAACAATCGGCGCACCTCCGGCAGCGCCCGCTCGCCCAGGGCCGCGAGCTCCTCCTTCGCGCGGTGCAGCGGGTCGGTCTGCCCGCGCTCGAGCTTCTCGACGAGCATCGGCACGACGTCGGCGAGGTCGCGGTCGTAGTGCTGGTCGCGCGGGCAGTCGTAGATCAGCTCGGCGACCCGATCGTCGGCGAGCAGCTCCGCCTCGACGCTCTGCGCCGCGCCGGCGGGCGCCTCGGACGCAGCGCGATCCTCGTCGCCGCAACCGGCGACCAGTCCGGCGACCAAGCCGGCGACCAGTCCGGCGACGAGCCAGGCGACGAAGCCGAGGCGCAGCGGCACGACGCGGCGGAGGGTGCGCGGACGCGCGCTCAGGGCACGGACTCCCCGCCGAGGACGCCCTCGGCACGCTGCAACGCCGCCTCCGCCTTCGCCAGACCGCCGCGCGCCGCCTTCTCCGACGACAGCGCCTGCGCGAGCGTCTGCTGGAACTCGAGCACCTGGAACGTCGTCGACAGGCCCTCCTGGTAGCGCGCCTGCTCGGCCTCGAGCTGGCGGCGCGCGAGCTGCACGCTGCGCACCGCCGCGGCGACGGCCTCGGCCTGGTACAGCACCTCGCGCACGGCTCCGCGGACCTCGGCGACGATGTTCATCTCGACCTGCTCGTACGCCAGCCGGGCGACGCGCACGTCGACGCGCGCTGCGCGCTCGCTGTATTTCGCCGTGCGGTTGCCGATCGGCAGCGCGAAGTCGAGCGCGGCGACGTACGTCGGGAACTCGAAGCCGATCGCGTCGGAGAACGCGTCGCTGTTCGACTCGCTGACGAAGACGGGCGGCGGGCCGGGATCGACGAGCAGTCGCTTGGGCGCGAAGCCGGACGACGACGCCTCGAGCCGGGCGTCGAGCAGCGGCAGGCTGTTGGACTCGGCGAGGACGAGCCGCGTCTCGGCCGCGTCGATCACGAGCCGCTGCTGGACGAGCTCGGGGCGATACTGCGCGGCGAGCATGAGCGAGCGGGTCCAATCGAGCTCGAGCGGCGCCTGGGGGAGGCTCGGCAGCGGCGTCAGCGGCTCGATCGTGGTCTCCCAGGCGTCGACGTACGCGCGCCACGACTCGCCCTCGCCGCGCCGGAACAGCAGCGCCTTGAGCGCGTCCATCGCCGCCCGCACCTCGACCTCGGCGAGCAGCCGTTGCTCGCTCTGCGTCGCCACGTTGGTCTCCGCCTGGAGCACGTCGACCTCGGTGCCGACGCCGACCTCGAGCCGCCGCCGGTTCTGGGCGAGCTGCTCCTCGCCCAGCCGGACCGCGAGCTCGCGCACCTGCAGCTCCTCGAGCGCCGTCACGAGATCCCAATAGGCGAAGTGCACGTCGAGCACCAGTTGCTGGCGCGAGGCGCGCAGGAGCTCCTGCTGCTGGAGGTACGCGATCTCCACCTGGCGCTGCGACGAGGTCGCCGCCTCGCTCCACGCGCCGCGCAGGAGCGGCTGCGTCAGGACGAGCGCGAAGATGTCGCGCGTCGTCTCGGGCGCCGAGAACTGGCTGTTCGTCTCGCGCTGATCGCGGAAGTAGCGCACGTCGAGCGCGCCGCCGGTGTGGAACGGCACGAGCAGCCCGGCGCTCGTGCTCAGCGAGTCCTCGTCGACGACGGCCGCGCCGGCGAGCTGCGTCGGCCCCTCGAACTCCGCGGTCGTGTAGCTCGTCGAGGCGGACAGCACCGGATCGAAGACGCCCCAGATGCCGAGCGACTCGAGCCGCCGCACCTCGACGTTCTCCTGCTCGATCTCGAGACCGATGTTGCTGCTCACGGCGATCCGCACCGCGTCCTCGAGCGTCAGCCGGATCGCGCGCTCGTCGACCTCGCCCGGCTCCGGCGGGGGTCCCGCAGGGACGTTCTGTGTGGCCCCTAGCACCGCGGCCGGGCCCAGTATCACGGCCGACGTCACGCTCGCCGGCATCAGGATCGTCGCGAAGACGCTGCGCACGCTCATGGCGCCGGAGCATAGGGGAGCCCCCGGGCCGAGGCCACCTCGATGCCGGCGCGCAGGCGCCGCGAGCGCGCTCAGCGCTCGTCGTCCGCCGCGAGCCAGGCGCGCACCGCGGGGTCGCGCTCGGCCTCCGCGTCGAGCGCCGCGCGCAGGCGATCCCGCCAGCGCGCGCCGTACGGGGCGTCGACCGGCTCGACGACCGCGCGCGCACCCGGCCAGCCGTAGGCCGCGGCGCGCTCGAGCGCCGCCTCGGCGAGCCGCGCGACCGGGCCCTCGTCGATCGCGTTCAGGGAGTGCAAGCCGCGCTCGAGATGCGCGGGCAGGTTGCCGGTGAGCACGCACTCGTCGAGCAGCAGCTCGACCGCGAGCACGCGCTCGAGCGGCTCGGCGTAGGCGCTGGGATCCTCGAGCCGGGCAGCGCCGGGCTCGCCCGCCTCGTAGCGCTGCAGCCGCTCCGCCCGCTCTTCGAGCAGCGCGCCGACCGCGGTCGTCGGACGCGCGCCCGCGCGCGGGGCATCGCCGGCGGCGAGCCAGTAGCGCGCGCGCCGCAGGTTGTTCTGCACGGTCGCGCTCCGGGTGCCCCACGGGCCGGCGCCGAGCAGGTCGTCGAGCTCGGCCGTGCCTGCCGTGCCCTCGAGATCGCGCTCGGGCTCGGCGACGTCCGGCGCCACCGGGCTCTCCTGCGCCGGCCGTGCGAAGTCGATGGCGAAGCCGCGCTCGCGCGGCTGGAACGCGTACCACGCGACGACGGGCAGCGCCGCGACGTGCACGAGCAGGCTCGCGGCAGCGACGCGCAACCACATCGACGAGCGCAGGCGCCGCGCGACGAAGCCGCGCACCAGGCGCAGGTCGCCGCGCCAGTCGAGGTCCTCGCGCGTCGTGCTCGCGAGCACGGCCTGGGCGAGCGCGTCGGCGCCCGCGTCGGCCCCCACCGGGGCCAGCTCGCTGCGGCACAGGCCGAGGAAGCTCTCGAGGCGCGCGACCGTCTCGGTCGCCGCCGGATCCGCGCGCAGCCGCTCGAGCTCGCGCTGGGCATCCCCGTCGAGCAGGAGCTCCAGCACGCGCGCCTCCAGCGCGTCGTCATGGCCGTGCTCGTCATGGCCGTGCTGATCGTGGCGGTGCCGGCTCACGTGCAGTTCTCCGTCTCGACCGCCTCGCGCAGCTTGCGCACGGCGTGGAACATGCGGGACTTCACCGTCCCGACCGGGATGTCGAGGATCGCGCCGATCTCGGCATAGGACAGCTCCTGGAGCACGCCGAGCTCGAAGACGAGCCGGTGGTGCTCGGGCAGGCACGCGAGCGCGGCCCGCAGGCGGCCCGCGTCCTCGCGCCGCGCGGCGCCCTCGGCGGGCGTGGGGTCATCGGTCGTCAGGCGCTCGTGGAACGCGCCGTTGCGGCCCGCCGGGCCGGAATCGGGCGGCGTGGCGTCGAGCGACAGGAGGCCAGGCCGCGACGCGCGACGGCGCTGGAGGTCGATCCAGGCATTGCGCGCCGTGCGGAACGCGTAGGCGCCGAAACGCTCCTGGGGCTGGTAGCTCGATGCGCGGTGGTACAAGCGGAGAAAGACCTCCTGGACCAGATCCTCGGCCTCCTCGGGGGCGGCCCCCAGCCGCCGGAAGAACCCCAGGAAGGTGCGGGTCTCCGTCCGGACGAACTCCTCGAACAAGGTGGGGTCCGGAAGGGCCCGGATGGGGTCCCGGTGATCGTCCCAGGTCCCTTTCACGGAGTCCCTTTCAAAGGCGGTCCGCCCCGCTCAACGCGCGTCCCGCCCCCCGGTTCACGCCGAGGCCTCCAATTCCGGATCTTGTGCGACGAGCGCCTCGACCGCCGCCAGGGCGGCGTCCAGCGCCCGCTCCGCGCCGTCGGACCCGCTCCCGCGCCGCTCGAGCACCAGCTCGCGCTCCTCGGGGCCGCGGTGGGACAGGCGCACCTCGAGCCGCGGCTCGGGCAGGAGGTCCGCGACCCGCTCGGCCCACTCGACGACCGCGACGCCGGCGTCGAACAGCCAGCTCGAGCCGCCCCCCGCGAGCAGCGCCCGCTCGCGCCCCTCCATCCACGCGTCGTAGTGGTACAGCCGCAGGCGGCCCTCGTACTCGTGCAGCAGCGTGTACGTCGGGCTCGAGACCCGCTCCTCGACGCCCAACCCGCGCGCCAGCCCGCGCACGAGCGCCGTCTTGCCCGCGCCGAGCTCGCCCGACAGCGCGAGCACGGCCCCCGGACCGAGCGCGCGCCCGAGCCGCTCCCCCACGCGCTCGGTCGCCTCCGCCGAGCGACTGACGAGGCGCACCGGCGGACGCGGCTCAGCGGCCATGGATCCAGCCTCCATCGCCCGACCAGGGTAGCGCGCGCCCGTCGCGCTCGCGCAGGACGAGCCCCTCCCCGCGCAGCACGCGGCCGACGACGACGTCCCCGGCGCGCTCGGCGGCGGCCGCGGCGACGCGCGGGAGCGTCGCGACGAGCTCGTGGTCCTCGCCGTCGTGCAGCGCGTGCCACAGCGCGGGGCGACCGCTCGAACGCGCGAGTCGGCGCGCGTCGCGGTGCACGGGCACGCGCGCGAGGTCGAGCTCGATCCGCACGCCCGAGGCGCGCGCGAGACGCCACAGATCGAGCGCGAGCCCGTCGCTGACGTCCATCAGCGCGCTCGCGCGTGCCGCGAAGAGGCGCCGGCTCGCCTCGAAGCGCGGCTCGATCGCGAGATGGCGGCCGAGCACGCTCCCGCCGACCGGGCCGGTGAGCACGACGACCTGGCCCGGGCGCGCGCGGTCGCGACCGGGCGGACGCCGCGTGCCCATGAAGGCCCCGAACGCGGTCACGGTCGCGCTCGCCCGCCCGGGCGCCGCGGCGCGGGCGCCGCCGACGAGCTCCGCGCCCGCGCGCTCGGCCGCGCGCGCGACGCCGCCGATCACGCCGCGCATCCAGCGCTCGTCGCGCTCGGCGGGCGCGCGCAGAGCGAGCAGCAGCGCGCGCGGGCTCGCGGCGGTCGCGGCGAGGTCGGAGAGCGCGCGCCCCGCGGCTTTCGCGCCGAACCGCGCGGGCGCGACGTCGGCCTGGGCGTGCACGCCCTCGATCGTCTGGTCGACGCACGCGACGGTGCGACCCCGCAGCGGGCGCAGGACCATCGCGTCGTGCATCGGCGAGCCCGCGACGACGCGCGCGGCGGGCCGGCGCGCGAGCCAGCGGTGCAGCCGGTCCTCGTCCCACCCCATCGCGCAGGCCTCAGGGGCCCCAGGCGAGCACGAGCCGGTAATCGACGTGCTCGCGGGCGATCGGCCCGAGCAGGCGGCTGTCGTCGCTCGGGCAGCCGACGCGGTCGCAGACGACCCACAGCGCGTCCTCGTCCTCGACGCGCCGCCACAGCGCCTCGCTCGCGCTCGCGGGCGGCTCGTCGACCGTCGCGATGAGCTGCCGCCCCTCGCCCTCGTGCCGGAAGAACACGACGTCGCCCGGGCCGAACGCCGTGGGGTGCGCGTCGAGCAGCATGCGCTGGCCCGGCTCGAGCGCGAGCACCGGCGAGCAGCCCTCGGTCGGCAGCGTCGCGACCTCGAAGCGCCAGAAGCCCCACAGGATGCACGCGAGGACTACGGCGTAGACGACGACGCGCAGCCGCGCGAGCAGCTTCCTCGCGCTCGCGTTCACGCCCCGCCCTCCGCCGGGCAGCGCGTCGCGTGCTCGAGCGCCTGCACGTACGCTCCGGCGCGCTCGGCGACCGCGCGCGGCTCGGCGTGCGCGAGGATGCCGCCGAGCACCGCGACGCCGTGCGCGCCCGCCGCGAGAGCGTCGCGCACGTCTTGCGGCCGCATCCCGCCGATCGCGAGCACCGGCCGCGCGCCCGCGCGCGCGACGCCCGCGGCGAGCCCGTCGAAGCCGATCGGCTCCTTCACGCCGCGCTTCGATGCGGTGGCACGCACGGGCCCGTGGAACAGGTAGTCCGCGTCGCGCCACGCGTCCGCGTCGTCGCCCGCGTGCGTCGACAGGCCGAGCGCACAGCGCGCGCCCGCGACGGCGCGCGCGGCGGCGGGACGCAGCGAGCGAAAGCCCAGGTGCGCGGCGTCGGCGCGCGCGGCGAGCGCGACGTGGACGCGGTCGTGGACGCCGAGCCAGGCGCCGGAGCGGTCCGCCAGCGCGCGCAGCTCGCGCGCGAGCGCGAGGAGCGGCCCGTCGTCGAGCGCCGGCTCGCGCAGGAGCACGGCGCCGAGCCCCGCGGCGAGCGCCGCGCGGACGCGCTCGACGAACGCGGCCGCATCGCGCGCGGCGAGCGTCCCCGGCGACAGGGCCACGAGACGCGGGACGGGGACGGGCGCGCCCATGGCGGGCTCTCAGGCGAGCTCGACCAGGTGGCCGAGCTCGCGCAGGAGCGCCTGGAGGCGGCGCCGCGTGATGCGGCCCCCGAGCTGGATCCGGCGCTCGTCGATCACCGACTTGACGTACGAGCGCACGCCCGGGTCGCGCTGGAAGCGGCGCAGCGTCTCGGGATCGTCGCAACGGATCACGAGGTCCTCGCCGAGCGCCATCAGCCCCGCGCTCTTGGCCCAGTCGCGGATCGAGAACGACACGTTCTGCGGCACGGGCGTGCGGCTGTGGCTCTCGAGCGTCGCGAGGATGTGCTCGAGGCGCATGCCCTGCGCGAGCGAGCGGCGCACCGAGTCCTCGGTGATGCGGAAGTGCAGCAGTTGGCCGAGCTTGTCGCGCACGCAGAAGCGGTCGAGATCGTGGACGAGCTCGGCGTCGTCGCCGCTGCGGAAGAGCACGACCTCGAAATCGGGCGTGACGACGAGGTTGCCGACGCCGCCCGTCGCGGGCGCGGGGCAGTCGTGCACGCCGAGCAGGCGCGCGCCGCTGCGCGTCAGACGCATCGCGACGGGTCGCTGCGCCTTGTCGTAGCCCAGGTCGACGATGCCGAGCAGGTACATGCGCTGGCGGACCCAACGCGCGAGGTTCCACGCCATGCGCTGCGCGTCGTCCATCGGCGCGTACTGCGCGCCGTTCGAGCGCTCCGCGAACCAGTCCTCGACGCCCAGGTCGTCCAGGCTCGCCAGGTAGGTGTTGCGCGCCAGGAACGGCAGGTACATCAAGTCGTACCACGTGTCCGGCTCGACGCGCTTGAGCAGGCGCACGAGGATGCGGCGCATGCGCGTCTGGTGGAACGGCTCGCCCTCGAGCGTCTTCTCCTCGATCGCGAACTCGTGCAGCGCCTTGAGCTTGTGGGCGAGCGGGCGCTGCTCCCAGTCGTAACCCGCGGCCGTCACCGCGAGCGTGCGCTCGCCCGTGCAGTCGATCAGGCCCTCGTGCCGGCAGAAGCGGTAGATGAACTCCAGCACCTCCTCGCGCGAGAGCTCGCGGCCGGGGTTGGGGATCAGGTACTGGATGATCTTCTTCTCGGTCGTCTTGAAGATCTCGCCCTTCACCGTGAAGCGCACGTCGTTCTCGAGCAGGAACCCGAGGAAGCGCGACAGGTTCGAGATCAGATCGATGCCGAGCGAGAGCTCCTCGTGCGGCCGATCCGGATCGCTCGGCACCGCGACGCGGCGCAGCCAGGCGAGCGCGACCTCGTTGAAGACGACGAGCGTCTCGTCGCCGTGACGGATGCCGTAGCGCGAGAGGTCGAGCTCCTGGACGGTGCCGACGAGCGACTGCTCGAGGATCATGCGCCAGCGCCGCCCGTTCCAGTGCGGCAGCTCGGTGTCCATGCGCTCGAACAGGCCGCGCGGCAGGATCCCACCGAACTCGAGGATCGCCTTGTGGACGAGGTCGCGCACGCCGTCGGGCAGACGCTCGATGCGCGACTCGGCGGCGGTCTCGCGCGCGTACATCTTGTACATCTCGCGCAGCCGCTGCGGCGTGATGCGCCGTGCCCGCTCGGGGTCGGCGTACATCTGATCGAGGTGGCCGCGCAGCGTGATGACGTCGAAGGTGCCGCGCTCGGCCTTGCGCCGCTGACGCAGGAGCGCGTCGACGAGCTCGCTCGGCACCGCGTACATCCGCAGCCCGACTTCGGCGAAGCGCGCGCCCGCCTCCTCGACGACGAGCGCGCGACGCTGGAGCGCGGTCAGGCACGCTTCCATGTCGTAGGTCGACAGATACGACAGCTCGCGCGAGTCGACGAGCTCGGTGTACGTGCAGCGGTGACCCGGGGCGCGCACGAGCCGCTCGAAGACCGAGCCGAGCCGGCGGCCGAGGTCGCCGACGCGCTCCTCGACGAGCGCGGAGTCGCTCATCCGCTCGAGCACGGCGCGGCGCACCTCGACGGGGTCGCGCGGCATGCGCGTCGCGCCGTTGCCGCACCAGAAGTTGTACAGATCGAACAGGTCGGACTTGGGCCGCTTGCCCACCGCGTCGGCGAGCGACGCATCGGCGCGCGGCGCCTTCCCGTTCTCGACGTGCCCGTTGCGGCTCATCCCGGATGCTCTCGAGCTCACGCGCTGACCTCGGTCTCGACGCTCCCCAACACGTGGGCCGCGTCGATGATCTCGTACGAATACCCTTGCTCGGTGAGGAAGAGCTGGCGCTTCTGCGCGAACTCCTGGTCCCGCGAGCCGAGCGTGACGACCGCATAGAACGCCGCCGCCGAGCCGTCGCTCTTCGGTCGCAGGATCCGCCCCAGCCGCTGCGCCTCCTCCTGGCGCGAGCCGAACGTGCCCGACACCTGCACCGCGACGTTCGCATCGGGCAGGTCGATCGCGAAGTTTCCGACCTTCGAGACCATGAGCACGCGCTCGCGGCCGTCGCGGAACGCCGAGTACAACGCCTCGCGCTCGGCCGTCGGCGTCTTGCCGGTGATCAGCGGCACGCGCAGGTGACGCGCGAGCCGCGTGAGCTGGTCGATGTACTGGCCGATGACGAGCACGCGCCCGCCGGGGTGCCGCGCGAGGATCGCCTCGACGACGCGCGTCTTCTCGGGGTTCTCCGACGCGATGCGGAACTTGCGCCGCGCGTCGGCGCTCGCGTAGGAGGACTTCAGCGCGGGGTCGAGCGGCACGCGCACCTCGGTGCACTTGGCCGTCGCGATGAAGCCCTGCTGCTCGAGCACCTTCCACGGCACGTCGTAGCGCTTGGGTCCGATCAGACAGAACACCTCGTCCTCCTTGCCGTCCTCGCGCACGAGCGTCGCAGTGAGCCCGAGCCGGCGCCGCGCCTGCAGGTCGGCGGTCACGCGGAAGATCGGCGCGGGGAGCAGGTGCACCTCGTCGTACACGACGAGCCCCCAGTTCTCGCGCGAGAACAGCGCGAAGTGCTCGAACTCGTCCGTGCGCGCACGCCGCCACGTCAGCATCTGGTACGTCGTGATCGTGACCGGGCGCACCTCCTTCAGGTCGCCCGTGTACTCGCCGACGTCGAGCTCGCCGAGCTCGGTCTTGTCGAGGATCTCGTCGCGCCACTGGCGCACCGCGACGGTGTTCGTCGTCAGGATGAGCGTCTTCGTTCCGACGAGATTCATCGCCCCGATGCCGACGACGGTCTTGCCCGCGCCGCACGGCAGCACGACGACGCCGCTGCCGCCGCGCACGCTCCCCTCGCGGTAGAACGCCTCGGCCGCGCTCGACTGGTACGGCCGCAGCCCGAACGGGCGGCCGGCGCGCGTCACCGAGCGCAGCGGCACGGCGAACGCATCGCCCTCGAGATAGCCGCCGCGGTCGTCGACCGGATAGCCGATCTTGACCAGCGCCTGCTTGATGTTGCCGCGGTTGAGGCCGCTGACCCACACGCGGCCGTCGGCCTGGACCTCGACCATGCGCCGCACGGGCTCGTAGCCGAGCACGTCGGCGAGCGCGTCGGCGTCGTCGGAGGCGAGCTCGAAGCGCTCGCCCGCGCGCTCGATGCGCATGCAGCCGTAGCGCCGGATCCACGTGCGCACGTCGACGAGCACGTTCTGCGGCACCGGGACGCACGCGAGGCCGCAGAGCAGCTCCTCGACCTGGTCCGCGGTCAGCCCGAGCGCAGCGGCGTTCCAGATCGAGACCGGGGTGATGCGGTACGTGTGCAGGTACTCGGGGCTCTTCTCGAGCTCGGCGAACGCGGCGAGCGCGTCGCGCGCCTCGACGAAGCGCGGATGCTCCTCCGTCACCGGCACGCCGTGCTCGTCCTTCTTCGGCCGGCCGTTCTCGTCGAGCACGGCCCGCACGGTGTGCAGCAAGAGCGAGCGGTCGCTCTGCACGATCAGCGGGTTGTCCGGGTGCAGGCTCACAGAACCATCTCCTTCCTCGCTCCCCGCCCTCCGCCGGCCGCGCGCCGCCGCGCCGGCCCGCGCTCCGCGGCCGGGCGGTCCGCGCCCGGGCCGACGGCGAGCGCGCGCGCGAGCCACGGCCCCGTGACCGATGCGGCGTCGCGCGCGAGCTCCTCGGGCGTCCCCTCCGCGATGACGCGGCCGCCGTCGTCGCCGCCGCCCGGTCCCAGCTCCACGAGCCGGTCACAGGCGAGCAGCATGTCGACGTCGTGCTCGATCACGATCACGGCGTCGCCGCGGTCGGCGAGCCGCTCGAGCACGACGATCAGGTGCTGCACGTCGCTCGCGTGCAGCCCGGTGCTCGGCTCGTCGAGCACGAGCACGCTGCGGCCCGCGCCCTCGGCGCGCATGAGCTCGCTCGCGAGCTTGACCCGCTGCGCCTCGCCCGCAGACAGCGTCGTCGAGCTCTGGCCGAGCGTCAGGTAGCCGAGGCCGACGTCGACGAGCGTCTTCAGGATGCGCACCGCGGCCGGCTGGTGAGCGAGCAGCTCGAGCGCCTCGTCCGCGCAGAGCGCGAGCACGTCCGCGATCGACTTGGCGCGGTAGCGCACGCCGAGCACCTCGGGCCGGTAGCGGCGGCCCTCGCACTCCTCGCACTCGAGCCACAGATCCGCGAGGAACTGCATCTCGACCTTCGTCGCGCCGCGGCCCTCGCACGCGGGGCAGCGGCCGCGCGGGCTGTTGAACGAGAAGTGCGACGGCGTGAAGCCGCGTACGCGCGCGTCGGGCAGCCGGCAGTAGAGCTCGCGCAGCGGCTCCATCAGCCCGACCGCGGTCGCCGGCACGCTCGCAGGGGTGCGCCCGAGCGGGCTCGCGTCGACGACGACGACGCGCCGCCCGCCGCCGGCCGCTCCGCGCACGCGCCGCCAGCGGCCCTCGGCGCGCTCGCCGCTCAGCGCCGGCACGAGCGTGTCGAGCACGAGCGTGCTCTTGCCCGAGCCCGACGGCCCGCAGAGCCCCGTGATCGCGCCGAACGGCGCTTCGAACGCGACGTTGCGCAGGTTGTGCAGGGACGCGCCGCTCACGCCGATGCGCTCGGCGCCGCTCGCGACCGTCCGCTTCGCGCGCCCGCGCCCGGCGCCGTACTCGCCGCGCAGCGCGCGCCCGGTCAGCGAGGTCGGATGCGCCTCGATCTCGGCCGGCGTGCCCGCCGCGACGATCTCGCCGCCGAGGCGCCCGGCGCCCGGCCCGAGGTCCACCACGAAGTCCGCGCGCCGCGTCAGGGCCTCGTCGTGCTCGACGACGATCACCGTGTTGCCGCCGTCGCGCAGCACGAGCAGCGCGTCGGTGAGCTTGTCGACGTCGGCCGGGTGCAGCCCGACCGTCGGCTCGTCGAGCACGTAGCAGACGCCGACGAGCTGGGAGCCGAGGCTCGCGGACAGCCGGATGCGGCGCGCTTCGCCGCCCGAGAGCGTCGACATCGCGCGGTCGAGCGTGAGGTAGCCCAGTCCGACGCGCTCGATCAGGTCGAGGCGCGACGTGAGCTCGGCGAGCACCGGCTCGACCGCCGCGCGGCGCGCCTTCGGCAGCGCCAGGGCGCGCAGCCACGCGAGCGCCGCAGTGACCGAGCACGAGAGCAGCCCGGGCAGCCGTTGCTTGCCGAGCGTGACCGCGCGCGGCCCCGGCGCGAGCCGCTCGCCCGCGCACACGCGGCACGGACGGCGCGTCATGAAGCGCTCGAGCAGCGCGCGCCAGCCGGGATCCTCGGACTTCGCGTGCCACGCCTCGACGTGACCGCACAGCCCCGGCCAGCTCGCCGTGAACTCCTCCTGCAGCTCGAAACGCTCGCTCTGCTTCTCGATGCGCACGTCGTAGCTCACGCGCGCCCCCGTGCCGTACAGGATCAGGTCCTTCTGCGCGTCGCTCAGGCGCTCGAACGGCTTCGACAGGTCGATGCGGTGCGAGCGCGCGACGGCGCGCAACAGATGCTCGTAGTAGCCCTTGCCCTTGGTCAGGTAGCGGCCGAGCTTGTGCCGGATCGCCGTGCCGCCGCTGGCGCTCGCCGTGTGGCTCTCGTCCAGCACGAGCGGCGACTCCGGCGCGTCGACGAGCCGCTCCGCGTCCGCTTGCCAGCTCACGCCGAGGCCGTCGCACGCGGGGCACGCACCGACGTGCGTGTTGAACGAGAAGTGCCGCGGCTCGAGCGGCCCGCCGAGCGAGAAGCCGCACTGCGAGCACGCGCCGCGCAAGCTGAACTCGAGCCGCGCCCCGGGGCCGCCCTTCTCGCGCGCGATCACGCTGACGCGGCCGCCGCCGATCGCCTCGGCCTGCTCGACCGCCTCGGCGACGCGCGAGCGCGTGTCCGCGCCGAACGCGAGCCGGTCGACGACGAGGTCGACGCGCGCCCCGCCGGCGAGCCCCGCCGGCGCTCCCTCGAGCCCGTCGAGCCGCACCTCCTCGCCGTCGACGAGACAGCGGGCGAAGCCGGCGCTGCGCCACTCCTTCGCCGCCTCGGCGAACGCCGCGGCGAGCTCCTCGGGCTCGTCGACGCCGGGCCCGAAGATCGGCGCGACGATCCAGCCGCGGCCGCCGTCGAGCTCGCGCACGACGCGCTTGGCGACCGCCGACGCGTCGCGCCGCACGAGCCTCTCGCCGTGCTCGGGGCAGCGCGGCGTGCCGGCGCGCGCCCAGAGCACGCGCATGTGGTCGTGGATCTCCGTCGTCGTCGCGACGGTCGAGCGCGGGTGGCCGCTCGCGGTGCGCGCCTCGACCGCGACCGAGGGGCCCAGGCCGACGATGCGGTCGACCGGCGGCCGGTCGCGCGAGCTGAGGAACTGGCGCGCGTACGTCGAGAGCGACTCGACGAAGCGCTGGCGGCCGAGCGCGTGGATCGTGTCGAGCGCGAGCGAGCTCTTGCCCGAGCCGGACGGGCCGGTGACGACGGTCAGCGCGTCGCGCGGGATCGACACGCTGACGTCGCGCAAGTTGTGCGTGCGCGCGCGCACGACCTCGAGCCGGTCGCTGGGCTCGTTCCCGCGGCGCACGACGCGCGCCTTGCGCGGCTTCGGCGCGCGCGCGCCGTCGAGCGCGCGCAGCGCCGCGCCCGTGTGCGAGCCCTTCGCCCGCGCGACGTCCGCGGGGCTCCCCGCCGCGTGGACCTCGACGCCCGCGCGCCCGCCCTCGGGGCCGAGGTCGACGACCCAGTCCGCCGCGCGCACGAGATCGAGGTCGTGCTCGATCACGAGCACGGTGTTGCCCCCGTCGACGAGCCGTTGCAGCGCCTGCACGAGGTCGCGCACGTCCTGCTGGTGCAGGCCCGTCGTCGGCTCGTCGAGCAGGTAGAGCGTGTGCTTGCGCGAGGTGCGCTGCAGGTGCTTGGCGAGCTTGACGCGCTGCGCCTCGCCGCCGGAGATCGTCGTCGACGGCTGGCCCAGGCGCAGGTAACCGAGGCCGACGTCGACGAGCGTGCGCAGCGGCCGCGCGATCTTCGGGTGGTCCACGAAGAGCTCGTGCGCCTCGCCGATCGAGAGCGCGAGCACGTCGGCGATGCTGTGGCCGCGGTAGCGGACCTCGAGCGTCTCGGACTGGAAGCGGTGGCCGCCGCACTCCTCGCACGGCACGGTGACCGGCGCGAGGAACTGCAGCTCGACGTACTGCGCGCCCGCTCCCTGGCACGCCTCGCAGCGGCCGCCGGCCACGTTGAACGAGAAGCGGCCGGCCGCCCAGCCGCGCATGCGCGCCTCCGGGAGGCTCGCGAACAGGTCGCGGATCGGCCCGAAGGCGCCGGCGTAGGTCGCGGGGTTGGAGCGCGGCGTGCGGCCGATCGGCGCCGCGTCGATCAGGACGAGGTCCTCGACCGCCGCGAGCCCCTCGATCGCGTCGTACGGCTCGGGATCGGGCGTCTCGCGGCCGAGGTGGCGCGCGAGCGCGCGCGCGAGCGTCGCGTCGACGAGCGTCGACTTGCCCGAGCCGCTCACGCCGGTCACGGCGACGAACGTGCCGAGCGGGATCTCGAAGTCGATCGCCTTCAAGTTGAAGCCACGGGCGCCGCGCACGACGAGCTTCGCGCCGTTGCCCGCGCGCCGCGTCTGGGGCGCCGGCATCGCGAGCTCGCCGCGCAACAGCCTGCCGGTGGGCGAGTCCGCGCGCGCGACGTCGCTCGGCTCGCCGACGGCGCAGATGCGGCCGCCGTGCTCGCCCGCGCCGGGCCCGACGTCGATCAGCCAGTCCGCGGCGCGCAGCGTCGCCTCGTCGTGCTCGACGACGACGACGGTGTTGCCCGCGTCGCGCAGTTGGCGCAGCGCGTCGAGCAGGCGCGCCTGGTCGCGCGCGTGCAAGCCGATCGACGGCTCGTCGAGCACGTAGAGCACGCCCTGCAGGCCCGCGCCGAGCTGCGCGGCCAGCCGGATGCGCTGCGCCTCGCCGCCCGAGAGCGAGTCGGCTGCGCGTTCGAGGCTGAGGTAGCCGAGGCCGACCTGGAGCAGGAAGTCGACTCGGCGGCGCATCTCGGCGAGCAGCTCGCGCGCGATGCGCGCCTCGCGCTTGCCGAGTTGCGCCGACAGGTCGCGCAGGAGCGCGGGCAGCTCCTCGACGCTCGCGTGCGTGAGCCGCGGCAGCGTGGAGCCGCCGACCGTCACCGCGCGCGCGAAC
>CAZGTQ010000466.1:0-3651 GCA_964528575.1 uncultured Planctomycetaceae bacterium | reverse complement strand
TCGCCGACGGAAAGGGGCGCTTCCAGCTCGACTCGCTCGCGCCCGGCCGTTACGGGCTCGTCGCCGACCGAGCGCACGCGGTCGCGACAGTGGTCGCGGGCGAGACGACGCGCGTGCGCATCGGAGGCGACGCGCGCATCGAGATCGACGGCCGGATCACGGGCGGTGGCGAGCGCTTGGCGAAGGCCAAACTTCGCTTCGAGCGCGTCGACGGGCTCGACATGAGGATGTACGAGACGGCGGTCACCGACGCGGACGGCCGCTACGCCACGCGAGTGCTGGGTGAGGGCGACTACGTGATGATCATCTACTATGGCGGGTCCGCGTTCAGCCGCGTCGAGCACGTGCCGGCGGTCGACGCGCACACGCTCGATGTCGACCTCGCGTTCGGCGCTCTCGCGGGAACGGTTCGGGATGGGCATGGTGCGCCCGTCGCCGGCGCGCTGGTCACGATCGCGGGCGACCCGCTCGTCGTCGCGTGGAGCACGCAGACGTCGACGGACGCGTCGGGCGCGTGGTCGGTCGGGGCAATCCGCGCCGGCACGTACGAGGTCTTGGTCCGCTGCGGCGGAGCGTCCGCGCGCGTCGATGTGCGCGCCGGGTCGACGCAGAACGTCGATCTCGTCACCGGAGACGACGTGACCGTGCTGGGCCGCGTCGTCGACGAGCGCGGGAATCCCGTCGCGGGAGCCACCGTCGTCCTGCGCCTGCCGGACGGTGCGCCGCTCCCCCTGAGCGAAACGACGGACGCGACGGGATCGTTCGACTGGGACGGACTCTCGTCCGGCCGGCACACGGTGCTCGCGACGCAGGGCTCACATTGCGGCTCCGCGCGCTTCATGGCGCCGGAGTCCGGGGTCGCGCTCGTCGAGGTCGTGCTCGCGCGCGGCACGATGCTGCGCATCCACTGCCGCGACGCCGCGGGCGAAGACGTTCCCGCGCTCGCGCAGGTCGTCGACGCGACCGGAACCGATTGCACGCTCGGCCTTCCGCCCGTGCTCTATCATCCGCGACCACGCTTGGGACCCGTGCCCTCCGGCACGTACGTCGTGCGCGCGCGCGACGACGCCGGACGCACCGCCGAGCGAACCGTCGCGACGACCGCGGACCGTATCGAGCTCGACGTGGAGCTCGTCTTCGAATGATGGGCGCGTCCGCACGTTCGCGCATCCTCGTCCTCGCCGTCGGGATCGCGCTCGTCGCGGCGATGCTCGCCGCCGCCGCCCTCGTGCTGGCGCGCGGCGAGCGCGAGGCCAGCGTTGGGGTGAACATCGAGCGCGGGGCTGCTCCGGTGGAGCGCGGCTCCCGCGGGAGCGAGCTTCGCCCCGCGTCAACGACGCCGGAGCCGGTCGCCGTGGGGCGCTCGATCGAGGGCCGCGTCGTCGTTGCCGGCGACATCCCGATCCCGCCGGACGAGCGCGCGTTCGTCACCGCCGGTGCGCGCGCTGCGCCCGCGCCGGTCGCCTCCGACGGCACGTTCCGAATCACGCTCGCTCCGGACGCGAGATCGCCGCGCGTGTCGCTCGGCGTGAGCGCGGACGGGCTCGCGCTCGATGCCCGCTACCTGTACGTGCCCGCCGAGCATCGCGCCGACCTGAACGAGGCGCAGGAGCCGCTCGTGCTGCCCGCGGTCGTCGGAGCGCGGATCGCGGCGCACCTGAACGCGACGCCCGATACGGCTGCCGCGTTCCACGGGGCGACGGTCGTGCTGCGCGGCCGCTCGCGTGCCATGGCGAAGGAGAAGCGCGAGCTCGGCGAACGCCGCGCACGCATCGACGACCCGCTCCTGCGCTTCGAGTTCGGCGGCCTGCCACCGGAGCTCGTCTACGAGCTCGAGTGCCGGGTCGACGGGTGGGCCGTCGCGCGCCGCAGCGGTCTCGTCGTCGAGGCGGGCAAGACGCTCTCCCTGGGCGTGCCGATGTCGCGCGGCGCGCACGTTTCCGGGCGCGTCGTCGGACCGAGCGGCGAGCCCGTGGCGAACGCGCGCGTGCTCTTGCGCCAGCTCGCCACGCAGAGCGACGCGAGCGGGAGCTTCGCCTTCGACGCCCTCGATCCCGGCCCGGCGGAGCTCACGACGCTCGTCGCCGGACATCGGCGCTCGGTGCGCGACCTCGGCCTGCTCGGCGAGGGGGACGTGCGCACGGAAGTGGAGCTCGTCGTCGGCGGCAGTCCTTCGATCGTCGGCTTCGTTCGTTGGCCGGATGGGGCGCCGGCGGCGGAAGCGCGGGTACGGGTCGCGAGCTGGGACGTGAGCGAGCGGAGCTCCGAGTACGTCTCACTCGAGCCGCCCGTCGACGGCCGCGGCCTCTTTCGGGTCCGCGGTCTGCGGCCGGGGAAGTACCAGATCGAGGCGCGCGCGCGGCCTCCCGGTGCGGCGTCGAACGCTCCGGAGTGGATCGTGCGCGCGATCACGAACCTCGAAGGTGCACACCTCGGGCTGACGCTCCAGCCGGGAATCGGGCTGGTCGGTCGGGCGATCGACGACAGAGGGGCGCCTCTGGCACGCTTCACCGTCGCAGCCACGCCCGTCGGCGGGGAGGGCACGCCGTGCAAGGGGGCCGGCGAGCACGGCGTCTTCGAGCTCTCGGGGCTGCGACCTGGGACGTGGAGCGTGTCCGCATCCGCCCGGGGACACGAGAGGTCACGGCCGGTGGCGGTGGTCCTTCCGCGAGGGGGCGACGACGTCGAGCTCCTGTGCGCTCGCTCCGTCGCAATCGAGGGCCACGTCGTAGACGGCTCCGGCGCGCCCGTCGATGGGGCGGAAGTCACGTCCACGTGGCTCGATGATCCGGACTGGTCGCGTGGGAACGGCCCGCGCTCCTGGTACACGCGAACGAACCGCGAAGGGACCTTCTCGTACTCCGATCTTGCTCCCGGTGCGCTGCGCGTCGAAGCGAGCGGAGGGGGTTTCGCGCCTGCGCCGAGCGTCGTCCAGGTCCTGGAGCCGGGCGAGGAGCTGGCCGGGCTGGTCCTGGTCGTGCAGCCGGCCGGAGCGATCGAAGGGACCGCGCTGGACGACGAGGGCAAGCCGCTTCGCGGATACGTTGACGTCGCAAGCGTCGAGGTCGACCGACGATGCACCGTCGTCGTCGAGGAGGATGGTCGATTCCGCGCCGACTCGCTCGCTCCGGGCCGCTACTGCGTGTCCATCCCTCGGTCGACGGGCCCCCAGCCCTCACGTGCGCTCGCGTTCGTGACGGTCGTCGCAGGCGAGACCGCCGAGGTGCGTTTGGGCGACGCCGTCGAGCTGTACGTCGATCTCTCGGGTGTCGTGCGCGTGAATGGCCGGCCGGCGGCCGGAGCGCGCGTCGCGCTCGAGAGCGTCAGCCGCTCCATGAAGCTGAGCACGCGGGCGGTCACGGACGAGGACGGCCGCTACTCGACGTGGGTCTACGCGCCTGCGGACGTCGTGCTGACGGTCCAGGTCGGTGCGAGCCAGCTCGATCGTTTTCTCCACGTCCCCGTCGGCTCGCCGCTCCCGTTCGACGTGGACCTCGCCGCGGGCTCGCTGTTCGGAACGGTGCGGGACGCGCGCGGCGCGCCTGTCGCGGGCGCGAGCGTGATGGTCGCGAGCGACTCGCTCGCCTCGACCGGCCGAGCGAGCGCGACGAGCGACTCCTACGGCGCGTGGTCGATCGACCCGCTCGTCGC
>CAZGTQ010000465.1:0-39583 GCA_964528575.1 uncultured Planctomycetaceae bacterium | reverse complement strand
GCCGCGCGAGCACGCCCAGGTCGACCTTGCCCACGAAGGAGCCGAACGGGTGAAGCAGCCCGGCGGGCACGCCGAGCCGCGCCGCGACGTCGGAGATCGGATGCATGGCGGCGGAGCGTACTCGAAGCCGCCCGTCGGTGGACGTCGAGGTACGATCGGCGTCCTTGGGAATCCGCTCGCTCGTGCTGCTCGTGACGCGCGCCGGCGCCGCGCCGGCGGACGGCGTGCAGTCGGGCACGGTCGGCGCCTGACGGGTCGGCTACGGCGCGGCCTTCGTCGCGGCGTCGCGCCCGGCGCGTGCCGTGACCTGGTCGGCGACCGCCGCGACGAGCGCTTCGAGCGCGCGCAGGCGGGCCTCGGCCAGCACGTCGTCCGGCTCGAGGTGAGCCCAAGCGACGCGCTCGCGCGCGCTGCCCTCGCCCACGCCGCTCGCGTAGACGTATTCGTTGCGCACGTCGAGCACGCACGCGCCGAGCACGCACGCGGCCTCGGCGTCGTGCCCCGGCACGACGAACGCGCCGACGACGGTGAGGTCGAGCAAGCCGAGCACGTTCACGCCCGTGTCGACGTCCGCGAGCGACTGGACGACGAGCACCGCGTCGAGGCCGTGCCGCGCGGCCTCGCGGCGCATCGCGAGCATCTGCTCGCGCGGCGGCAGGCTCGCGTCGACGAACAGCCCCGGGAGCACGAGGAGCTCGGCCAAGAGGCCCCGCGCCCGCAGCTCCTCGGCCCACGCCGCGAAGAGCGCGCGCTCCGGTTCGCTCCAGCGCGGTCGGCCCCGCGCGCCACGCTCGTCCTCGATCGGCGGCGCGACGCCGACGCGCAGCGGCCCGCTCGCCCCCGGCTCGATGCGCAGGATGTCCTCGATGGTCGCGTCGCCGAACGGCCCGAGCTGGGCGCGCTCGAAGTCGCTGAGGAGCCGGCCGCGGTCGACGGTCGCGGTGCACGAGGCGAGCGCGAGCAGCGCCGCGCCCGCAGAGTTGCGGAGGTTCATGCCCCGTGCAGGGCACGACACGCTGCTCGGGTTCGAGCGAGCCGCGCTATTCTCCGCGCGCTACGCCGCCGGTCGCCTCGTCGGGCGCGCGCCGCGTCAGCATGAGATTGCGGATCTGGACGAGCGGCCCGGGCACGAACGCGGCGATGTAGACCGGGTCGCCCAGGTGGATCGCGTACGCGAGCAGCGGCCCGTTTCCCGCGAGGCTGATCCACCAGAAGCTCGGCGGCAGGTAGGAGAGCCCGCGCTTCTCCGACAGGAACCACTGCACGAGGAAGCGCGTGCTCCAGATCGACTGCCCGACGATCGCGCACACGAGCCACCCGAGCGGCTGCTCCGGCCCGCTCCGCGGCTCGCCCTGCGCCGCGAACAGCACGAGCGCCGCGAGCGCGGCCAGCCCCGCCGCCGTGCGCACGCGGAGCCGCCGCCGCCGCCGCGCGAACCCGAGCCACAGGTTGCGCCCGTACAGGAGCCCGTTGATGCCGTAGCCGGCGAGCATCACCCATTGCTCGCGGTGCACCGAGTACGCGCTCATGAGCAGTGCGCCGGCGAGCGAGAAATGCCAGAAGACGTGCGGCGTGCGCGTCTGCCCCGCGCGCTCCGACGCGAGCCACTGGAGCAGGAAACGCGTGAAGTAGCACGCGTTGCCGACCCAGCCGACGACGTCCCAGAGAGTCACGTGAGGGGCACCTTGCCCTGGATGATGCCAGCCCGCGTCTGGCCTTTCACCTTCCGCGAAGCGCGCGAGTACCCTGGCGCCGCCGTGCAGTCCTCGTCTCGCTCGCTCGCGCTCGCCGCCGTGCTCGTCGTCGCGCTCGCGGCGCTCCTGTACGGGCCCGCAGTCGGACCGCCGGAGCTGAAGAACGAGGAAGGCCGCCGCGCGATCGTGGCGCGCGAGATGCTCGCCTCGGGCGACTTCCTCTTGCCGACGGTCTGGGGCCGCCCGTACGTGACCAAGCCCCCGCTCCTGTTCTGGTGCATCGCCGGGTTCGGCGCGCTCGCCGGGGAGGTCACGCCGCCGATCGCGCGCCTGCCCTCGCTCTTCGCCACGTGCGCGACGGCGCTCGCAGTGCTGCTGGTCGGCGCGCGGCATGGCGGGACGAGACAGGGCGCGCTCGCGGCGGTGCTCTTCCTCACGACGCTCGGCGTGATGGCGAAGGGCACGATCGCGGAGGTGGAGCCGCTCTTCGCGTTCCTCGCGTTCGTCGCGGTGTACCTCGGCTGGCGAGCGAGCGCGGGCTCGCTGCGCGCGGCCGTGCTCGGCGGGCTCGCGCTCGGCGGCGCGCTCGCGACGAAGGGGCCCCCGGCGCTCGTCTTCCAGCTCGGGGCGCTCGGAGGGCTGGCGGCGAGCGGGGGGTCGCTGCGTCCGCTCGTCGGCGGCCGCGCGCCGCTGGTGTGGGCCATCGGTCTCGCGCTGCCGCTCGCCTGGCTCGGCGCGCTGTTCGCGTCCCACGACCCGTCGGGCCTTCTGTCGACCTGGACCGACGAACTGCGTGGGGAGCGCGGCGGCGGCGTCGCCGGCTACCTCGCCGAGCGCGTCCAGCTCGCGGTGGGGGCCGTTCCAGCCTTCCTCCCGGCGAGCGCGGTGCTGGTCGCGGCGTATGCGCTGCGCCGGGAGCGCGAACGGCTGCTCGCGAGCGAAGTTCACCGCCTCGCGACCGCCGCGCTGGTCGCGGCGACGGCGTTCTTCCTCGTGTCGCCGCGGGCCGCATCGCGCTACCTCTACCCGCTGGTCCCCTGGGCCTGCCTGGTCGCGGGCGCGTGCATCGCCCGCGCCTGGGACGCCGACGCCGACGCGCGCCGGGCGCGCGGACTCGCGCGCGGCCTCGCCCGGGGCTGCGCCGTGCTCGCGCTCGCCGTCGTCGCCGCGGGCATCGTGCACGCGCTCGTCCGTCCGCTCGCACAGGTCGAGCTCGATACGCTCGGAGTCGCCCTGCTCGCCGCGCTGGCGGGCGCCGGCGTCCTGGGCCTGGTCTTCGCGCGCGGTCGGCCGACGACGGCCTTGCTCGCGGGCCTCGCCGCGATCGCGCTCGGCCGCCTCGTCCACGTGACGCAGGTCGTGCCGGACTTCGCGCAGCGCCACGGCCTGGCCCAACAGGCCGCGCTGCTCGAGGCCGCGTTGCCGCCGGGCGAGCCGGTCTACGTCTCCGTCTGGTCGGAGTTCAACACGCTCGCGTACGTGCGGCGCGAGCTCGTCTTCGTGGAACGTCCGCGGGAGCTCCCCGCCGGGGCGCTCGTCATCGCCGACGGAGAGCGTGAGCCGGGGCCGCGCTGGGAGCGCCTTCTCGCGGTGCCCGCGGAGACGGACGACCGCGCTCCGCTCCTGGCCGTGCTCCGCGCGCGCGACTAGCGAGCATCAGGTTGCGGACCTGGACGATCGGCCCGGGGACGTAGGCGGCGACGAAGATCGGGTCGCCCAGGTGGATCGCGTACGCGAGCAGCGGCCCGTTGCCCGCGAGGCTGAGCCACCAGAAGCTCGGCGGGAGATGGCTGCGGCCCTCGCGCTCGGAGAGGACCCACTGGACGAGGAAGCGCGTGCTCCAGAGCGACTGGCCGACGGCGGCGCAGAGGATCCAGCCCGGCGCCTGGTCGGGGGCAGCAGCGGGGCGTGCCTGCGTCGCGAGAAGGAGCACCGCGGCGAGGACCGCGAGCGGCAGCGCGGCGCTCAGCGCGATGCGGCGGCCGCCGCTCGACGACGCGAGCCGCAGGTTGCGCGCGTAGAGGAGCCCGTTCACGACGTAGCCGACCAGGAGGATCCATTCGGCGCGGTGCGCCGAGTACAGGCCGAGCAGGAGCGTGCCGGCGAGCGAGAGGTGCCAGAACACGAGCGGCGTTCGCGTGCTCTTGGCGCGCTCCGACGCCAGCCACTGGACGAAGGAGCGGCTGAAGAAGGACGCGTTGCCGGCCCAGCCGAGGACGGACCAGAGGATCACGCGGAGCGGCTCTCTCGCACGCGCTCGTCGGCGAGCTCGTAGCGGATCAGCCGCCAGCGCATCCAGCGCACCGCGAGCAGGTCGAGGAAGGCGCGCCAGACACGGTTGCGCATGCCGTACTTGCTGCGGCCGGCGACCCGCGGATGGTGCGACACCGGGTGCTCGAGGACGCGGTAACCGTGCATGCGCAGCAGCGTCGGGAGGAAGCGGTGCATGCCCTCGAACAGCGGGATCGAGCGGATCGCCTCCGTGCGGAACAGCTTGAGCGCGCAGCCGGTGTCGCGGACGTGGTCGCCCGTGACGCGGTTGCGAATGCCATTGGCGATGCGCGAGCTGATGCGGCGCAGCCACGAGTCGTGCCGCTGGATCCGGTAGCCGACGACCGCGTCGTGGCCGTCGAGCGCCGCGAGCATCGCGCGCAAGTCGGCGGGGTCGTTCTGCAGGTCGGCGTCCATCGTCGCGACGAGCGGCGCGCGGGCGGCGCGGATCCCCGCGCACGTCGCCGCGGTCTGCCCCCGGTTCGCGCGGAACCGGATCCCGCGCACGCGCGAGTCCTCGCGCTCGAGGGCACGGATCGCCGCAGCGGACCGGTCGCGGCTCCCGTCGTCGACGAGCACGAGCTCCCACCGCAGCCCGGCGAGGGCGTCGCGCACCTGCGCGTGCAGCGCGACGAGGTTCTGCTCCTCGTCGTGCACCGGCGCGACGACGGTCAGCTCGAGCGAGCCAACCGGCTCGACGACCGCCGTCTCTCCGCCAAGCCTCGCACGCGCGCGTTCCATGGGTCGTGCGGCTCGTCCTCGCACGACCCGTGCCATGCTCTCTTCGTAGCGAGCGATGCGGCCCGGTTCGTGCTGAGCGCGCGCCATGCTCTCCCGCAGGCGCGCCCGCTCGATCGTCCTCGTCCTCCTCGCCCTCGCCGTCGTCGTCGCGATCAAAGAGACGCGCTGGCACGTGCTCCCGAAGCGCTTCGCGCAGGTCGAGCCGGGCCTCTATCGCTCCGGACAGATGGAGCGTTGGCCCTACGAGCGCGTCGTCCGCGAGCACGGGATCCGCACGGTCCTGCGGCTCAACGCGCTCCCCGAGGGAGATCGCCGCAGGTCGGTCGAGGAGGTAATCCTTGCCGACCACGGCATCGTTTGCCGCGCGATCCCGATGAACGGACACGGCACTGCGCCCTTCGATGCGCTCGAGGAAGCGGCGGCGTTCGTCGCGGATCGTTCGCGCCGGCCGCTCCTGTTCCACTGCGCCGCGGGCGACCGGCGCTCGAGCGCGGTGCTCGCCGCGTACCGCATGAAGCACTGCGGCTGGAGCTTCGACGAAGCTGCGCAGGAGCTCGCGCAGTACGGCATCTCGCTGCGGCGCGACGCCGACCTGCTCGACCACCTGCGCGCGTTCTACGAGGCGCGCTGCTCGGGAGCGGCGGCGGCGCTCGCCCGGTGAGCCGGCTCGCTCAGGCCGGCGCGCCGCTCCACTCGCCCGGCTCGATCCCGTAGCCCTGCACCTTGTTGTAGAGCGTCTTGACCGCGATCCCGAGCTCGGCGGCCGCGCGCTGGCGGTTGCCGCGGTGCAGGCGTAGCGCCGCGACGATCGCGGCCCGCGACAGGTCGTCGAGGTCGAGCGACGGCAGGCGGTCGGACGGCGCGCGCCGGCGCGGTGCGGCGTGCCTCTCGACGTCGCGCACGTCGATCTCGTCCCCGTCGACGAGCGTGACGAGCCGCGTGACGACGTTCTCGAGCTCGCGCACGTTGCCGGTCCAGGGCAGGGCGCGCAGCGCGGCCCGCGCGGCTTGCGCGAAGCGCTTGGGGCGCGAGCCGGGTCGCGCGGCATTGTGCCGGTCGAGAAAGAGCTCGGCGAGCAGGATCACGTCGTCGCCGCGCGCGCGCAGCGGCGGGACCTCGATCACGAGCGTCGCGAGCCGGTGGTAGAGGTCCTCGCGGAAGTCGCACTTGGCGACGTCGTCGGCGAGGTCGCGGTTGGTCGCCGCGACGTCGCGCATGTCGACGCGCTTCGTGCGCTACTCGCCGACCGAGCGCACCTCGCCGAATTGCACCGCGCGCAGGAGCGCCGGCTGCACCGCCAGCGGGAGCTCGCCGACCTCGTCGAGGAAGAGCGTGCCGCCGTCGGCGAGCTCGAGCAGGCCTGGCCGCCGCCGCGTCGCGCCCGTGAACGCGCCGCGCTCGTGCCCGAAGAGCTCGCTCTCGATCAGCTCGCTCGGGATCGCGCCGCAGTTGACGACGACGAACGCCGCGCGGCGGCGCGCGCTGCCCTCGTGGACGGCGCGCGCGACGAGCTCCTTGCCGGTGCCGTTCTCGCCGACGACGAGCACGTTCGCGTCGCTGGCGGCGACCTTCTTCACCGTCGCGCGCAGCTCGACCATGACGCGGCTGTCGCCGAGGATCTCGTGCGCGACGTCGCGGTTGGCGAGCTCCCGCAGGCGCTCGTTCTCGCGTCGCAGCGCGCGGTGCTCGGCGGCCCGCTCGAGCGCCTGCTCGAGGGCACCGAGCGCGATCGGCTTCGACAGGAAGTCGTGCGCCCCCGCACGCATCGCCTCGACCGCTTCGGGCAGCGACCCATGGCCGGTGAGCAGCAGCACGGGCAGATCGGGGTCGCGCTCCTTGATCGCGCGCAACAGGTGCAGCCCGTCCATGCCGGGCAACCGCAGGTCGAGCAGCGCGACGTCGGCGGGCGCGTGGGCCAGCCGCTCGAGCGCCTCCTCGCCGCTCCCGCACGCGTCGACGACGTAGCCGAACTCGCGGATCTCGCGCTCGAGCACGCGCCGGAACGTCTCGTCGTCGTCGACGAAGAGCACGCGGCGCGGCGTCACGCTCCCTCCTCCCAGCGCCGCGGGAGCGTCACGACGAAGCGGCTGCCCTCGCCCGGCCGGCTCGTCACGCCGATGTGGCCGCCGTGCGCATCGACGAGGGTCGCGACGAGCGCGAGACCCAGGCCCGTCCCGCGGCCCGGGCGCTTGGTCGTGTAGAACGGCTCGAAGATGCGCTCGAGATCCTCCGGCGGGATGCCGGACCCGTCGTCCGCGACATCGAAGCGCAGGGATTCGCCGTCGAGCTTCGCGCCCAGCCGCACGACCTGGCCCTGCGAGGAGGCGTCGATCGCGTTCAGGACCAGGTTGACGAGGATCTGCACGAGCTCGCCGGCGTTGACGCGCGCGACATCGTCCGGCGCCGGGGCGTCCCGCTCGAGCCGCACACCGCGCTGCTCGAGCGTGTGCTGGACGGCGGACTCGACCTGGCGCAGGACCCGGTCGAGCGCGACCTCGCCGACGAGGCAGGGCTCCTGGCGCGAGAGCGCGAGCATGCGCTCGGTGATGTCGCGCGCGCGGTACGCCTCGCGCGTGATCGTCGAGACGTAGTCGTTCGCCGTCTCCGCATCGAGGCCGCCGTTGTGGATCCGGCGCTCGAGCCCCTCCGCGCACGACGTGATCGACGCGAGCGGCGTGTTGATCTCGTGCGCCACGCCCGACGCGAGCAGGCCGAGGTCGGCGAGCCGGGCCGCGCGCAGGAACTCGCTCGTCCGCTCACGCACGCGCGTCTCGAGGTCCGCCTGCGTCGACGCGACGCGGTCCGCCATCTCGTTGAACGAGCGCGCGAGCGCGCCGATCTCGTCGCGGCTCTTGACGCGTATGCGGTGCGACAGGTCGTCGCGGCCGAAACGCTCGGCGCCCTTGCGCACGATCCGCAGGGGCCGCACGACGGTGCGGAAGACGAGCAGCAGCGCGAAGCCGAGCACGAGCGCCGCGGCGATCGAGGTCGCGACGAGGACCGTGCGTGTCGTCGTCGCGCGTTCCGAGAGGTCGGCGTGTGCGAGGTGCGTCTCGTTGCGCGTCTCGGCGGCGAGGACGCTCGCGTAGTGGCGCGCGTGCTCGAGCAGCTCCCCGGCGCGCGCGGCGTCGGCCGGGACGTCGAGCGTCTCGAGCAAGGATCCGAGCTCGACGACGTCCGCGCGCACGCTGACGGCGATCCGGTTCTCCGCCTCCTGGTGCTCTTCGCGCGATGGATCGTTCACCGGCGCGTGGAGGTGGTCCAGCGTCTCGACGGCGGCGGCCACCGTTTCGCGCGCCGCCTTCAGCTCGTGCGGGTCGGGGCGCTCGCCGGCGGCGACGATCGGGCGCAAGCTGCCGATGTCCGACGTGAGCCCCGTCGCGATCACCAGCTCGCGCGTCTCCTCGAGCACGCGCTCGGAGTCCGTGCGCATCCGGCCGACGTGGACGACGACGAGGGCGCACACGCCGCCGATCAGCCCGACGAGGACGACGAACAGTGCGCCGAAGCGGCGCCCCATGCTCCGGAAGCGGTAGATCAACGCCTCGCCATTCTCGGGGCGAGGAGGCGCCGCGCAACGGGTCAATGCACCTCCGGCGCGCGCGCGCTGCGCCAGACGCGCGGCAGCACGAGCCCCCGCGGGGGCACGTAGTCCCCCGTGAGGCCCAGGAGCACGTCGCACGCGGCGGGGAAGCGCTCGAAGAGGCCGAGCACGCCGCCGACGACGCGCCGGCTGCGGATCCCGCGCTGGAGAAGCCGTGCGAGGGCGTAGCGCGGGCCGAGCTCGCGCCGCCGCGCGCCGACGTAACGCGTCAGCGCCCGGGGCTCGTCCTGCGGGCTGCACAGCGCGGCGTCGAGCGCCGCAGCGAGGAGCTTCGCACCGCGCATCGCGAAGTACAGCCCTTCGCCGGTCAGCGGGTCGACGAAGCCCGCCGCGTCGCCGACCAGCGCTGCCCCGGGCCCGGCGCAGCGCGACGTGCGGTGGCCCAGCGGGCCGCACGCGCCGGGGTCGCCGTGCCAGTGTGCGTCGGCGAGCCGCTCGGCGAGCGCCGGGGCGCGGCGCAAGCGATCCTCGAACAACGCCCGCAGGCGCTCGCGGCCGCCCGTGCCGAGCAGGGCGTCGCGGTCGACGACGAGGTTCGCCGTGAACAGGCCGGCGTCGATCGGGCATGCGGCGAAGTACTCGCCGTCGAACAGGTGCACCTCGGCATCGTCGAGCGCGGGCACGCCCTCGAAGCGCGCGACGACGGCGTAGCGCGCGTGCGGCCCCGGCGGCGCGCTCCAGCCGAGCCCGCGGGCCACGCGGCTGCGCACGCCGTCCGCGCCGACGGTGAACCGCGCGCGCAGCTCTCGCTCGTGGCCGTCCGGATCGCGGGCGGCGAGTCCGACGCAGCGCTGGCCCTCGACGAGCGGTTTGCTCACGTGCCAACCGAGCAGCATGCGCACGCCCGGCGTGCGCGCGGCGAGCTCGACCGCCTGCAGATCGAGCACCTCGCGACGGATGCCGACGCCGCGGCCGCGCGGCATGCCGTAGCCGCCGAGCGTGCGGTAGCGCCCGCGCGCGGCGCGCTCGGCCCCGTGGAGGCGCATGCCGCCGACGCGCGCGGCTCCGGCTTCGAGCAGGGGCGCGAGCAGGTCGAGCTCGTCGAGGAGCCCCAGGCACTCGGGGCTGAGGAACTCGCCGCACGGCTTGGGCCGCGGGAACGTCTTCGCGTCGAGCAGCGCGACCGACCATCCGCGCTGCGCGAGGCGCAGCGCGAGGTGCGCTCCGGCCGGCCCGGCGCCGGCGATCAGGACGTCGTGGTCGAGCGAGGCAGACATGCGGCTGCAGCGGGGGAGGACGAGGGGCGCGGGGCCCGCGCGCGCGAGCCGGCGAGCAGGAGCGCGGGGAGCAGGACGACGTCGGCGAACAGCGCGGCGACGAGGGCGCCCGTCGCGAGGCGGCCGAACTCGCGCGTCGTCTCGAGCCGTCCGAACGCGGTGGCG
This sequence comes from uncultured Planctomycetaceae bacterium, assembly GCA_964528575.1. Taxonomy (GTDB): domain Bacteria; phylum Planctomycetota; class UBA1135; order UBA1135; genus CAZGTQ01. The sequence goes on along the minus strand of CAZGTQ010000465.1, from coordinate 29,891 downwards.
GCGAAGCCGGCCGAGAGGACGAGCGTGGTCACGACGACGGGCCGGCCGGCGCGGGCCAGCGCGCGCGCAACCGCACGCCGGCCTCCGCCGCCCGCCTCGCGATGCGCGTGCAAGAGGTGGATCGTGTCGTCGACGATCAACCCGAGCATGACCGTGCCGATCATCGCGGCGGGCACGGAGAGCGGCTGTCCGATCGCGGCCATGCCGCCGTACACGAGCAGGCACGGCACGACGTTCGGAACGAGCCCGAGCAGCCCGAGGCGTAGCGAGCGGAAGCCGAACGCCATCACGGCGAGCAGGCACAGCAGCGTCGCCCCGAGGCCGCGCAACTGTCCGCGCACGAGCTCGCCCGAGTCGCGTGCGATCCGCACCGCGAGCCCCGTCGCGCTCGCGTCGGGCCAACCGCTCGCGCGCGCGACGCGCTCGGCTGCGTCGAACGTCTGTTCGCGCGCGGCGGAGCCGCCGGGCTCGAGCAGGAACGGCGCGAGCAGCCAACCGCTCTGCGAGCGCCGCGGTGTCCCCGCGGGTCCTGCGACGCCCGGCAACGCGCTCACCGCGCCGACGAGCCGCGCGGTCGCGATCGGGCTCGCGGCGGACGGCGAGGGGGGCAGCAGGACCTCGAAGACGTCGCTCCCGCCCAGCACGTCGGCGACGTGCTCGGTCTGGCGGCGCAGCCGATCGCTCGCCGGCAGGATGCGGAGCGGATCGGTGTCGACCTCGAGAGTCGTCCAGAGCGCGACCAGGCCGAGGGAGACGATGGCCGTGCCGCCGACGAGCGGCAGCCACGCGCGCTGGGTGAACGAGGCGAGCGCGCACGCGATCCGCTCGGTCGTGTGCCAGCGCGCGACGGCGCGTCCGCGGTCGAGCACGCGCAGCCACGCGGGCAGCGCGAAGAGCGTGACGCCGTAGCCGAGCGCGACGCCGACGCTCGCGAGGGCGCCGAAGCGCCGCACCGCGGGGATCGGGCTCGCGGCGAGGCCGAGGAAGCCGGCGACCGTGGTGACGACGGTGAGCAGGAACGGGAAGCGCAGCTCCCGGGCAGCGACGCGGGTCGCGTGCTCGACGCCCTGGCCGGACAGCAGGCGCAGGCGGTAACGCTCGACGACGTGTACGCTGCCCGCGACGCCGACGGTCAAGAGAGTCGGCCCGAGGAGCGACGAAACGGGATCGACCGACAGCCCGAGCAGCGCCTGCAGGCCGCTGACGAGGAAGACCGCGGCGAGCGGCATCGCGAGCGCGCCGGCGACGAGGATCGGACTGCGGTAGAGCACGAGGAGGACGGCACCGAGCACGGCGAAGAGGAGCGGGAGGATGCGCGCCTGCTCGCGCTCGAGCTCGTCGGCGATGCGCACCTCGGCGACGGGCTGCCCGGCGACGGAGCTGCGGTACGTCGGCGGGAGGTCGGCGCGCGCGGCGGCTTGGACGGCGCGGACCGCGTCGGCCCAGAGGCCGTCCTCGCCGGCGCGCACCGTGACGGCGAGCGCGTGAACGCCCGGCGCGGGCGCAGGGCCGCGCTCGATGGCGCGCACGTCGGGACGGGCGGCGAAGGCGTCGATCCACGCGGCGATCTCGCGGTCGTCGAGCGCGCTCAGGTTCTCGGGCGAGCGCGGCTCGAGCAGGACGACGATCGTCGGGTCGCGGCCGAACTCGCGCGCGCGCGCGCGCGCGTCCGCCGCGCCGTCCGTCCCGACCGACTTCATCGCGACGTTCTCGACGTCGGTCGGCAACGCGAAGTGCGCCCGCGCAGCGATCGCGGTGACGGCGAAGAGCACGGCGAGGACGACGAGATCGGGCGAACGGGCGCGCATGAGTGTCCTGGACCCGCGTTGGGGCGCAAGCCGCGTGCCGGGCTCGCAAGCGCGCGCCGTGGGCGGCGCGCCGTGAGTCGCGGCGCGTTCGACCGGCAAGCCGTGCCGAGCGCCAGTACGATTGACCGGCAATCCGTCCGGAACGCGGACGCGGCCCGGGTCCGCTCCGGCCGCTGCGGCCGCGGGAAGCGCGGTCGCGGGGCGTTGGACGGGGTTGGCGCGGCGCTTGCAAAGACCCGGCCATGTCGAAGACGTTGCAGGTGCTCGGTCTGTTCGCGCTCGCCGCCTGGACGCTCGGCGGCCTCCTCGCCTGGTCGCGCGCGACCGAGCAGATCCACGTGACGGTGCGCGCGGGCGACGGAGGCGCAGAGTCCGAGGCGAGCGCGCTGCTCGCCGACCGCCTGGACGTGCTCGGGGCGGACGTCGAGGCGCTCGCCGCCGCGCTGAACGAGAACATGACCCTGCTCGCCGACGCGATCGCGAGCGAGGGCGACGCGAAGGCCGCGGCCGCGGCGCGCGTCGACGAGCGTCTCGCGGCGCTCGAGCGCGCTCTTCCGAGCGCACTCGCCGCGCGCGAGAGCGCCGGCGCGCTCGACGCGGTGCTGCGGCGGCTCGAGGCGCTCGATTCCGCGACGACGGCGACGGCGGCGGCGGCGAGCGTCGCGAGCGTCGAACCCGTCGCGAGCGTCGAACCCGTCGCGCTCGATCCGGAGCCGGTCCCCCCCGAGCGCCCTTCCGGGCTCCGGACGAGTCCCCCGGACGGATCGGCTCCCGAGGAGCCGGTGTCCGGGGGGCTCGGCTCCCCCGCGGATCCGCCCGCCAAGCGCAGCTTCCTCGCGTTCTCGCTCCCGTCGCGGGACTTCCGCTTCGAGGGCCGACAGACGTTCGAGGTGCTCGGCTCGCTCTCGCGGGTCGGCTTCGACGCGAAGAGCTCGCTGCACGACTTCACCGGCATCGCGGACGCGGTGAGCGGGACCTTCGAGGTCGACCTGGCGCAGCCGGGCAGCGGCATCACGGGCCGCGTCGAGATCCGCGCGAGCGACCTGCGGACCGGCCTGGGCGACCGGGACGAGGCGATGCGCGAGCACCTGGACGCCGAGACGCACGAGACGGTCTCGTTCGAGGCGCGCCGCTTCGCGCCCTCGAGCGTCGATCGCGAGGCGCGCCGCCTCGAGGGCACGCTGCACGGCGCGATGACGATCCGCGGCGAGACGCGCGAGGTCGCGCTCGCCGTGCGCGCCTTCGTCGACGAGAGCCGGCGGCTGGTCGTCGAGGGCGAGACGGCGCTGTCGCTGACCGACTACGGCGTGCCGGTGCCGAACAAGCTCGGCGTGATCTCGATGGACGACGAGGTGCGCGTGTGGATCCGCCTGCGCGCGCGCGCGTCGGCGAGTCGCTCGGGAGGATCGCATTGAGCACGCGCGCAGTCATCCCGCTCGCGACGCTGCTGGCGTGCGGCGCCTGCATCTCGCCGAGCGTGCTCGAGCCGGCGGACCGCGAGGTGCGGCTCGCCCTCGCCGAGGTCGTCTTCGAGCCGGCGCGGCTCGAGGACGTGCCGGGGCGCTGGGTGTCGGTCGAGCTGAGCGGGCCGCTCGCGGCGGTCGTCGAGATGATCGTGTACCAGGTCGCGGACGACGGCACGTACACGGGAGCCGCGCTCGTCGCCCACGTGCCGCCGAGGTTCGAGGTCGTTTCGGGCACGTGGAGCTTCGCCGACGGGCTCGTGCGGCTCGACGACGCGCCGCCCGCGACCGCGGAGGTCGCCGCAGACCTGCTGCGGCTCTCGGGCGACGACGGCGTCGTCGTGCTGCGACGCGAGGTGCGCCGTTGAGCGAGCGTCGCGACGACGTCGGGATGTGGGACCGCAGCGGCGACGCGTGGTGGGGCGACGGCGACGGCGCCTTCCGCTCGTTGCGCGCCGTCAACGAGTTCCACCTCGAGCTGCTCCTGCGCGAGTGGGGACCGGCGCTCGAGCGCGCGCTCGTCGTCGACCTCGGCTGCGGGGGCGGGCTCCTGTCGCTGCCGCTCGAGCGCGCGGGCGCGCGCGTCGTCGGCGTGGACCTCTCACGCCCCGGACTCGCGGCCGCGCGGGCGCAGGGCGCGACGGTCGGCTCCGCGCCCGCGTTCGTGCAGGGCGACCTCTTGCGCGCGCCGCTGGCCAACGGGGTCGCGGACTTCGCGGTCCTCAGCGACGTGCTCGAGCACGTGCTCGATCCCGAGGCGGCGGTGCGCGAGGCGGCGCGGGTCCTGCGCCCCGGCGGCCGGCTCTTCGTCAACACGTTCGACCGTACGCGCTTCACCGCGTTCGCGGTGGTGACCCTCGCCGAGGGGCTCGGGTTCGTGCCGCGGGGGACGCACGACGCGCGGTTGTTCGTCCGGCCCGACGAGCTCGAGCGCTACGGCCGGAGCGCGTCGCTGCACCGCGAGGCGCTCGTGCGCGAGCGGCCGCGGGTCCTGCGCACGCTGCTGAGGCGCGCGATCCACGTGCGGGCGGCGCGCAGCGGACCCGGCTACACCATGTTCCTGCGAAAGACGACGGCATGAGCGCGCCCCTGCGCGCGCGGCTCGTCGCGGGCGCCTTCGGTCTGTGCTCGCACGGTGCGTTCGCGTTCGCGCTCCACGCGATGGCGCGCGCGCTCTGGGCGGGCATGGGCGCGAGCCGCGGCCGTCTCGAGGGCGGCGCGGCGCTCGCCGCGAACGCGCTCCTCGTCCTGCAGTTCCCGCTCGTCCACTCGTGGCTGCTGACGAATCGCGGCCGGCGCGCGTTGAAGCGCCTGGCGCCGCGCGAGCACGCCGCCACGCTCGCGCCGACGACGTACGCGCTCGTCGCGTCGCTGCAGCTCTGGGCGGCGTTCACGCTGTGGTCGCCGAGCGGCGTCGTGCTGTGGCGTCCGGCGGGGTGGCAGCTCGCGCTGCACGCGGCGGCGTTCGCGACGGCCTGGCTAGCGCTCGGCCTCAGCCTGTGGCAGGCGGGCCTCGGTCTGCAGACGGGTTGGATCGGCTGGCGCGCGGTGTGGGCGGGGCGTCCGCCGGCGTACCCGCCGCTGCCCGAGCGCGGCGTCTTCGCGCGCTGCCGGCAACCGATCTACCTCGGCTTCGCCCTCGTGCTCTGGACCGCGCCGACGTGGACGATCGATCGGATCGCGCTGGCGAGCGCGTGGAGCATCTACTGCGTCGTGGGACCGCTGCACAAGGAGCGCCGCTATCTGCGCCTGTACGGCGAGCGGTTCCGCTCTTACCGCGAGCGCGTTCCTTACTTCTTACCGAGAATCAAGTCATGAGAGTCGCATCCGTCGGCAGGGCCTTTCCACCGCACGTCCATACGCAAGAGGAGATTCGCGCGCAGCTCGAGCGCATCTGGGCGGAGCGGCAGTCCGTGCTGAACCGCCTGCCGCAGCTCCACGAGAACGCGCGCGTGAAGAAGCGGCACCTCGCGCTGCCTCTCGCCGACTATGCGACGCCGCGCACGTTCGGGGAGTCGAACGACGTGTGGATCCGCGTCGCGCAGGAGCTCGGCGAGAGCGCGCTGCGCCAGGCGCTCGAGCGCGCGCGGCTCGCTCCGGCCGACATCGACGCGATCTTCACGATGTCGGTGACCGGGATCGCGAGCCCGTCGCTCGACGCGCGGCTCGTCAACCGCATGGGGCTGCGCACCGACGTGAAGCGCGTGCCCGTGTTCGGGCTCGGCTGCGTCGCCGGCGCGGCGGGCATCGCGCGCGCCGCGGACTACGTCAAGGCGTACCCCGACCACGTCGTGGCGGTCGTGTCGGTCGAGCTCTGCTCGCTGACGTTCCAGCGCGATGACACGTCGGTCGCGAACCTCGTCTCGGCGGGCCTGTTCGGCGACGGCGCGGCGGCGGTGATCGTCGTCGGCGCAGAGCGCGCGCACAAGCTCGGCATCGGCGGGCTGCGGGTCGTCGCGACGCGCTCGATCTTCTATCCCGACACCGAAGACGTGATGGGCTGGCGCATCTCGGAGCGGGGCTTCGACATCGTGCTCTCGCCGGCGGTGCCGTCGATCGCGCGCGAGCGGCTCGCGCCGGACGTCGACGCGTTCCTCGCCGACCACGGCCTCGCGCGGGGCGACGTCGCGACGTGGGTGTGCCACCCGGGCGGGCCGAAGGTGCTGTCGGCGATGCAGGCGGGCCTCGGGCTCTCCGATGAGGACGTCCGGCACGCGTGGACCGCGCTCGAGGAGCAGGGGAACCTGTCGAGCACGTCGGTGCTCATGGTGCTGCACGACACGCTCGCGGCGGGCGCGCCGGCGCCGGGAGCGCCGGGCGTGCTGCTCGCGATGGGGCCGGCGTTCTGCTCGGAGCTCGTGCTGTTCCGCTGGGCCTGAGGTTTGCGTTAGGCTCGCGCGCCGATGGGCCCGTCGAGCCTCCGTCGACCCTCGGCCGAGCTGCGGGCGTGCACCTGGCTCGCGCCGGGGATCCCGCTCGAGCTGTTCGAGCTCGTCGCCGAGCACGTCGGCCGCGCGCTCGGCCGGCGCGTCATCGTCCACGCCGACGAGCGGACCTCCGGCCCGATGGCGGGGGACGAAGACCCGTTCGCGAGCGGCGCGGTCGACCTCGGCTTCGTCTGCTCGCCCTCGTACCTCTCCCTGGGCGCGCTTTCGGATCCGACGATCGCGCTCGTGCCCGCGGGCTTCGTCTTCGCCGACCCACGCAACGGCGGGCGGCCGACGTACTTCTCCGAGGTCGTCGTGCGGGCCGACCACGCCGCGCGCAGCCTCGCCGACCTCGCCGGCGGCGTGTGGGGCTCGAACGACCCGTGCTCGCTCTCGGGCCATTTCGCGACGATGCAGCGGCTCGCCGAGCTCGGCTGCGACGGCGACTTCTTCGCGCGCAGCGTGTTCACGGGCTCGCACGCGCGCTCGATCGAGGCCGCGCTCGCCGGCGAGATCGACGGCGCCGCGATCGACTCGAACGTGCTCACCGGCCTCGTGCGCGCGCGGCCCGAGCTGCGCGAGCAGTTGCGCGTCGTCGAGACGTGGGGGCCCTGGCCGATCCAGCCGATCGTCGTGCGCGCCGCGCTCGCGGAGCTCGCCGAGCCGATCGCGAGCGCGCTCGTGCGCATGCCCGATCCGGAGCGCGCGGCGCTCGCGCGCCACGGGCTCGCGCGCTGCGTGCCGACCTCGGACGCGCTGTACCAGGAGGAGCGGCGCGCGCTCGTGGCGCTCGGCCAGATCCCGGGGTGATTGCGGGCTGCTCAGCGCGACGCGGGCGGCGGCGCGAGCGCGGCGTCGGGGGCCACGGGGCTTGGCGCGGGCTGCGCGGGGCTCTCCGCGCGGCGGCGCAGGTCGATCGCGAGCGCGATCGGGCCGACGATCGCGAGCGCGAGGATCGGTGGGGCCGGCGCGAAGAGCGCGGCGAACGGGACGTCGAGGTCGTTGCCGATGCGCAAGAGGGCCTCGAGCACGGCGATGATGCCGACGACGAGGACGCGGCCGCGGAGCGTGCCGACCGTCGTGCGCGGGTCGGTCAGCATGAAGAACGCCATGAGCTGGTACATCGGCCCGGTGAGCGGCGCCAGCTCGGCCATCGCCGTCGTGTTCGGCAGGATCGCGGCGCGAGCCAGAGCGAGCAGCGCGAAGCTCGCCGCGTACGTCACGGTGATGTGCAGCACCTTGGCGCGCGACGCGATCAAGAGGCCGAGCGTCCAGATGACGGCGTTGCCGAGGACGTCGTTGCCGAACTCGTGGCTGAGGATCGCGAGCTGGTTGGGCGCGAGCAGCACGAGGACGGCGATGCCGAGGTTGCTCGGGTTCCACAGGTGCCGGCCGCGGTAGCGCAGGACGTACTTCGACCCGATCGACAGGATCGCGCCGGCGACGAACGGCCAGTAGAGACCGCCCGCGGGGCGCAGGAGGATCGTCAGGCTGACGCCCGTGATGTACGCGCTCTGGAGCGAGGGCCAGCGGCCGAGCAGGAAGAGCGAGAGCGCGGCCTCGAGCAGGACGCACGAGCCGAGCGTGACGACCAGCTTCGGGTACCCGCCGACGATCCCGAAGCGCCACTCGCCGACGACGAGGATCACGGTGATCAGGGCCGTGATCGCGTGCTTGGCGCTCGGGAAGATGCGCGCGAGGAGCGCCTTCATTCCTGTTCCTCCCCGACGCGGTGCGCCTTGTCGAGCTCGAGGTCCGCGAGCACCGTCTCCGCGCCCGACGGCCAGCGCACGGTCGCGCGCACGGGGCCCGGCTCGGCGCCCAGGCCGAAGTGCAGGCGGCGCTCGTTCTGGCTCGCGAAGCCCGTCGCCGAGGCCAGCACCTGGACCTGGCGGCCGCCCGCGAACTCGACCTCGATCTCGGCGCCGATCGCGCTCGTGTTCGCGCTCGCGCCGACGAGATCGAACGCGACCCAGCGGTGGTCGAGCTCGCTCTCGTTGCGGTAGACGAGCAGCGGCCCGTTCTGGTTCGCGATCACGACGTCGACGTCGCCGTCGCGGTCGAGATCGGCGAGCGCGACCGCGCGCCCGTCGTACGTGTCGTCGATGCCGACCGCCTCGCCCGCCTCGACGAACGTGCCCCGGCGGCCGCCCGTGTTGAAGAGCACGCGCGTGCGCTCGTAGCCCGAGAGGCTGCGGCCCTCGAACGCGGGCCAGTTCGCGGCGTCGGCGACGAGCCCGCCGGTCCCGGTGCCGATCTTCGACATCTGGTACCAGTACTCGCGGTCCTCGTCCGCCGACACGAACCCGTTGACGACGACGAGGTCCTGGTAGCCGTCGTCGTCGAGGTCGCCGAACTGCGCGCCCCACGCCCAGCCGCAGTCGGCGACCGGGCCCTCGGCGACCTGCAGCATCGAGCCGAGCTCGGGCATCATGTTCAGGCGCAGGTTGTTGCCCTGGAACAGGTAGCCGCGCCTGGAGATGTTCGTCACGAAGACCGCCAGGCGGCCGTCGTTGGCGACGTTGCCCAGCGCGACGCACATGCCGCTCTTCGACTCCCCGTCGAGCCCGACGTCGGCGGCGAGCTCCAAGCGCTCGCCGCCGCGGTTGAGGTACAGCTCCTCGGTGCCGTAGTCGTTCGCGAGATACAGGTCCGGCCACCCGTCGCGATCGAAGTCGGCGGAGACCGCGGCGTACGTCCAGCGCCGGCTCGCGGCGCCGACTCGCTCCGTGACGTCCTCGAACGTCCCGTCGCCGCGGTTGCGGTAGAGGTAGTTCGCTCCGCCGTTCTTCGCGAACTCGAAGCTGTCGTGCATGATCGCGGTCGTGTCGAGGTTCCACATGTCGTGGGCCTCGTCGTAGTAGCCCGCGACGTAGAGGTCGACGAGCCCGTCGCGGTCGTAGTCGAACCACGTCGCGGCGTTGCAGTTCGTCCAGCGATCGAGCCCCGAGCCCGCGGTCACGTCCTCGAAGCGCAGGTCGCCGCGGTTGAGGAAGAGCTGGCTCTTGCCCCACTTGTAGACGAACACGTCCTCGCGCCCGTCGCCGTCGACGTCGGCCCACACCGAGCCCATGCTGCAGCCGACCCCGTCGCGGTTGAGGTCCGCGAGCCCCGCCTCGGCCGCGCGCTCCTCGAACGTGCCGTCGCGGCGGTTGACGAAGAGCGCGTTCGGCTCGCCGTGCCGGCTCGTCACCGCGTAGACGTCCGGCCATCCGTCTCCGTTCGCGTCCGCGATCGACACCGCCGCGCCCGTGCCGGCGATCTGCGGCTCGATGTGCGCGACCTTCGGGTCGACGGTCGGCGCGCGGTGGCGGAAGCGCATGCCGACCTCGGCCCCGACCTCGCGGAACGCGATGTCGTCGAAGCGCTCGGGCTCGGGGGGCGCCAGCGGCGCGCCGAGCCCGCGGAACCAGACGAAGACGACCGTCGCGACGAACGTCGCGGCGACGAGGAGCCGGCGCGCCGGGGACGGGGCCGGCGTGGTCATGGCAGCAGGGTCATTGGAAGTCGCCGGAATCGAGCTCGTATCCTACGTGAGACGAGGCGAGGTCGACCGGAAAGGACGCTCCGCCCGCGTTGTACAGAGCGTCGTTCGAGTCGGCCAGCCAGGTCGGCCAGCCAGAAAGTGTGGAGCGTCGCCTCGACCTCCAGTCCCGGCACCAGGGCGCGGCTCAGACGTCCTGCTGGACGCCGAGGAGCCCCAGGAGGCGCCGCTTGATCGCCCCGTAGCGGTTCGAGCTGATGTCGCGCGGGTGGGGCATGTCGACCTCGACGACCTCCGCGATCCGGCCCGGGCGCTCGGTGAAGACGACGACGCGCTCGGAGATCTGCACCGCCTCGTCCACGTCGTGCGTCACGAAGAGGATCGTCGGCCGGCGCTGGGACCAGATGCGCACCAGCTCCGAGCGCATCGTCAGGCGCGTGAGCGAGTCGAGCGCGCCGAACGGCTCGTCCATGTAGATCACGTCGGGCGACACGGCGAGCGCGCGCGCGACCTCGACGCGCTGCTTCATCCCGCCCGACAGCGCCATCGGGTACGCGCGCTCGAAGCCCGTCAGCCCGACGAGGTCGATCGTCTGCTGGACGATCTCGTGCTGTTGCGCCTTCGGCAGCGCCCGCAGGCCGAGCGCCACGTTGTCCCACACGGACGCCCACGGGAAGATCCCGTACTCCTGGAACACGAAGACGCGCCGCGGGCTCGGCCCGGGGACCTCCTCGCCGTCGACGCGCACCGAGCCGCTCGTCGGACGCTCGAAGCCGCCGGCGATGTTGAGCAGCGTCGACTTGCCGCAGCCCGACGGGCCGAGGAAGCAGACGAGCTCGCCCGCGTCGACCGTGAACGTGACGTCGCACAGCACCTCGAGGCTGCCGGCGCCGTCGCCGAAGCGCTTGCTCACGTGCTCGAAGACGACCTTCGGCTCGCTCATCGCAACACGTACCCCCAGCGCACCTCGTCGAAGCGCTCGAGGCGCCGCACGAGCACGTCGAGCGCGATCCCGATGAGCCCGATCACGATCATCGTCGCCGCGACGAGGTCGTAGCGCTTGCCCATGTTGCGCGCGTCGTTGATCAAATAGCCGAGGCCCGAGTCCATGCCGACCATCTCGGCGGCGACGATGACGAGCCAGGCGACGCCGAGCGCGATCCGCAGGCTCGTGATGATCTGCGGCATCGCCGCGGGCAGCACGACGCGCCGGAAGAGCTCGAGGCCGCGCAGCCCGAAGTTCTGCGCCGAGCGCTGGTGGACGAGCGAGATGTTGCGTACCGCCGCGACCGTGCCGACGGTGATCGGGAAGAACGACGCGTAGAAGATCAGGAACACGCCCGCGACGTCGCCGATCCCGAACCACAGGATCGCGAACGGGATCCACGCGATCGGCGAGATCGGCCGCAGTCCCTGAATCACCGGGTTGAGAGCGAGGAAGCCGCGCGTCGACCAGCCGATCCACAGGCCGAGCGGAATGCCGACGCCCGCGGCGAGGTAGAAACCGCCCGTGACGCGGAACAGGCTCGCGATCGAGTCGGTCCACAGGCGGTCGCTCGCGGCGAGCTGGCCGAGCGCGCGCAGCGTCTGCAGCGGCGTCGGCGTGTCCTCCGAGACGACGCCGAGCGCGCAGCTCACGTGCCAGATGGCGATGAGAACGGCCGCCGCGCCGAGCGGCAGCGAGATCTTCTCGTGCTGCACGGGCGCTACTCGGGCATCCGGGGCAAGCGCTCGAGCCCCCAGTCGATCGTATCGAGCGGGCGCACGAACGAGTCGTCGACGTACTCCTCGAACGCGATGGGCCCCTCGAGGATGCCGACCTCGACGGCGAGCTCCATGATCTCGTCGAAGTCGGCCTCGAGCGGCGCGAGCTGCGTGTAGCGCACGCGGTCCATCGGCTTGCTCAGCACGTACTTGAGGAGCTCGGGATCCTGGAAGTAGTAGTGCTTCGCCGTGACCTCCGCCGCTTGCATGCGGTGGTCGAGGCCGCCGTCGTCGCCCTGGTCGAGCCACTTGCCCGACTTCGCGATGCCGTCGACGAGCTCCTGCGCGATCGTGCGGTCCTCGAGGATCAGATCCTCGTGCACGACGAGCACGCACGAGATGAAGTTCGGCCAGATGTCCTTCGTGTAGTGCAGCACGCGCCCGTAGCCGTCGACCTGCGACTGCGCCGCGAACGGCTCGCCGACGATGTACGCGTCGATGCTCTTCGAGCGCAGCGCGGAGGGATGCTCCGGCGGCGGCACCTCGCGCAGATCGATCGAGCCGAACGGCATTCCCGCGTTCTTCATCAGCCGGTGCATGAGCAGGTTCTGGTTCGAGAAGCGGCTGGGGATCGCGCAGACCTTGCCCGCGAGGTCGCGCACGTCGTGGATCGGGCTGTCCGTGCCGACGACGAGCGCGGTCCCGTCGCGGTGGCCGAGATAGACGATCTTGACCGGCACGCCGTCCTGGCGCAGCCGCATCGCCATCGGCGCGAGCATGAAGGTCGCGCCGATCTCGCGCGCGATCAGCGCCTCCTTCACGGTGGCGAAGTCGGTGAACTTGCGGCTGCGGAAGAACGAGCCGCGGTCGGAGTGCTGGGTCACCCAACTGGTGACCGGACACGTGAGGTGTCATGTCACGGGCAGGAAGCCGACGATCAGCTCGCCGCGCTCCCCGGTCACGATGCGGCGCAGTCGGCCGCCGAGCTCCGCCCAGCCGACGTTGAAGTGCAAGTGCGCGAGCGCGATCACGACGAACCAGACCGCCGCGCCCGAGATGACCCTCGCTTTCATGGTGCAATCCGTAGCGTGACGTGACCCCGACCAAAGTCAAACGTCGGATCAACCGGTGTTGAGCATGCCCCGCGCGATCCCGTGCACCGTGGCGACGAGCGCATGCTCGAGCTCCTCGTCCTCCCGGCCGCCGGCGCGCCAGCGGGCGAGCAGGTCGACCTGGAGGAAGCTCATCGGGTCGATGTAGGGGTTGCGCAGCGCGATCGCCCGGCGCAGCAGCGGGTCGCGCTCGAGCAGCGTGCGGACCTCGAGCACGTCGCACAGGTGGGAGCGCGACCGCTCGAGCTCGGCGTCGAGCGCCGGATGCACGGCGGCGCCCAGCTCGCCGGCGAGGACCGCGTAGCGCCGGGCGATGTCCGGATCGGCCTTGGCGAGCACCATCTCGAGGTCGGCCAGGGCCGTGCGCAGGAACGTCGAGCGGCGGGCGAGCGCGCGGACCGCCGCCAGCCCGTGCCGCTCGACCGCCGCCGCCAGCGCGGTCCCCGCGCCGTACCAGCCCGGCAGCAGCAGCCGGCACTGCGTCCAGGCGAACACCCACGGGATGGCGCGCAGCGACTCGACGCCGCCCGGCCCGCCGCGGCGCGCCGGCCGCGACCCGAGCGTGAGCCGCTCGATCACGTCGATCGGCGTCGCGACGCGGAAGTACGCGAGGAAGCGCTCGTCCGCGAGGAGCGCGCGGTAGGCGTCCCGGCTCGCCGCTGCGAGCTCGTCGCAGAGCTCGCGGTCGCCGCCTCGGCACGAGTCGTTCGAGTCTCCGTCCACGTCCGGACGCGCGTCGAGCGCCGTCCGCTCGATCGTCGCCGCGAGCAGCAGCTCGAGCGTGCGGGCGGCGAGCCCGGGCGAGCCGTACTTCGCGCGCACGACCTCGCCCTGCTCGGTGACGCGCAGCCGCCCCTTCAGCGTGCGCGGCGGCGAAGCGAGCACCGCGTCGCGCGGCTTGCTCCCGCCGCGGCTGATCGAGCCGCCGCGGCCGTGGAAGAAGCGCAGATCGACGCCCGCCGCGCGCGCCCGGGCCGCGAGGTCGCACTGCGCGCGCTCGAGCGCCCAGCGCGCCGAGAGCAGCCCCGACGTCTTGTTGCTGTCGGAGTAGCCGAGCATCACGTGCTGCACGCGCCCGTGCGCGTCGAGGTGCGCGCGGTACGCCGCCGCGCCGAGCAGCGCGTCGAGGCTCGCCGGCGCGCGCTCGAGATCGTCGACCGTCTCGAACAGCGGCGCGACGTCGAGCGGCACGCGTCCCGCGCCGTCGGCGAGCCCCGCCGCGCGCGCGAGCACGAGGACGGCGAGCGCGTCGTCCGCGCCCTGCGCCATGCTGATCACGTAGAGCCCGATGCAGCCCGGCCCGAAGCGCCGGCGCGCCTCGCCGATCGCGCGCATCACGTCGAGGCTGTCGCGCGCGGCCTCCGGCACGTCGTCCGCGGGCTCGACGCCGGTCTCGAGCGCGCGCGCGAGCCGCGCGGTCCGCTCCTCGGTCGTCCGCTCGCCCCAGCGCTCGTCGCCGAGCAGCGCGCCGACCGCCGCGCGGTGCACCGCCGCGTCCTGGCGCACGTCGAGCGTCGCGAGGTGCAGCCCGAACGCTCGGACGCGCGTGACGAGCTCGTCGACGCGCTCGGCGCCGGCGTGCTCGCCGCAGTGCGCGCGCAGGCTCGCGGCGACGAGCTCGAAGTCGGCGGCGAGCTCGTCGGGCGACGCGTACGCCGCGGCGCCGCCCGCCTGCGTCGCGTCGAGGCGCGCCGAGACGAGCCACAGGAGCTCGCGGTAGGGCATGTCGGCGTAGCGCGCGGGGATCGCGCGCGCGACGTCGGGGAGCCGGTCGCGGTACGCGGCGACACGCTCGTCGAGCGCGGGATCGACCGCGACGCGCGAGCGCGACTGGCTGAGCCGGCGGAACAGCTCGCGCACCTCGGCGCGGTAGCGCTCGAGCGCGAGCTGCGCGTGGCGCACGACGGTCGCGCGGATCGTGTCGGCGCCGACGAGCGGATTGCCGTCCATGTCGCCGCCGACCCACGAGCCGAAGCGCACGGGCGCGGCGGGCGCGGGCACGCCGGGCGCGTGCGTCGCGAGCGCGTCGCGCAGCGCGCGCACGACGTCGGGCAGCGCGCTCCAGAGCGGCTCCGACAGGAAGAAGAGCGCGTGCTCGACCTCGTCCGACACGGTGGGGCGCACCGCGCGGTGCTCCTCGGTCTGCCACGCGGCCGTCAGCTCCTCGCGCACGGCCCGCAGCGCGCGCACGTGCTCGCGCCCCGGTCGCGGCGCGTCCTCGCGCCGGGCGAGCAGCGCCTGCGCCATGCGCAGCTCCCCGATCAGGAGCGTTCGCCGCAGCGCCTCGGTCGGGTGCGCGGTGAGGACCGGCTCGACCGCCAGGCCCGCGAGCACGCGCTCGAGCTCGCCCGGCCCGACGCCGCGCGCGGCGAGGTCGGCGAGCGTCGCTGCCAGCCCGCCTGGCCGCGGCTCGCCCGCTTCGTCGTACGCGGCGAGACGCCGCTGGCGGTGCACGCGCTCGGCGAGGTTGACGAGCCCGAACCAGTGCGCGAACGCCCGCGCGACCTCGAGCGCGTCCTGGGGCGGCAGCCCCGCGAGCCCGCGCGCGAGCTCGTCGCCGGCCGCGCGCTCGCCGCTGCGCCGCGCGATCGACGCCCGCCGGGCCCGCTCGACGCGCTCGAACAGCTCCGGGGGGCCCTGCTCGCGCAGCAGCCTGCCGAGCAGGGAGCCCAGCCGACGCACGTCGCGCGCCAGCGGACGGTGCTCGGCCTCGAATGCGTCGGACGTGCGCGGAACGTCGGCCATCGCGCCGTCGACTGTACGCGACGGCGCGCCGCGCGTCAGGGCGCGAGCGACAACGACTGCGGCGGGCTGACGTAGGCGAGCGTGCCCGCGATGTCGAGGACTCCGTAGGCGTGGCTCAGCGTCACGCCGATGAGAGCCGGCGGCAGCCCCGTCGTGACGAAGAACCGCGCTGCGGCGCGACCGGCCGCGTCGAACGTGCCGAGCGTCGCGTCGAATGGGTAGACGTTCGCGCCCAGCAGGCTGAGCTCGAAGAACGGGTCGACGTTGAGCGGGATCGTGAAGCTGCCGGCGCTGAAGCCGGGCGTGGTTCCGCTCGCGGAGCCGAGGACGAGGTAGACGAGCCCGGAGAACGCCGCGTTCTGCTGCAGCAGCAAGCCCTGGGCACCGCCTTCGGCGAGCGAGATCGAGTCGGGGGCCACGACGAAGGGCGGGCACAGCGTGCCGGCGACGGACGCGAGCGAGATCGACGAGGGCGGCAGCGGCGGAAGGACGGGCGGGCCGAGTCCGTCGCCGTTCGGATCCGCGGCGGTGAGCGCGGCCAGGTCGCCGGCGCGATCGACGTCGCGGCCGCAGCTCCCCACCGGCTGGATCAGGGACGTGCCGAACGTCGCGACGTGCGTCCAGCTCCCGGCGAAGTCGAACGCGTACGCGATCGTCTCGCTGCCGACGATCGCCTCGTCGCCGTCGTGCGCGACGTCGGTGCCGTATTCGTCGAGCGACGCCGCGCCCGGCGGCACGAGCGTGCCGGTCGCGCTCCATCCGCTCGGTCCGCGCTCGAACGCGTACACCGCGCCGCGGCCGCCCGGCACGACCTTCGTCGGCGCGCCGACGAGCAGTCTGTTGTCCGCCAGCGCGACGCTCCTGCCGAACGAGTCGCTCGATGCGGCGTCGAATCCGTTCAGCTTCGCCGCCTCGTTCCACGCCGTGCCTGCACGCTCGTAGACGTACACCGAGCCCGACTGAGCACCCAGGTCGTCGTCGCCGTACGCTCCGACGACGACGGTGTCCCCCGACACGTCGACCGCGTCCCCGAACGAGTCGCCGTTCGCGCCGTCGCTCGCCGCGAGCGTCGCCTCGAGCGGCCAAGCGCCTGCACCGCGCCGGTGCACCTGGACCTGCTGGGCAGCTCCGAAGTCGGTCGTGCCGAGCGCGGCGACGTCCCCGTCGAGCGCCAGGGAGCGCAACGTTCCAGGGTGAGCGATCTGCGCCACTTCGGCCCAGCTCGCGACGCCGCGCTCGAAGACGCGTACGTCGCCGTTCGCGGAGACGAGCGCGACGTCGCCCTCGAGCGCGACGCGGTTGCCGAAGAAGCTCGCCGGCGGCGCCGGAACGAGAGCGGTCTGCACCCACGCATCGTCGGTCGGGTCGGGCGTGCCCGCGTCGTCCCGGTCGTAGACGAAGGCCTGCTCGAGGTCCGGCAGGCCGACGAGCAGGCGCTCGCCCGAGAGCGCGATGCGCGCCTCGCCGAAGTCCACCTCGACCGGCAGCACGTCGCGCTGGCACTGCGCCGCGGCTGGGCGCGCCGCCGCGAGCGTGGCGAGGAGGACGAGCAGTCGGCGTGCGTTCATTCGAGCACCACCTCGAGCGCGTTCGAGAGGTCGACGTTCAGGAGAGCGCAGCCGCTCCCCGGCGCGACGACCCACTGGTCCCAGATCGTCGCGCCGACGAGCGCGGGGTTCGGGGGCCAGACCGGCGTTTGCACGCTCGCCCGCCCGTCGCCGTCGGTCGCCGTGGGGAGGATCCAGCTCTGCGCGAGATCCGGCGCGAGCGTGCACGGGCCGCACGAGACGTCGAGCCGAGCGAAGCCCAGGACGAGCCATGCGGGCGCGGAAGGCGTCGCGCCGACGAGCTCGTGCATGAAGAACTGGTTGCCGACGAGCGCGCACGCCGCGCGCGCCTGTCCGCCCGCTCCGCACCCGCCGCCGAGGTTCGTGACCGATCCGGCGCGCGAGGAGAGGAGCCCGACGTGCAGGTGGGACTGGTGCTGCCAGGCGACCGCCGCCTCGTCGCCCGTCCCGCCGCCGCTGAGCCGACTCGCCACGCTCGGCCAGTCCTCCGATTCGTCCGCGCCCGCGGCGCTGAAGACGGGCTCGCATTCCAGGCACAGGAACGGGTGGATCGACGCGACGCGGATGTCGGTCTCCTGGACCGGATTCGTCGTGTACGGCGCAAGGTACGCTTCGCCGGTGTACGCGACCTGCGCGTGCCGGCCGATCTGGTTGCCCGAGTCGGTGACGACCGGTCTCGTGCCGTCGAACACGACGTGGAAGTTCGCCCCCGTGGTGAAGGCCGACCCGGTCGCGGGCTCGACCTCGTGGACCACGGCCCAGCGCTCGCCGTCGCCGTCGATCTGCGCCGCCGTGTCGTGGATCCCGGGCGCTCCGTAGCCGGTGCGCGGACCGAGCCCGAAGGAGCGCTCGTACGCAGCGAGCACGAGGTCCGCGCCCGTGAACGTCGTCTGGTCCCACGCGACGAGCCAGCGGCCGACGCCGCCGTCGGACTTCGCGATCGACGGCCTGCGCGAGATCCAGAACGAGCTCACGACGCTCTCGGTCCCGGCGAAAGGGTCGCCCGCCGCCGGCACGTCGACCAGGCGGAGCGCCGCCTCGCCGGCGTTCGTGTACGCGACCAGCGCCTCGCGCTCACCGGGCGTCGTGACGCCGCCGACGTCGGGCTCGTCCTCGTCGGCGGCGCTCCCGGCGACGGTGACGGTCGCCGACAGCGCGCCGTCGGCCGCGTCGACCGCGCGCGCGCGCACGTCGCGGGCGCCGGGAGGGCCCTCGGCCCACACGACGAGGAAGCGGTCCGAGGCGGCGACCGACGCGACCGACGGCTCGCGCACCTCCGTCCCCGGGTCGCTCTCGATCGCGATCAGCCCGCCGACGAGCTGCGTCGCGCTCGCCGAAACGCGCTGGCCCAGCACGTCGACGTCGGTCGCGGAGAAGGCGCGCTCCCACACGACGAGCCAGACCTGGTTCGTCTCGTCCCAAGCGACGTCGGGCAGGCGGTCGGCGGGGCCGGTGCCCGGCAAGCCCGGAGGGGTGAGGAGCGCGGAGCCGATGAGCGGATCGAGCACGAGTGGGTAGGCGGCCGAGTCGACGAACGACGCGGGCAAGACGAGCTCGAGCGCGCGCCGGCGGTCGTCGCCCGCGAGGCGCAGCTCGCCCGGCTCGGTACGGCCGAGCGCGTCGATGCCGAGCACGGGGCCGACCGTCACGCCCGCGCCGTCTCCGCGCTCGAGCGCGAGGGTGCCGTCGGCGCGCAGCGTGGCGTGGGGGAGCTCGCTCGCCAGCCGCAGGCGCACGACGAGCGGTCCGGTACCCGCGGGGCGCTCGTCCAGGACGAGTGAGAGCTCGACCCCGTCGGTGCGCACGTCCCAGCGCTCGACGATGCCGGGCGCGCGCCGATAGAGCGTGCGCAGCCCGTCGCGCTCGGGCGCCGTCGGACGCGCGCCGTGCAGCACCGCCCCGTCGCGCTCGATCGATTCGAGCTCGAAGCGCGCGCTCGCGCCGCCGGGCATCGCGGAGCCGAGCGCGGGAGTGAACGTCACGCCGCGCTCGTCGAAGCGCGCCTTGTAGTGCGGCCCCAGGCCGACGAGCGCGTCACCCTCGCGCTGGAGGCCGACGGCGCTGCGGGTGAGCTCGAGCGGGCCGCACGGCTCCTGGAGATCGGCCGACGCGAGGAGGCCGAGCGCGAGCACGCGGAGGAGGCGCGTCGCGGGGCGATGCGATTCGAAGGCGACCATGGGCGCTCCGGGGGGGAGCAGTCCGCGGAACCCCTCCCGGAGAGCACGGTCCAGGAGAGCACGGAAGGCCGCGGGGCGGTACCCGCGGACCGGGAACGCAGCTCGCGCGCGCGGGCCCGCCACCCCCACCCTCCGCCCTGCGGACCGGCGGATCGGGGCGGCGGTTGCGGGTCGCGTTCGAGCGATCTCGTCAGATCTCGAGCTTGCCGTTCTCGCCGTCGCCCGCGAGGTACTGGACGCGGTAGAGGTCGGTGCGGCGGTCGTTCCAGTTCTGGACCGTGCCGCGCAGGCGGTGGCGGCGGAGCTGCTCGATGTCGACGTCGCGCACGACGAGGGTCTCGATGTTCGGCGTGCACTCCGCGGCGACCGCGTCGCGCGCGAACGGGACGTCGGCGGGGGTGAAGATGCCCGACTGCGCGTAGTGGACGTCGGCGTTGTCGACGAACGGTAGGTTGCCGGTGCAGCCCGAGAGCGCGGCGTAGAGGTGGTTCTCGATGCAGCGCGCCTGCGCGCAGATGCGCACGCGCAGGTAGCCGTCGCGGTCGCTCGTATTGAACGGGACGAACAGGATCTGCGCGCCCTTCGCGGCCGCGATCCGAGCGAGCTCGGGGAACTCGACGTCGTAGCAGAGCTGGATCGAGACCTTGCCGCGGTCGGTCTCGAAGACCTCGACGCCGTCGCCCGGCGTCACGCCCCACCAGCGGCGCTCGGCGGGGGTGATGTGGAGCTTGTACTGGCGGTCGATGCCGCCGTCGCGGTGGAACAGGTACGACGCGTTGCGCAGCGCGTCCTCCTCGAGCACGAACTGCGAGCCGCCGACGATGTTCACGTTGAACTTGATCGCCATCTGCGTGAAGAAATCGAGATAGCGCGGCGTCAGCGTCGCGAGCTCGCGCGCGGCGTCCTGCGGCCGCGTCGAGCCGCGCACGAACGACAGCATCTGCGTCGTGAGCAACTCGGGGAACACGACGAAGTCCGCCTTGTAGTCCGACGCGGCGTCGACGAAGAACGTGCACTGCGCCTCGAACTCCTCGAAGCTCTTGATCGCACGCATCTCGTACTGGACGGCCGCGATGCGCACGTTGTGCACGCGCTGGTAGCGGCGCCGCGGATCGGCGACGTAGTCCAGGTTCGTCCACTCGAGGAACGTCGCGTAGCCGCGCGACTGCTCGTCGCTGGGAAAGTAGTTCGGGATCAGGCGCTTGAGCACGAAGCCGTTCGCGGTCTGCGTCGTGAGCACCGGGTCGTAGATCTGCCCCTCGACGACGCGCTCGGCATACTCGCGCGCGCTCATCTGGTCGGCGTACTCGTGGTAGCTCGGGATCCGCCCGCCGACGATGCTGCGCGCCAGGTTGTAGCGCCGCGCGAGCTCGCGCCGCGCCCCGTAGAGCCGGCGGGCGAGCTTGAGCCCCCGGTAGTCGGGGTGCACCATGATCTCGATCCCGTAGAGCGTGTCGCCGTCGGGATCGTGGTTGCGGATGTACCCGTTGTCCGCGATCTCCTTCCAGTTCTGCCACTCCGAGTAGTCCTCGAAGTCGACGATCAGGCCCGACGCGGACGCGACGACCTTGCCCTCGTACTCGACGACGAGCTGGCCCTCGGGGAAGACCGCCAACTGGCTCTCGATCTGCGCGCGCGCCCACGGGAGCATCCCGGGGAAGCAGAGCTGCTGCATCTCGATGAGCTGGTCGAAGTCCTCGAGCCGCAGCGGGCGGATGAAGATCTCCCGCTCGAAGTCCTCGAGCCGGATCGTGGGATGATTCGTGTCGCGTCGCGTCTTCATGTTCTGAGCCGAGCCTAGCGTCGGCGCGGCGGGTGTGCGAAGGGCAGGAGCGCCAAGGCCAGAAGCCCCACTCCGGCGAGCGCGGCGAAGGCGCGCGGATGGCCGAGCGCGCCGATGAGGGGCCCCGCGGCCGCGACGGCCCATGCTTCGCACAGATTCGTCGCTCCCATGTAGGCGCTGAACTGCGTCGCTCCCAGCCGCGGGTCGGTCAGCTCGAGGAACAGCGCGTAGCTGGCGGCCGTGAAGGCCCCGATCCCGATCCAGACGACGCCGAGCCAGAGCTGGAGCTCGTCCAGTCCGACGCCGCCGGCGAGGCGGGCGGAGAGCCCGAGGACCGCGGCGCCCAGCACGAGGCCGGCCGCCGCCGCCGCTCGACGCTTGCCGATGCGGTCCGCGGCGAACCCGCCGGCGAAGCCGCCCCCGACGATCGCCACGAGAGCCGGGACGAGGAAGAACTCCTCCGCGGGGCCGGTGTCGCCGCACGCGAGGGTCGTCAGCAGCGAGCTCGCCAGGGTACCGACCGCCTCGAACCCGGCGCCCGCCGTCGCCGCGAACGCGAGCCCGATCCATGTCGCGCGCCGGCGCAGCGCCGCGGCGATCAGCGGGCCGACGCGGACTGGCTCCCTCGCGCTCCCCGCCGCGTCCGGAAGCGGGGCGCGGTACAGCGGCGCGAGCGCGACGGCTCCCCCGACGAGCGCGATGAGGGCGCCGACCGCGACGTCGGTCCCGAATCGCGCGGCGAGCGATAGGGCGCCGCCTCCGAGCAACGCGATGCCGCAGCGATACCCGGCCTGCATCCACGCGGTGATGCGCCCCTGCTCGTCCTCGGGCGTCACGCGCAGCATGAGTGCGTCGATCGCGGCGTCCTGGCTCGCCGCGCACAGCGCGTGCAGGACCAGGAACGGCGCGAGCCCGAGGAACGCCGCCGGCGAGCTCGCGAACAGCAGCGGCACGAGCGTCGCGGCCATCGCGAGCTGCAGCGCGACGATCCAAGCGCGCAGCGTCCATCGCCGCGTCTGCAACCGGTCGATGAGCGGCGACCACAGCCACTTGAACGCCCACGGCAGAGCCAACGCCCCGACCAGCGGGGCGAAGTCCTCGACCGGCACGCCCTCCTGCGCGAGCAGCCCACCGAGCGCTACCCACAGGAACCCGATCGGCGCTCCCTCGGCGAAGTACAGCGCCGTGAAGAGCACGCGCCGACCCGCCGGCGTCGCCGCGAGGTCGACGCCGCGCGTCACGAGAGCCGCGACAGCGCGAGCGACGCGAACGTCAGCACGAGGAAGAACCCGCACACGTCGGTCACCGTCGTCAGGATCGGCCCCGACGCGAGCGCCGGGTCGCGGCCGAGCCGCTTGAGCACGAGCGGGACCGCGCCGCCGAAGCACACCGCGATGACCGTGTTCAGCGCGAGCGCCGCGCCGACGACCGCGCTCAGCCACGGATCGCCCTTCCACACCCACGCGACCGCGCCGATCAAGAAGCCGAGCGCGACGCCGTTCAGCAAGCCGACGTAGAGCTCCTGGCCGATCACGCGGGCCAGGTCGCTCGGCCGCGTCACTCCGAGCGTGAGCTCGCGCATGCTGACCGCGACCGCCTGCGCGCCCGAGCAGCCGCTCATGTCCGAGATGATCGGCAGGAACACCGCGAGCGCGATCACCGCCTCGAGCGTGTCCTGGTGGAGCGCGATCACGCTCGCCGCCATCACGTTGAGCCCGATGTTGACCGACAGCCACGAGAGCCGCCGGCGAGAGCGCAGCCAGATCGGCATGCTGCGCAGCTCCTCGCCGCCGACGATGCCCTGCGTCGCGCGGAACGTCTCCTCGCTCTCCGCGGCCATCGCCGCCTCGACCGCGCGGCGCCGCAGGACGCCGTGCAGCTTGCCCGTCTCGTCGACGACAGGCACGCCGTAGAAGCGATTCTCCTCGAAGAACGCGACGAGCTCGGCGAGCTCGTCGTCGAGCCGCACCGCCTGCGGGTCGCGGATCATCAGCCGCTCGATCGACGCGCGGCGCGGGGCGAAGAGCAGCTCGCGCAGCGGCAGCACCCCGACGAGGTGGCCCCGCTCGTCCTCGACGTACGTGTACTGCACGTCGTAGGACTCGTACGTCTCGGCGTGCTCCTGCAGGTGGTCGACGACTTCCCCGACGGTCGCGCTCGACGGCACGCGGACGAACTCCCGGATCATGAGCCCGCCGGCGGTGTCCTCCTCGTGGGCGGCGAGCTCGCGCAGCTCGTGCGCCTCGGCCGGGCGCATGCGCGCGAGGATCGCCTCGGCCTCCTCCTCGTCGAGATCGTTGAGCAGGTCGGCGCGGTCGTCGGACGGCAGCTCGGCGAGGATGCGCGCCGCGCGCTGCGGATCGATCGACTCGAGCGCATCGCTCGCCTGCGCCTCGGGCACGTGCGCGAGGACGTCGGCGGCGTCCTCGGGCCGCAGGAGCGTGAGCAGCGTCGCGCGGTCCTCGTCGCGCAGTTGCGAGACGACGTGGATCGTGTCGAGCGGATCGAGCGCGGCGACGAACGCGCGCACCGCGCGGCGCTCGCCCGCGGCGATCCGCTCGGCGAGCTGCTCCGCCAGCGGGCGCGTTTCGACGGTTTCGGCCATGCGCTCGTTCCGCCCTCGCGGAGAGAGCGTTCTAGTGGGCACGGCGCGCGCTGTCCAGGAGCGCGCGAAGGTGCGTTAGAATCCGCGGGCGATGGTGACGCTCGTCCGCTCGATCGTGCTCGCGGCGCTCGCTCTCGGCGCGCTCGGCGCCTGCCGCTCCGCGCCGGCCGACGCCGACGCTGCAGCGCCCGCCGAAGACGCGCCGGCGCTCCCGGCGCTCCGCGCCGCGCTCCCCGCGCTGCGCGCCGAGCTGCTCGAGCGCGTGGAAGTCGACCAGGAGGCGCGCCGGCGTTGGCTCGCGGATCGCGCCGGCGTCGACCTCGCCGAGGTCGACCTCGGCGCGGTCGACCGCGAGAACACGGCCTGGTTGCGCGCCGTCGTCGACGAGCACGGTTGGCCGGGTCGCTCGCTCGTCGGCGAGGACGGCGCGCACGCGGCGTGGCTCCTCGTGCAGCACGCGGACCGCGACCCGGCGTTCCAGCGGCGCTGCCTGGAGCTGATGCGCGCGGCGCCGGAGGGCGAGGTCGGCCCGACCGAGCTCGCCTATCTGACCGACCGCGTGCGCGTCGGCGAGGGCCGTCCGCAGGTCTACGGGACGCAGTGGTACCAACTCGAAGGCGAGCTCGTGCCGCGGCCGATCGAGGACGAGGCCGAGGTCGACCGCCGGCGGCGCGAGGTCGGGCTCGGGACGTTGGAGGAGTACGGCGAGCAGATGCGCTCTATGATCGGCGGATCATGAAGCTGCGTCTCTCGCTCGTCGCTCTGCTCGCGCTCGTCCTGTTCGCGGCCGATGCGCGCGCGCGGTTCCAGGATCCGCCGGCGCCCGCGCCCGCTCCCGCGCCGCAGAGGTCCGCGCCGGACGAGATCGTGCCCGCCGCGCTCGGCGAGACGCCGAACGTGCACCGCGCCGGCGACCTGTGGTTCTCCGCCCAGATCACGCCGGCGGACGTCGCGGTGCTGAAGGAGCGCGGCATCCGGCGCGTGATCACGCTGCGCAAGCCGGGCGAAATACGCTGGGACGAGGCGGGCGCGCTGGGGGACGCGGGGATCGAGCTCGTCGCGGTCCCGTTCGGCGGGCCCGAGGAGCTCACCGACGGCGTGTTCGACTCGCTCCGGCGCCACCTGGCCGGCGAGCAGCCGCCGACGCTCCTGCACTGCGGCTCGGCGAGCCGAGTCGGCGGCGCGTGGCTCCCGTTCCGCGTGCTCGACGAGGGCGTGCCGCTCGAGCGCGCGCTCGCCGAGGCGAAGACGATCGGGCTCGCGAACGCGGGCTACGAGGAGCGGGCGCTCGCCTACGTCGCCCGTGAGCGCGAGAAGAGCGTCAAGCAGGGGATCAACGACAGCTTCACCGATCCCGACCTCGACGTCGACGAGTTCATCGCGCGCTTCGAGGTCGAGAGCCGCGAGGTCTACGCGGCGCGCCGCGACGTCCTCGCGGCGACGGGCGTCGTGCCGGGCATGCGCATCGCCGACGTCGGCGCCGGGACCGGCTTCTACACGATGCTGTTCGCCGACGCGGTCGGCCCCGAGGGTTGGGTCTTCGCGATCGACATCGCGCCGCGGTTCGTGCAGCACGTGCTCGCGAGCG
The DNA here is from genome assembly GCA_964528575.1 of uncultured Planctomycetaceae bacterium. GTDB lineage: Bacteria > Planctomycetota > UBA1135 > UBA1135 > CAZGTQ01. The sequence goes on along the minus strand of CAZGTQ010000465.1, from coordinate 4,927 downwards.
CGGCGGCGAAGCACTTGCGAAACGTGACGGGCGTGCTGTGCCAGGCCGACACGATCGGGCTGCCGCCGCGGTCGGTCGAGCTCGCGTTCGTGTGCGACACGTACCATCACTTCGAGTTCCCCGCGTCGACGCTGGCGTCGATCGAGCGCGCGCTCGTCCCCGGCGGCCGGCTCGTCGTGATCGACTTCGAGCGCATCGAGGGCGTCTCGCGCGACTGGATCCTCGGTCACGTGCGCGCGGGCAAGGAGACGTTCCGCGCCGAGATCGAGCGCGCGGGCCTGCGCTTCGTGCGCGAGGTCGAGATCGAGGGTCTCGCGGAGAACTACTTCCTCGAGTTCCGAAAGCCGGAGTGACGCGCCCGTTCGGCGCCGCCTCCGCGACCGCGCTCGTCGTCGCGAACGCGATCGGCGCGGGCGTGTTCACGACGAGCGGCTTCGCGCTCGACGAGCTCGGCGAGCGGCGCTGGGTGATGCTCGCGTGGCTCGTGGGCGGCTTGATCGCGCTCGCCGGCGCCGTGAGCTACGGGCGCCTGGCGGCGGTCGTGCGCGAGTCGGGCGGCGAGTACGTCTTCCTGAGCCGGGTCGTGCACCCGGCGGCGGGCTTCGTCGCGGGCTGGGTCTCGTTGCTCGCGGGCTTCACGGGTGCGATCGCGTTCGCGGCGCACGCGTTCGAGCAGTACGCGTGGCCGTGGGACGTCGAGCGGCCGGCGTGGCTCCCGTACGGCACGCTCGCCGTGCTCTCGATCGTCGTCTTCGGCGCGCTGCACGCGGCGTTCGCGCGCCGCGGGCTCGTCGCGCAGAACGCGATCGTCGCGCTCAAGCTCGTGCTGCTCGGGACGTTCGTCGTGTACGCGGCGGTGCGCCGCGCGGACGGCGCGTGGACGGGCCTGACGCTGCCGGAGCTCGAGCCGGGCTTCGCGCCGCTCGCGTTCGCGGGCTCGCTCGTGTGGATCTCGCTCGCCTACAGCGGCTTCAACGCGGCGGTGTACGTCGCCGAGGAGGTGCGCGAGCCGGAGCGGACGATTCCGCGCGCGATGGTGGGGGGCACGGCGTGCGTGCTGGCCCTGTATCTGGCGCTGAACGCGGTGTTTCTCTACGCGCCGCCGCCGGGCTCGGTCGCGGGCCGGCCGGAGGTCGCGGTCTCGGCGGCGTGGGTGCTGGGCGGCGAGGGGCTCGCGATCGCGATGCGCGCCCTGGTCGCGCTCGCGCTGCTCACGTCGGTCTCGTCGATGATCGTCGCGGGGCCGCGGGTGTACGCGCGGATGGCGCGCGACGGCGTGCTCCCCGCGGTGCTCGCGGGCGGAGCGCCGCGGGCGGGGACGGACGACGTGCCGCGCGCGGCGATCGTGCTCCAGGCGGCGCTGGCGGCCGTCGTCGTGGTCGTCACGAAGTTGCAGGAGCTGCTGTCGTATCTGGGGCTGACGCTGTCGTTGAGCGCGGCGGCGACGGTCGCGAGCCTGTTCCTGCTGCGTCGTCGCGGCGTCGCGCTCGGCGGGCTCGGGATCCCGGCGTTCTACGTGGCGAGCACGCTCTCGCTCGCTGCGCTCTTCGCGCTGGAGAACCCCGCGCACATCGCCGCGACCGCGGCGACGGTCGTCGTCGGGCTCGCCTTGTGGCTGGCGACGCGGCGCTGGACCCGCGCGCGCTGAACGTCGCCGGTCCCGAGAGCGGGAGCGGCCGCGGAGCGCGCCCGGAGTCTCTCAGGGAATCCGCGGCTCGCGCCGATAGGGCGCGAAAGCAATCCCCTTGTCCCTCCCTGCGGAGCAACCCCCCGGCGGGAGCTCGAGCGTAGGCCTCCTGCTCGCGACGTGGCTCGCGGGCGTCGTGGCGGGCTTCGTCGTGCTCGCCGTCTACGAGAAGGAGCCGGGCGCTCTGGCCGACGCGCCGTCGACCTGGCCCGCCGGGTGTTCCCTCCCGCCTCCCTCCGACCGGCACGTCCTCGTCATGTTCGCCCACCCTCACTGCCCGTGCACCCGCGCTTCGATGTCCGAGCTGGAGCGCATCGCTGCCCGCACGCGTCGTCGTCTCGACGTGCACGTCGTCTTCTACGCGGACTCGGGGCTCGGCGACGGTCAGGACCGCGGCGCTCTGTGGGAACAGGCCCAGTCGATCCCGCACGCGCGCGTGTGGAGCGACCCGGGCGGAGCGCTGGCGGAGCGATTCGGCGCCCGCACGTCGGGACAAACGCTGGTGTACGCGCCGGACGGCGAGCTCGTGTTCCGCGGCGGGATCACCGGCTCACGCGGTCACGCGGGCGACAACCACGGCAAGAGCGCGGTCCTCGATCTGGTAGGGGGCGGTGAGCCCGTGCCGGACCGGACTGCGGTGTTCGGTTGCGCGCTCTCGTCCACCGCGGACGCGTTCGAGACCGCGGGAGGCCGGCCGTGATCGCCGCCGAGCAGGTCGCGGGTGCCACCTGGTCCGCGCGCGCCGAGGAGATCTACGCGGAGCACCACGGCGCGATCCACGCGCGCACCGACCGGCTCTTCGCGCGCCTGATGGTTGCGCAGTGGCTGGCGGGCATCGCGGCAGCGCTCTGGATCTCGCCGCGAACGTGGAACGGATCGGACAGCGCCGTCCACCTGCACGTCTACCTGGCGATCTTCCTCGGGGGGCTCATCACCGCGGTCCCGGTCTGGCTCGTCCACCGGCAGCCGGGCGCTACGACGACGCGGCACGCGATCGCCATCGGGCAAGCGCTCACGTCCGCGCTGCTCATCCACCTCACGGGCGGCAGGATCGAGACGCACTTCCACGTCTTCGGGTCGCTGGCGTTCCTGTCGTTCTACCGCGACTGGCGCGTCCTCGTCACGGCATCCGCGGTGGTCGCGATCGACCACTTCGTCCGCGGCGTGTACTGGCCGCAGTCGGTGTTCGGCGTGCTCAGCGCCGGTTCATGGCGCTGGCTCGAGCACGCCGGCTGGGTCGCTTTCGAGGACGCGTTCCTGTTGTACTCGTGCTGCCAGGCGATTCGCGAGATGAAGACGATCGCGTCGCGTCAGGCGCAGATGGAGTCGACCAACGCGCACGTCGAGATGCTGGTCGAGGAGCGCACGCACGAGCTGGAGATCGCGCGGGACCAGGCGCTCGAGGCGGTGAGGCTCAAGTCCGAGTTCCTCGCGAACATGAGTCACGAGATCCGTACCCCGATGAACGGCATCATCGGGATGAGCGAGCTCGCGCTCGACACGGATCTCAACGACGAGCAACGCGCGTACGTCGAGACGGTCGTCGAGTGCGGGAGCTCGCTGCTCCTGCTCGTCAACGACATCCTCGACCTCTCGAAGATCGAAGCGGGCAAGCTCGATCTCGAGATCTCCGACTGCGACTTGATCGACTGCGTGGAGCGGGCGGTCAGCGTCGTCGCTCCGCAGGGGGCGACCAAGGGGCTCGAGCTGGTCTGCAACATCGCGAGCGGCGTCCCGTCCTGGGTCCGCTGCGACAGCGGCCGCCTGCGGCAGGTCCTGACCAACTTGATCGGCAACGCGGTCAAGTTCACCGAGCGCGGCGAGGTCGAGGTGGTCGTGCGGTCGGAGGCCGCAACGGCCGACGAGGCGACGTTCAGCTTCTCCGTGCGGGACACCGGGATCGGGATCTCCCAGGAGCATCAGCAAGCCATCTTCCAGAGCTTCACGCAGGTCGACGGCACCACGACCCGCCAGCACGAGGGCACGGGTCTGGGGCTCTCGATCGCCAAGCAACTCGTCGAGGCGATGGGCGGCACCCTCACCGTCGAGAGCGAGCCCGGACGCGGCAGCACGTTCGCCTTCGCGGTCCCGTTCCCGCTCGTCGAGAGGACGCTGTCGATCGACGCGCGCAGGACGCCGCTCCAGCCCCTGCGCGGCAAGCGCGTCCTGGTGGTCGACGACAACTCGACGAACCGGCACATCCTGGAGGCGCGCCTCACCGACTGGGGTTGCTCGGTCATGGCGGTCTCGGATGGACCGGCGGCGCTGCGACGGCTGCGAGCGGCGCGCGAGGACTCGGTCGACGTGCATCTCGTGCTGCTGGACGTCCACATGCCTGGGATGGACGGCTACGAGGTGGCGCGGGCGATCCGCTCCGACCGCAAGTACGGCAAGCCGCTGATCGTCGTGCTGACCTCGCTCGACAACGTCCGCTCGCTCGAGGGGCCCGACGTGTGCGACGCGTTCCTCCAGAAGCCGGTGCGCCAGGCCGACTTGGCCGGCGCGCTCGGCAAGCTCTTCGCGTGCGAGAGCCTCGTGCGCGGAGGGCAGCACGCGACGGTGCAGCGCGGGGACATCAGGAGCGAGCAGATCGGCGGCCACGTCCTCGTCGTCGAGGACAATCTGATCAACTCGCAGCTCGCTCTCGGGCTCCTGAAAAAGATGGGCTGCGAGGCGACGCTGGCGAAGAACGGCCGCGAGGCGCTCGACGTGCTCGAGGACATGCGCTTCGACCTGATCCTGATGGACCTCCACATGCCGCTGTTGGGCGGCCTCGAAGCGACGGCGCGCATCCGCGAGCGCGAGCGGGGAGGCGCAGAGCACGTGCCGATCGTCGCGCTCACCGCGCGCGCGATGGCGGAGGACGAGCAGGCGTGCCGCGCGGCCGGGATGGACGACTACCTGCCGAAGCCGGTGCGCGCGGCAGCGCTGCGAGCCGTGCTGGAGTCGTGGCTGGGCACATCGTCGCGCGCAGGACGGCCGGGGGGCGAGCCGGCGCCGACCGCGCTGGCGCCGGCCGCGCCGGTCGAAGCCGGCAGCCTCGACCTCGACCAGGCTCTGGCCGGTCTGGAAGGCGATCGCGCCTTGCTCGAAAGAGCACTGTCGACCTTCTTGCTCACCGCACCCGAGACGATGGACGCCCTGCGCAGCGCCGCGTCGCGTGCCGACGCCGCCGCGCTGGCGGACGCGGCGCACGGCCTCAAGGGCGAAGCCGCGGTGCTCTGCGCGGAGCCCGTGCGC
>CAZGTQ010000464.1:0-29055 GCA_964528575.1 uncultured Planctomycetaceae bacterium | reverse complement strand
GTGCGCGCCCTGCTGTCGTCCCTCGACGGCTTCACGGCCGCGGGCGACTGCGGCGACGCGCGCGACGCCGTCGGACACGTGGCCCACACGCGACCCGACCTCGTCCTGCTGGACGTCACCATGCCCGGCCTGTCGGGCATCGACGCCATCGCGCAGCTCCGCGCGGTGCACCCGACGGTCAAGGTCGTCATGCTGAGCCACCACGAAGGAGGATCGTTCGTGACGCAGTCGCTCCAGCAAGGCGCCGACGGCTACCTCTCGAAGGACTCCGATCCCGACGAGCTCGCCCTCGCGATCCACGCGGTGCACCGCGGCGACCCGTTCCTGTCGCCGAAGGTCGCGGCCGGCCTCGTCCGTGGCTACCGCGCGACGCAGCGCGGCGAGCCGCAGCAGACGAGCCGGCTCGAGTCGCTCACCCCGCGCGAACGCGAGGTCTTCCAGCTCCTCGCGCTCGGCCGCAGCAACAAGGAGGTCGCGCGCGACCTGGGCATGAGCCTGGGCACGGCGAAGAAGCACCGCGAGAACCTGCAGCGCAAGCTCGACTGCCATTCGGCGGCCGAGCTCGCGCGCATGGCGATCCGCGAGGGGTTGCTGGGGACGTAGCCGCTAGACGTCGCGCTTCGGCTTGCCGGCGAAGCACACGAGGTGCTTGGTCGTGCGCACGTAGATCTCGTCGCCGACGATCGCGGGCGTCGCGTCGATGCCCTCGTCCAGCGAGCTCGTGTTCAGGACGCGGAATTCCGCGTCGTCCGCGAGCGTGACGACGTCGCCCTCGCGGCTGCAGACGTAGAGGTGGCCGCCGCCCCCGACGAGGGAGGCGTAGACCGAGCCGACGTCGAGGCGCTGGTAGAAGTAGTGCTGCTTCCCGCTCTTCGCGTCGAAGCACGAGATGATGCTGTCGTTCTCGTTGAGGACGTAGAGCCGCTCGCCCGAGAGCAGCGGCGAGGGCACGTACGGCGTGCCGCGGCTGTCGTGGCTCCACACCATCGCGTCGCTGTCCGCGTCGATCTTGCCCTTCGCCTTGGACAGGTCGATCGCCTGCAGCGCGCTGCCGCGGAAGCCGCTCGTCAGGTAGACCATGCCGTGGCCGACGATCGGCGTCGGGATGACGTTGACGGTCAGGCCCGGCGAGCGCCAGATCTCCTCGCCGGTCGCGAGGTCGTATGCGATGCACGCGTTCGTCCCCGCGACGATCGCCTGCGTCTTGCCGCCGACCTGCGCGAACACCGGCGTCGTCCAGGTCGTGTCCTCGTCGCGCGAGCGGCGCCAACGCTCCTTGCCGTCCTTCCTGTCGAGCGCGACGACGAACGAGTCGCCCTCGTGGTCCCACGGGACGACGAGCGTGTCGCCGTGGAGCGCCGGCGACGCGCCCTCGCCGAAGCCGCGGCGCGTGGCCATGTCGCCCAGGTCCTGCTCCCACACGACCTTGCCCTCGAGGTCGAGGCAGTACAGCCCGCGCGAGCCGAAGAACGCGTAGACGTGCTCGCCGTCGGCGATCGGCGAGCCCGAGGCGAACGTGCCCGTCTCGTGCGTGCCCTCGTGCGGGACCTCCGAGCGCACGGTCGTGCTCCACACGGTCTTCCCGTCCGCGCGGTCGAGCGCGAGGACGACGAATTCGTGCACGCTGTCCGGCTTCGCGGGACCGCGGCGCCCGCGGCGCCCGCCGTCCCCCTCCTCGGGCTCGTCCGCGCCGTCCTCGCGCTCGAGCTTCCGCTCGGTCTCGACCGAGGTCAGCAGGTAGATCCGCTCGCCGAGCACGATGGGCGAGGAGTGGCCCAGGCCCGGGATCGCGACCTTCCAGCGCGTGTTGCTCTCCGCGAGCTCGGCGGGGGGCTGGGAGCCGGGCGCGACACCCGTGCCTTGGGGGCCGCGGAAGGTGCGCCAGTCCGAGGGGGCGGCGAGCGCGGCGCCGCAGAGCGCCAGGGCGGGGACGGCGACGAGCGCCGAGAGCGGATGGGGACGCGGCATCGCGGGAAGCTCCTTCGTGGGGATCTCGGAGAACGTGCCGGAGATCAGCCGGCGCCATTCTGCCCGCCTCGGTCGGTCTCGCGGCCCAGAAAGCGGACGCCGTGCGGGGCCGGTGTTCGGACTTCGCAATCGGCGCCGTCTTAGTTGGAGGAGCGTGTCACACGTGGCGTGATTCCGGGCTAGGCTAGCTGTTCCCTTTCTCGGCCACTTTCGACCCCCCTTCTACTGGCAGGAGACACCTTGCGAGCTTTCACCCCCACCCTGTTCGTACTTGCCGCGCTCGCTCCGGCGGCCGCGGCCCAGAACACGCTCCTCTTCGGGAGCGAGTCCGACGAGATAACGATCGACAACGGCAACGGCCACGTCGAGGCCGGCCTCATCAGGACCGACGAGGTCGGCATGGTCACGCCCGTCCCCGGCACGCTCTACTCCGCGTCGATCTTCCTCTCCACCGACGCGCAGTGGGCCTACCTCGGCGACGAGGACCTCGACGGGCGCATCGCGGACAGCTCGTCCGCCGGCCCCGGCGGCGACACCGACGCCGTCTTCATCAAGAACTTCATCGGCGCGCCGCTCACGGCGACGCCGCGCGACGTGTACGTGAGCAAAGAGGGCATCACCGACCTCGTCGCCGGCTCGAACGACAGCGACGTCTTCCGTTACGCGGCCGGCGGCCGCGAGCTCTTCATCACCGAGCAGCAGATCACCGACGCGATCGGCGGCGACACGGGCCACGACCTCAACGCGATCTGCCAGACGAGCACGGGCGACCTCTACATCTCGTTCTCCGACGTCGCCGTCACGATCAACGGCACGGACGTGAGCGACGGCGGGATCGTCCGCATCCCGGCGTCCGCGATCACCTACGACGTCGACGGCAACGTCGCGTCCGTCGCGGCCGCGACGGCCGAGATCGTCGCGCAGGAGGCGGATGTCAACGCGATGATCGCGAACAGCGCCATGCTGACCTCGGTGGGCGGCACGCCGTCGACGAGCATGGAGCTCTCGGGCCTCGAGATCGACCCGAACGGCGGGACCTGGAACTCGCCGGTCACGCTGGCGGACCAGCCGAACCTGCTGTTCGCGTTCGGCGGCTTCTCCAACGACGGCGCGATCCTCAGCACCGCCGGCGGCGGCTCGATCGCGACGATCAACGGCGTGCCGCTGGCGAGCACGGTCGCGACGACCGGCGTCCAGGTCGGCCTGCTGCCCGACTCCTCGGGCCTCAACGGCCTGTTCGGCATCGCGCTCACCGGCCTGCGCCCGCCCGTGTTCGCCGTCGAGAACTTCCCGACGCGTCTGATCACGAGCTCGACGATCCTGTTCCACCGCAGCGAGGTCTCCGGCGCGACGCCGTCGACCCCGGTCGTCCACTTCGTCGACTTCGCGACGAACGTCCCGGGCACGAGCTTCCCCTCGACGACGATCCTCGGCATCGGCGGCGAGCTGTTCGGCATCGGCCTGGTGACGATCACGGGCGTGACGGTCGCCGATCTCGATGGCTACACGGGCAACGTGCTCACGCTGCCGTCGAGCTTCGTCGGTACGGGGGCGAAGCTCGCCTTCCAGGCCTTCGACGTCGGCGCGATGGCGTTCGCCACGCCCGCGGCGCTCGACTTCCTGTAGGCATCGAAGCCTGAGGTCGAGTCTTCCCGCTGGGGGGCTCGATCGCGAGCGGCCGGGTTCCCGCACACGCGGGGACCCGGCCGCAGCCGTTGCCGGGCGAAGCTCGCCGGACTGCCGCGAAGCTCGCCGGACGGCGCCGGACTGCCGCGCAGCCTCGGACGGTCGCTCGAGCGGTCGCGCGAAGGCACGCTTCGCCGGCCGCGACAGACCCCGGCCGACGCGCAAGATCCGGCGCCGAGGGCCACCGACCGCCGCTCGCGGCGGTCATCCCGGGTGGGTGGGGGCGGCGGTGGATCAGGAGCGGGGCGCGGCGGCCGTCCCAGCCCCCACGCGTGGTGGTGACGCGGCTCTCCAACGCCACATTTCGTGACTCCCTGGGGACCCGAACAAAGACCTACCTTGAGGTCGTCATGGATCCCCAGCGCGCCCGCTCCGGGGCCGCCGACGAGGCGGCTCTCGACCTCCTCCGCGCAGCGGCTGCGCCGGCCGAGCTCGAGCGGCTGCGGCGGCGGGTCCGGGCCCTCGAGGGCGGGCTGCCGGGGACGCGGCCGGCGCGCGGGCGGCCGGGCGAGCCGGGAGCCGAGGCCGCCGCGTGCGTCCCGACCGGGTGGGAGCCGCTCGACCGCGCGCTCGTGAGCGACGGGCTCGGCGGCGGGCTCGTCCGCGGCGCGCTGCACGAGTGGCTCGGGCTCGAGAGCGACGCAGCGCGCGACTGGGTGCCGCCGCTCTTCGTGCTCGCGCACCTCGCGCGTCGCGCGCTCGACGAGCGGGCGCGGACCCCCGGCGCGGGGCCGGGGCCGGTGCTGTGGATCGGCCGGCGCGTGTGGCCCTACCCGCGCACGCTGGTGGGGGACCTCGGCGTGCGCGCCGCGAGCGGGACGCGCACGGGAGCGCGCTGTTCCCTCCGCCAGGGCGTCCCGCTCGCGCTCGAGCTCGAGCGCGTCACCGTCGGGCGCAGCGAGGGACGCGCGCTGCTCGAGCACTCGATCTTCGTCGATCCGCCCGACGAAGCGGGCCGCCTGTGGGCGATCGATGCCGCGCTGCGCTGCCCGTCGGTCGTCGCCGTCGTCGCCGACGGCAGTCGGCTCGACCTGACGGCGACCCGGCGGCTCCAGCTCGCGGCGCGCGCGGGCGCGACGCTCGGGCTCGTCGCGCGGCCGCCGCGCGAGGCGAGCGAGCTCTCGGCCGCGACGACGCGCTGGCGCGTGCGAGCTGCGGCGCCGGACGACGCGGCAGCCGACGCGACGGACGCCGCGACGGACGACGACGCGCTCGCGCGCTGGTCGGTCGAGCTCCTGCGCTGCAAGGGGCTCCAGCGGCTGCGGCCGAGCGATGCGCCGGCCATCCGGGGAGCGTGAGCGATGCGGCGCGCCCTCTCGCTCTTCTTGGCCGCGTTCCCGCTCGACCTCGCGCGCCGCGCGCTGCCGGCGAGCGGCGAGGCGCTCGTGCTCGCGCACACCGCCGGCGGCCGCGAGCTCGTGCTCCGCTGCTGCGCTCGCGCCGCCCGCGCCGGCGTGCGCCCGGGGATGAGCACGGGCGAGGCGCGCGCGCTGTGCGGACACGGCCGCGTGCGCGTCGTGCCCGCCGATCCGCTGCGCGAGACCGCCGAGCTCGAGCGCCTCGGCCGCTTCGCGACGCGCTTCTCGCCGGTCGTCGCCCTCGATCCGCCCGAGGGCCTCTTGCTCGACGTCGCGGGCTGCGAGCGGCTGTTCGGCGGCGAGCACGCGCTCGCCCGCGCGCTCGCCCGCGCGCTGGAGGGGCTCGGTTTCGACGCGCGCCTCGCCGTCGCGGGCACGATCGGCTGCGCGTGGGCGCTCGCGCGCTTCGGCCGCGAGCCGCTCGCGCTCGTCCCGCCGGGCGGCGAGCGCGCGGCTCTCGCGCCGCTGCCCGTCGAGTCCCTGCGGCTCGACGAGCGCGCGGCCGCGGCTCTCCTCGAGGTCGGCGCCGAGCGCGTCGGGCACCTCTTCGCGCTCGAGCGCGCCGAGCTCGCCGCGCGCTTCGGCGCGCCGTTGCTCGAGCGCCTCGACCAGGCCCTCGGCCGCCGCGTCGAGACGGTCGAGCCGCTGCGTCCGGCCCCGCCGCCGCGCGTCGAGCGCTTCTTCGCCGGACCGGTCGCCGACCTCGAGCCGCTCGTCCTCACCGTGCGCGCGCTCATCGGCGCGCTGTGCGACGAGCTCGCGCGGCGCGACGAGGGCGCGCGCCGAGTCGACCTCGAGCTCGCACCGACCGACCTCGAGCCGCTGTGCGTGCCCGTGCGACTCTCGCGCCCGACGCGCGACCGCGCGCACCTGTTCGCGCTGCTCGAGCCGCTCGTCGAGCGCGCCCGCGTCGGCACCGGCGTCGAGCGCGTGACGCTCGTCGCGCGCTCGACCGCGCCGATGCGGCCCGCGCAGATCGAGCCGTGGGCGGACGCGTGGCTGGCGGGGGCGCGCGCCCAGAGCGGTCGGGCGGAGCTCGACCGCGCGGCCGGCGAGCTCGTCGACGCGCTCGTCGGACGCTTCGGCGACGGCCGCATCCGCCGCGTCGAGCCGGTCGAGTCGCACGTGCCCGAGCGCGCGTTCCGCACGCGGCCGCTCGCGGCGCCGGACGAGCCGCGTGCGCGCCGCGCGGACGTCTCGGCGACGAGCGAGCGCCCCTCGCTGCTCTTCGCCGAGCCCGAGCGGATGCGGGCGCTCGCGTGCCGCCTGCCCGCCGTATCCCAAGCCGGGGTGTCCGAAGCTCGGCTTTCCGCCGGCGCGCCCGGAGCGCTCGCGTGGCGCGGCCGCGAGCTGCGCGTCGTCGCGAGCCGCGGCCCCGAGCGCATCGCCGCGCCGTGGTGGGAGCGCGACGCGTCGGAGCTCGGCCGCGAGCAGCCCGTGCGCGACTACTACCGCGTGCTCACCGCGTGCGGCCGCCGCCTGTGGATCTTCTGCCGCGCGCCGGAGGGCGCATGGCTCGTGCACGGCGAGTGGGTGTGAGCCTCGCACCTCTGACTGGCGGCTGATCGCCGCTCACCTCTGACCGCGGCGGCTGATCGCCGCTCATGCCCGAGCCATTCGCGCCCCAGCCATGCCGGAGCACCCCACCACCAAGCTGTCGCCGCACCCGTGGCAGGCGCTGCGTCGCGGCGCGAGCGAGCCGAGCGAGCCGCGCGCGCGCCCCGCCGTCACGCCGTACGCCGAGCTCACGGTCACGTCGAACTTCAGCTTCCTGCGCGGCGCGAGCCATCCCGAGGAGCTCGTGCTCCGCGCCGCCGCGCTCGGCCACCGCGCCGCCGCGATCGCCGACCGCAACTCGCTCGCGGGCGTCGTGCGCGCGCACGTCGCGGCCAAGGAGGCCGGCATCCCGCTCGCGGTCGGCGCGCGGATCGTGCTGACGCCGGCGCTCGCGCGCCTGGACGACGAGCGCGAGGAGCCGCCGCTCGAGGTGCTCGTCTTCGCGACCGACCGCGCGTCGTACGGCCGCCTCGCGCGGCTGCTCACGCTCGGCAAGCGGCGCGCGGAGAAGGGCGCGTGCCGGCTCGCGCTCGCCGACCTGTGCGCGCACGCCGAGGGGCTGGTCGCGCTCGCCGTTCCGCCGCCGGGCGACGTCGCCGAACGCTTCTTCGCGGCGCTCGCGCGGCTCGCCGAGGCGTTCGACGACGATCGGCTCTCGGTCGCCGCGGCGCGCGTCCACGGCCCCGACGACCGCGGCCGGCTCGCGCGCCTCGCGCGGCTCGCCGAGCGCGCGTGCGTCCCGCTCGCGGCGACGAACGACGTGCACTACCACGTCGCGGCGCGCCGGCCGCTGCAGGACGTGCTCGCGTGCGTGCGCGAGGGGCGCACGGTCGCCGACGCGGGCTTTTTGCTCGCGCCGCACGCCGAGCGCTTCCTCAAGCCGCCCGACGAGATGGTGCGCCTGTTCGCGGAGCTGCCGGGCGCGGTCGAGCGCTCGCTCGAGATCGCCCAACGCGCCGCGGCGTTCTCGCTCGACGAGCTGCGCTACCGCTACCCCGACGAGGTCTGCGCGCCGGGCCGCGCGCCGATCGAGCACCTCGCCGTGCTGACCCAGGAGGGCGCGCGCGAGCGCTATCCGCTCGGCGTGCCCGCCGGCGTCGTCGCGCGCCTCGACCACGAGCTCGCGCTGATCGACGAGCTCGACTATGCGCCGTACTTCCTCACGGTGCACGACCTCGTCCGCTTCGCGCGCTCGCGCGGCATCCTCTGCCAGGGGCGCGGCGCGGCGGCGAACTCCGCCGTGTGCTACTGCCTGGGCGTGACCGCGGTCGACCCCGACCGCATCGACCTGCTCTTCGAGCGTTTCGTCAGCAAGGAGCGCGGCGAGCCGCCGGACATCGACATCGACTTCGAGCACGAGCGGCGCGAGGAGGTGATCCAGTACATCTACGCGAAGTACGGGCGCGAGCGCGCCGCGCTGACCGCCGAGGTGATCACGTACCGCGGGCGCAGCGCGGTGCGCGACGTCGGCAAGGCGCTCGGGCTCTCGCTCGATTGCGTCGAGCGGCTCGCGAAGGAGATCGACTGGTGGGGCGATGGCGTGACGGGGCCGGAGCGGCTGCGCGAGCTCGGTCTCGACCCCGCCGACCCGACGCTGCGGCGCGTCCTCGCGCTCGCCGAGGAGCTGCTCGGCTTCCCGCGGCATCTGTCGCAGCACGTCGGCGGATTCGTCGTCACGCAGGAGCCCTTGTGCGAGCTCGTGCCGATCGAGAACGCCGCGATGGCGGACCGCACCGTCATCGAATGGGACAAGGACGACATCGAGGCGATGGGCATGCTCAAGGTCGACGTCCTCGGCCTCGGGATGCTGACGTGCGTGCGCAAGACGTTCGAGCTCGTCGGCGCGGCCGGCGGAGGCGAGCTCGCGCTGCACACGGTGCCCGCCGAGGATCCGGCGGTGTACGACATGATCTGCGCGGCGGACACGATCGGCGTGTTCCAGATCGAGTCGCGCGCGCAGATGTCGATGCTGCCGCGGCTGCGTCCGCGCAACTTCTACGACCTGGTGATCGAGGTCGCGATCGTGCGGCCGGGGCCGATCCAGGGCGACATGGTGCACCCGTACCTGCGGCGGCGCGGCGGCGAGGAGCCGGTGACGTTCCCGAGCGAGGAGGTGCGGCGCGTGCTCGGACGCACGCTCGGCGTGCCGCTGTTCCAGGAGCAGGCGATGGCGCTCGCGATGGTCGCCGGCGGGTTCACGGCGGGCGAGGCGGACGAGCTGCGGCGCGCGATGGCGGCGTGGAAGCGCAAGACGACGCGGCTCGTGGAGCTCGGGCGCAAGCTCGTGATGGGGCTGCTGCGCAACGGCTACACGAAGGACTTCGCCGAGCGCTTCTTCCAGCAGATCCGAGGCTTCAGCGAGTACGGCTTCCCCGAGTCGCACGCCGCGAGCTTCGCGCTCGTCGTGTACGTCTCGGCGTGGCTGAAGCGTCACCATCCGGCCGCGTTCGCCGCGGGGCTGCTCAACAGCCAGCCGATGGGCTTCTATGCGCCGGCGCAGATCGTGCGCGACGCGCAGGCGCACGGGGTCGAGGTGCGCGCGCTCGACGTGAACCGGAGCACGTGGGACTGCACGCTGGAACCCGCGGCGGGGGAGCGCGAGCCGTACGCGGGCTCGGGGCCCGCGCTGCGGCTGGGGATGCGGCTCGCGAAGGGGCTGCGGCAGAGCGACGCGGACGCGATCGCCCAGGCCGTGCGCCGGCGCGGGCCGTTCGCGGGCCTCGCGGCGCTGCACGCCGAGAGCGGGGCGCGCGCCGCCGCGCTGCGCGTGCTCGCGCGCGCGGACGCGTTCCGCTCGATGGGGCTGGACCGGCGCGCGGCGCAGTGGCACGCGCGCGCGCTGCGCGACGATCTGCCGCCGCTGTTCCGCGGAGCGATCGCGCGGCCGCCGTCCGACGGCGCGGAGCGCGAGCGTCCCGCGGCGCTGCCGGCCCAGACGCCGCTCGAGAGCATGCTGGGCGACTACGAATCGCTGCGGCTCTCGCTCGACGCGCACCCGCTCTCGTTCCTGCGCGCCGACCTCGCGCGCCGCGGCGTCGCGCCCGCCGCCGACCTCGCCGACGCCCAGCGGCTGCCCGACGGCGCGCGCGTGCGCGTCGCGGGGCTCGTGCTCGTGCGCCAGCGGCCGGGCACGGCCGGCGGAATCCTTTTCATGACGATCGAGGACGAGAGCGGCAGCGCGAACCTGATCGTGCGCCCGCACGTGTTCGAGCGCTACCGCCGCGTCGTGCGGCACGCCGCGCTCGTGCTCGCCGACGGCCGCGTCGAACGCGCGAACGGCGTCGTGCACGTCTGTGCGCGCTCGTTCGCGTCCCTCGACGACGACCTCGAGGGCCTCGCTGCGCGCTCCCGCGACTTCCGTTGACGTGCCTCGGGAGCCGGGCTGGCCGGTCCGCGGCGCGCGTGGTCTCATGAGAGTGCCCCCAACTCCCCGCGGAGCTGCCGATGAAAGCCCTCGTCCTGCTCGCCGCGCTCGCTCCGTCCGCCGCGGCGCAGTTCCAACAGAACACGACCGACATCCCGCAGGGCTCGCCCGCGAACGCTTCGTTCACCGAGAACGTCGACTTCGCGGACGTCGACCTCGACGGCGATTGGGACGCCGCGTTCGCCGACGGCGGCGACCTCGGGAACGACCAGAACCGCATCTGGATCAACATGGGCGGCCTGCAGGGCGGAGCGATCGGGACGTTCGTCGACGAGACGCTCGCGCGGCTGCCCGCGATCTCGGACGCGAGCCGCGACGTCGAGTTCGCCGACATCGATGCCGACGGCGACGTCGACCTGTTCGTCGCGAACCACTCGGGGACCAGCAACAACGCTTGCCGCTTCCAGATCAACGTCGGCGGAGCCCAGGGGCAGACGCTCGGCTTCTTCGTCGACGAGACCGCGACGCGCTGGCTCGGGCTCGGCGGGCCGGGCTCGTCGGTGGCGCCCTCGGCGGTGCTGCCCGGCGGCGGGTTCATCGCGTTCAGCGGCGACGGCGACTTCGGCGATTGGGACAACGACGGCGACCTCGATCTCGTCTGCTCGGACTACGGCCCCTCCTTCAACGGGCAGCTCCCGACGCGTCTGTTCCTCAACGACGGCGCGGGGCGCTTCTCCGAGCTCAACCCGGCCGGGACGACGCTGTCGGTCGGCGGCCCCGCGCTCTGGGCGGAGGGCAACTACGCGCCGAACACGCTCGCGGTCGACGGCTCCGAGGCGGACATCGCGCAGGCGACGGCCGACCTGGATCTGGGCGACGTCGACGGCGATCTCGATCTCGACATGCTGCTCGGCGGCGTCCAGGACCGGCCGCGCTTCTTCGCGAACCGGCGCGAGGAGAACGGCGGCACCGTCTCGTTCCGCGATCGGACCGCGGCGCAGATCGCGACGCTGGCGTCGGGGAGCGGCGCGTACGAGCAGGAGTTCGCCGACATGGACGGCGACGCGGACCTCGACCTGCTCGGGCTCAACTGGGCCGGCTTCAACGACATCGTCGCGCGCAACGACGGGACGGGCACGTTCGGGAGCCCGTACACGCTGCCGAGCTCCGGCTCCGACGCGGAGGAGATCGACGCGATCGATTTCGACAACGACGGCGACCTCGACATCTACCAGGCCAACTTCTCCGGCTCGGACCAGCTCTGGCGCAACGACACGGTCGGCGCGGGCCCGTTCGCGTTCGTCTTTCTCGGAAACCAGCCCGGTACGGCCGGGATCTCGAAGGACGCCGACGCGTGCGACGTCGACGGCGACGGCGACTACGACGTCTTCAGCGCCTTCTCGAGCAACAGCGCCAACGTCTACCTCGAGAACGTGACGCAGGTGCCCGACACGTCCGCGCCGTACTTCGGGGCGATCGAAGCGCTGCAGGACTCGGGCGCGGGCCAAGGGACGCGCCCGGTGCGGGCCCAGGTGTACGACAACGCGCCGTACTACGTCACCTGGTACAACGACACGTCGCTCGCGCTCACGGTGAACAACGTGCCGATCGACAGCGTCCCGATGCGCCCGTCGATGGGGCAGGTGTTCCGCGGCGAGCTCCCGCGCAACCTGGCCGGCTCGGTCGGCTACCGCGTCGTCTCGTCGGACGCGTACGGCAACCAGGCGACGTCGGCGCAGCAGACCTACTTCTCGACGTACGCTCCCGCGTACCAGATTCCGTTCGGCGCCGCGACGAACGGCTCGCTCGGGCCGCCGGCGCTGGGCCTGCTCTCGGTGCCCTTCGCCGGGACGCCGCTGTACGTGTTCGGAGTGAACGCGCCCACCGGCACGCTGTGGCTCCTCGCGCTGAAGACGGCGCCGCTGCCCGCGCCCGTGCCGGTCCCGGGGCTCGCGCTGCTCAACGTCGATACGGCGAGCCCCGACGTCCTGCCGCTCCTGGCGGGCTTCACCGGCCCGAACGGCCTCGCGATCCTGCGGTTCGACCTGCCGCCGACGTTGCCCTCGGGCGTGTCGATCTACGCGCAGTACTTCACGCTCGACGGCGTCGGCGGCGACCTGCTCGCGAGCTCGCGCGGACTGCAGATCATCACGCAGTGAACCGCGCCGCGGCCGGGGTGCGGCCGCGGCGCGTCCGGTCAGCGCTCACGTGCGTGGGAAGCGACCTGCGGTGGCCGGCTGCGCAGGAGCGGGTCCGAGCGTACGTCCGTGCGTAGAGGGCGTCGTGCATCGGGCAGCGGCCGGTCCGGGCGCGTGCGCGGTCGTTCGATCGCCATGCCGAGCACGACGAGGAAGGAGAGCGCGGCGCCCGCGATCCCGAGCGTCCAGAGGATGTTGGCCCAGATCATGGCCCACGCTCCGCTTCCTGCCCGTCCTTTGCGTTCCTCAGCCGGTTCATTGCCGTGTCCCCTGTTCGCTGTGGTCGTTTGCCGATCGGTGTCAGCGTCGCGTCATCCGAGCGACTTGCGCCGGCCGAAGATCAGGCTCAGCACGAACAGCACGAGGAACACGAAGAAGAGGATCTTCGCGATGCCTGCCGCGGACGCGGCGATCCCTCCGAAGCCGAAGAGGGCCGCGATCAACGCGAAGACGAGAAAGGTGAGTGCCCAGCCGAGCATGTGTCTATCTCCAGTCAGGTAGGAGCGTCGTTCGGCGCGATGGCGCGCGAGCCCCGGGTGGTGTGGTCTACGAGTGGTGCACCGAGGCGTGCATCGAGCGGGTCCGGTTGCAACGAGTGGTCCCGGCGCTCCTAGCGGCCCCCGCCGCAGGTCATAACCGCCTGCTAGAGACGGCTTTGCGCTCGCAGCGTTTCTCGCGAGGGCGCGGGAGCGCCCTCCGCATCGCCGGCGGCGGTTCTCCAATTCGGTACCACCGCCGTACGCGAGCCCGCCGCTCTCAACGGCCCAGCGCCGCGCGGATGCGCTCGACGAGCGCCTTCGGTCCGGGCGCGTCGGGCACGAGCTCCGCGAGCCGCTGCGCGTGGGGCAGCGCGTCGGCCCAGCGCTCGCGGTCCGCGTAGAACGTCGCGAGCGCGAAGCGCACGTCGGGGTCCGCCGGCGCGAGGCTCAGCGCGTCGCGCAGCACGACCTCGGCCTCGTCGTCGCGGTCGAGCTGGCCGAGCAGGAGGCCGAGGTTGTAGCGCACGCGCGGGTGCGCCGGGAGGAGCGCGGCCGCGGCCCGGAGCGACTCGACGGCGTCCTCGGCGCGGTCGAGCTCGACGAGCAGCAGGCCGAGCGAGTAGTGCAACTGCCCCTCGCGCGGGAACGTCACGAGCGCGCCCTCGAGCAGGCGCAGGGCGTCGTGATCGCGTCCCGCTGCGTCGTACGAATGCACGAGGTTGAGAACGGCCGGCAGGAACGCCGGGTCGAGGCGCAGCGCGGCCTCGTACGCGGCGATCGCGTCCGCCGTCCGCTTCTCCGCCTGGTACAACACCCCGAGGTTCAGGTGCGCCGACGGGTCGTCGCCGCGCAGCTCGTTCGCGCGCACCAGCTCGGCGCGCGCCTGCGCGTACGACTCGCCGCCCTCCGCCTCCCAGAGCGCGCCGGGCAGCTCGGCGAGCGCCTGCGCGGCCGCAACCCGCACGAGGCGGGCGGAGTCGTCGAGCGCGGGCCGCAGCAGGCCGTAGCGCGCCTCCAGCGGGGCCTCGCCCAGCGCGCGCACCGCCGCCGCGCGCACGAGCGGGTGCTCGTCGTCGAGCGCGTCGACGAGCGCCTCGAGGGCGTCGGCCCCGAACGCCGCCAGCATCTCCACCGCGGTCGCGCGCACGATCGCCGCCGCGCTCTGGTCGCGCACGAGGGCGACGAGCGCCGCTTCCGCCTCGGGGCGCCCCGTGCGGGCGGCTGCGAGCGCCGCGGCGAACGACGCCCGCGGCGCGCTCCCGCTCGCGCGCTGCTCCGCGATCCGCTCCGCCGCCCACGCCGCGCTCTCGTCGGCGTGGCAGCCGGTGCACGCGTCGGGCGTGCCGAGCTCGGCCGCGAGGTCGGGCCGCGGGACGCGGAAGCCGTGGTCGCGGCGCGGGTCGACGACCATGAACGTCGTCGCGGGCATGTGGCAGTCGACGCAGGCGGAGCCCGGGGAGCCCGGCTCGTGGAAGTGGTGCTCGGGCGTGTCGTAGCGCTGGGCGACGAGCGTGGGGAAGCGCGTTGTCGGCGGCGTCTCCGAGTGGCACTGGACGCACAGCGCGTTGCCCTCGGCGACGAGCCCGAGCGAGTGTGGATCGTGGCAGTCCGTGCAGCGCACGCCGGCCGCGTACATGCGGCTCTGGGCGAACGAGCCGTAGACGTAGACCTCGGCTGAGACCTGTCCGTCGGGGTGGTACAGGCCGGGGCGCAGGAGCTCGGGCACGTAGCCCTCGAGCAGCGGCCGCCCCGGCACGTGCACCGCGTCGAGCGCGGCGCGGCGCGCGTGGCACGGCGCGCACGCCTCGACCTGATAGCGTGCGTCGCCCGACGCGAAGTCGACCGTCAGGCCGCGCGCCGGCGTGTCCGGTTCCTCGCCGGCGGCGTACGCGCGCGCCCATTCGACGTGGAGCGAGCCCGGGCCGTGGCACGCCTGGCACGCGACGTCGATCTCGGCGAAGCGCGTGTCGTACGTCCCGCTCGCCGGGTCGTAGCGCCGCTCGAGCGCGGTCGAGTGGCACTCGGCGCACATCAGGTTCCAGCGCTGGTAGAGCCCGGTCCAGTGGAACGGGTCGCCCGGCGGCACGTGCTCGCCGGGCTGGAGCGAGAACCAGCGCCCGCGCTCGGTGTCCCACGCGATCGTGAGGCACTGCAGGCGGCCGCCGGGCAGCGGGACGAGGTACTGCTGCAGCGGCTCGACGCCGAACGTGTGCGTGATCTCGAAGTCGGCGGGCGCGCCGTCGGGCCCGGCGGTGTGGACGAAGAAGCGACCGTCCCGGCGGAAGAACCGCGCGCGCACGCCGTCCCCGTCGAACACCGCATCGTCGAAGTCGCCCAGGACGCTCGTCTCGTCCGCGACCTGCATCGCGAGGTCGTGGTGCGAGCCCGACCAGGCCTCCTGGGCGGCCGGATGGCACTTGGCGCAGCTCGCGCTGTCGACGTACGTCGCGCCCGCGGCCCGATCCGCGCCGCTCTCGCCGCGCTCGCGGCACGCGGCGGCGGCGAGCAGCAGGGCCAGCGCAACCGCGGGGAGGGCGCGTCGGATCGAGCTCGGCATGCGCGGCATCGTGGGGCGGCGGGCGGCCGCCGGCAACCCAGTCCGGGCCAGTTCGCGGCGGCGCGCGGAGAACGAGCGAGGCCGGCGACCCGAAGATCGCCGGCCTCGTCGCACTGTCGAGAGTCGCGGTGCGGGCGCCCTACGGCACCTGGAGCGTGGCCAGGAGCGCCGCGCGGGTCTCGATCTGCTTCGTGCCGTCGGCCAGGAGCGTCGGCAGGAGCTGCGTCCCGCCGATCAGCGTCTCGGCCTTCTGCAGGAAGATCACGTCGTTCGAGAGCTCCCAGCCGTATCCGAGCGACGACCAGAGCTGGTACAGGTCGTACTGGTCGGAGTAGCCGTCCGGCGGCAGGTAGTTGCAGAACACCGGCGCGTTCAAGTCGAGCGGGCCGACCGCCGTCTGGAAGTACGGCGCCTGCTCGTTCGTGGCCCACGCCATCGTCGACACCGAAGCGCGCAGCGAGTCGAGCAGCGACGCTTCGAGCGCAGCGGCCATGCCGGGCGTCTCGCCGCGGTACACGCTCTCGATGACGCCGCGGATCGCGTTCTCCATGATCGACTGCTCGAACGAGCGGCGGCCGCGGTACATGCCCTGCAGCAGCTTGTCGTAGACCGTCGCCTGGTAGAAGCCGCTGCACGTCGCTTGACCGTCCATCAGCAGGTCGGAGAGCTCGTCGAACCACGGACGCTTGCTCGAGCGCCACGCTGGGTCGGCGATCGAGTACGCCGCCGCCATCGCGTCGATCGCCCAACCCTCGCCGCGGCCGGTGGGGTAGCCCGTGCTCGGCCGCTGGTCGACGTAGTCGCGGTCCCACGCCATGCCAACCACGCTGAGGTTGCCCCAGACGCCGTTGGCGTGCTCGTTGTACGTCAGGTGGCAGATCTCCGCCTGGTGCATCAGGTCGTCGCGCGCGACGTCGTCGTTGCCGAGCCACACGAGCACCTTCGCGTTGCGCGTGTAGCGGATCAGGTGCTGCATGTCGTGGTGCGCGTAGGAGCGGAGCTCCGACTCGTACGCCGGCTTCTTGCCCAGAGCCGCCACCGTGTCGACCTGATAGGTGTCGACGTTCGAGTAGCCCATCGGGTCGTTGCCGCCGTACCACGACATGTAGAAGACCATGTCGATGTAGTCCTTGCCGCCGGGGTTGTGGACGAGCCACTGCTCGACCGACGACGGCTCGCCGACGACGTTGTAGTACGCATTCGGCATCCGGTCGGTGTGCATCCGGTGCATGAGCTGGAACAGGCGGTAGCCGTTGGCCGAGCCCGTCCACGCGGTCTTGACGCCCGGGTAGAAGTGGATCTCGTCGCCGCCCGTCATGCCGCCGGTGCCGACGCCGTACGGGTGCGCCCAGCCAAGCACGTTCGACTTCACGGGGTAGTTCCCGTAGGACGTCCCGTTCGTCATGAAGTCGAGGATGAGGTTGTAGTCGGTGTTCAGGGCCGCACGGATGTCCTCGGCGTTCATGTGCTCGAGCGAGGGCAGCCGGTGGCGCACCGAGAGGAACCGCGCCGTGTCGGGGTTCCACCAGGACCAGAGCGCCTGTCCGGCCGCGTTCGTGCCGCGGACGCAGAACGCCTGTCCCTGCTGGTCGAGGTACGCACGCGCCCGTGCGACGTGCACGCCGCCGCCGACCTCGGTCGGCGCGAGCGCGAGCCGGCGGTGGAACTGGGCGTTCGACGGCATGACGTGCAGCGTGCCGTCGCCGGTCTCGCGCACGATCGGGATCACGTCGACCCCGAGCACCTTCGACATCGGGCCGAAGTTCGGATCGGGGAACTGCTGCTGGACCGACCAGCCGGGCGGCACGATCAGCGCGAGCGACTTGAAGTAGAACTTGCCGATCGCGTCGTCCTCGTCGGTCGTCGGATCGTGCCCGTCCGCGCCGTTCGTGAAGCGCAGGTCGAGGCCGACTACGGCCTCCTGCGCTCGCGTCGTGAGGTACGCGTGGACGCCGAACATGTGCGGCAGCGTCCGGTTCGCACCTTGCTTCGGTTGCACCGGCTTCATCACGCCGTACGTCCGCAGCGTCCCCGCGATCTGCCCGATCCGCATGAGCTTGCCCTGCCCAGGGTTGTCGAGGATCGCGCGGTAGTAGAAGTTGCCGAACACGTCCTCGGCGATGAGGACGGCGTTGTACGGGTTGACCAGGAGCGAGCACACGGTCTGCGCGACGTTCGTCGGGCAGTACAGCAGCGCCTCCAGCTCGTCTCCGAGGGTCTGCGCTCCCGGGCTGTTCTGCACGATCACGGAGTAGCGCGCGCGCTCGCCGAGCGCGAGCGCCGGATCCCTGCGGACGCGCGCGAGCACTTCGACGACGTCCGCGCCGTGGCTGGTCTTCGGATAGCGGCTGACGACTTCGACCTGCGTGGGCACGGGCGTGCCGTCGTAGTCGAGCACGGTGAGCGGCGACACGCCGTTCCCGTGGTAGAAGCCCTTCGGAACGGGGACGTTGCCGCGCAACGTGAACTCGGTCAGCGTCGGCGGCGGAAGATCGAGCACGGCCACCGTCGTGCCCTGCGTGGGCGGTGCCGTCGGTGGAGTCAGTTGCGCCGGGCGTGCGAGCGCCGGTGCGCAGAGGCACGATGCTAGGACGAGTGCGGTGAGACGGGCTGTGCCGCGTCGCGTCGCGTCGCGCGAGGGACTGGGGAGGGGAGTGGAAGGCATGGAGTGCGGATCTCGAAGGGACACGTGAATCCGCGCGCGCCCATCAGTGGGGGGGACCGGGCTGCCCACCCGATTAAGGGGCCGATGTCGCCCTCGGATGGGCGTCCGACAGGAACGCGCTTTCTACAAAGCGAGCGTGCGTTCTACACGCGGCTGCGGACGCTGGGAAGGCGCGTTTCTGCACGAAGTCGAGGTTGGGAATGGCGTTCCCTACGTCGATGCCATCCACGGCCTCGCAGAGCGGTTTCGCGCAGTGCGGACGCACGCTGGACGCCGAAACGTGAAATGCTTTTCACCGCGACGCGCCCAGCGATTGCGCGCGCACCCGCTCGTCGTTCGCGCCTGTGTTGGAGATATCTCCATGCTCTCGTGCAGCCCTCTGGTGATCTGCTGGTTGGCGCTCGCGTTGCCCGGCGACGAGCTCGTCGACGCGTCCTTCGAGCAGCGCGTGGAGCTCGAGGGTTGGAGCACGATGATCGGTGCGACGAACGGCGGCGAGGATCCGCTGTCGCGCATCGACGTCGTGCGCAAGGACGCGCGCGACGGCCGCGCGTGCCTGCGCTTGCGCGGCGATGCGAGCACGCGCGGTTGGAGCGTCGTGTACCAGGAGCTCGACGCGCGACCGACGGACCGTGTGACGCTCACGGTCGCCGCACGCTGCGAGGACGTGCGCCGCGAAGGGGACCAGTTCTTCAACGCGAACGGGCTGATCGTGTTCCTCGACGAGAACGGCGAGAGTCTCGGTCTCTTCGGGACGCCGCAGATCTCCGGCGATCGCGAGTGGACCGATCTCGCCGCGCACGCGATCGCTCCCGCGCGGACGGCGCGCGTGCGCATCGGCCTGTTCCTGTCGATGTCGGGGACGATGTGGTTCGACGACGTGCGCGTGCGGATCGAGCCGACCGAGCCGTGGAGCAAGCGCGTCGCGAAGAGCACGGCCGACGCGCTCGAGCTGCACCTGCGCCGCAGCTATCCGTTCTTCGGCGTCGCGGACAAGCCGCTGCCCGAGGAGCTGTTCCGCGAGCATCGCAAGAAGCTCGAGCGTGCCGAGGACGCCGGCGGCTTCGCGCGCGCCGCGCAGAAGATGCTCGAGGAGCTCGACGATCTGCACGTGTCGATCCAGACGCCGACCGAGCGGCTGTACACCGTGCGCGGCAATCCCCACCCGACGAACTGGAACTACGACGCGGTGCGCGCCGCGTTCGCCGAGGTCGTCGCCGAAGAAGAGGACTTCTGGGTCGCGCGGCTCGCCGCGGGGCCGGGCTACGCGCTCGTGCGCTCGCTCTCGATGTCGGCCGAGGAGCTCGATCGGCTCGACGCGGCCCTCGATGCGCTCGCCGACGCGCCGTCGCTCGTGCTCGACCTGCGGCCCAACGGCGGCGGCGACGAGCTGCAGGCGCGGCGCATCGCCGGCCGCTTCGCCTCCGCGAGGACCGAGTACGCGCGCAGCCGCTACCGCGACTGGTCGCGGCCCGAGCACGACGCGTTCGGCGACGACCTCCCGCGCTACCTCGAGCCGCGCGAGGGGCGCGAGCCCGACCGCCGCGCGGTCGCGGTCCTCACCGGCCGGTTCGCGGTCAGCTCGGCCGAGGGTCTGCTCCTGATGCTCAAGGCGCTCCCGACCGCGACGCTCGTCGGCCTGCCCTCGCGCGGCGCCAGCGGCAACCCCGGCGGCTTCGAGTACCTCCCCGGCTACACGCTGTACGCCTCGCGCTGGCAGAGCCTGGAGCTCGACGGCACCTGCATCGAAGGCGTCGGGGTCGAGCCCGACGTGCGCGTGGAGGAGCGCCCGAGCGAGTACCGCGACGCCGACCCGACGTTCGAGCGGGCCGTGGCGCTCTTGACCTCGGACTGAGGAGCCGGACTGAGGAGCCGGGCGGTCGGCGGTCGGCGGGCGGCGGTCGGACTCGATTCCCGGCCCGCGCCGGCTTAGATTCGCCCGCGTCGATCGCGGCCGGTGCCGCGCGACGCCACCACCATGCTCGGACTCTGGGATCCCTGGTACTGGGCCGTCATCGGCATCGGCCTCGTCCTCTCGCTCTGGGCGAGCGCCAAGGTCAAGGGCACGTTCGCGCGCTACAGCCGCGTCCCGACGCGCTCCGGCCGCACGGGCGCCGACGTGGCGCGGGCGATCCTACGCGACAACGGCATCCTCGACGTGCAGGTGGAGCCCGTCCGCGGCTCGCTGACCGACCACTACGACCCGCGCACGAAGACGCTCCGGCTGTCGGAGCCGGTCTACGGCGGCAAGTCGCTGGCGGCGTTCGGCGTCGCGGCGCACGAGGTCGGGCACGCCATCCAGCACGCGAGCGGGTACGCGCCGCTCGGCTTCCGCTCGGCGTGGGTGCCGGTGGCGAGCTTCGGCGGCAGCATTTCGACGATCGTGCTGATCCTCGCGTTCTTCATGGGCGGCGCCGCCACGTTCTTCGGCGCCACGCTCTCATGGATCGGCATCGCGCTCTTCGGCGCGACGACGATCTTCACGCTGATCACCGTGCCCGTCGAGCTCGATGCGTCGAAGCGCGCGCTGCGCACGCTCGAGGCCGGCGGCTACACGACGCAAGAGGAGCTGCACGGCGCGCGGAAGGTGCTGAACGCCGCGGCCCTGACCTACGTCGCCGCCTTCGTCGCCTCGCTCCTGACGCTCTTGTACTGGGTCATGCGCCTCGGCGTGCTCGGCGGCAATCGCAACCAGTAGGTCTGCTGGTGCGTGCGGCGTCCGCGTTCCTCGTGGCTCTCGTCGCCGGCTGCGGCTCGCCGGATGATCCCCCGAGCGTGAGCGATCCGAGCGTGAGCGATCCGAGCGTGAGCGTGAGCGAGACGATGCTCGACGTCGGCTCGTCGCGCGTGCGCGTGCTCGCGAGCGGCCCCACGGACGCCGTGTCCGTGCCCGCCGTGCTGCTCCTGCACGGGCAGCGCTTCGGTGCGGACACCTGGCGCGAGACGGGCACGCTCGCGTTCCTCGCCGGGCGCGGGGTGCGCGCGGTCGCGGTCGATCTGCCGGGCCTCGGGCGCTCGAGCGGCGCGCCGGAGCCGGAGCGCTTCGTCGGCTCGCTCGTGCGCGCGCTCGGCCTCGAGCGGCCGGTCGTCGTCGCCCCGTCGATGAGCGGCGCGTGGGCGCTGCCGTGGATCGCGGCCGAGCCCGCGGCGTGCGGCGGCCTCGTCGGCGTCGCGCCGGTCGCGACGGAGCGCTGGGCGGACGCACTCGCGGGCTGCGCGGTGCCGGCGCTGTTCGTGTGGGGCGCGGACGACGACGTGCTGCCGCGCGAACGCGGGGAGCGGCTCGCCCGGCGCATGGCGGACGCAGAGCTCGTCGTGCTCGAGAACGCGGGGCACGCGTGCTACCTCGACCGGCCGGACGCGTTCCACGCCGCGCTCGGCGCGTTCCTAGACCGCCTCGCGCTTCAGCGCTCGCCCGCGCCCGGCTCCGCGTCCGACGGATAGGACCACTCGCCGATCAGGATTGCCGCGTCCTGGGGCATCAGCGGCAGCGGGTTGAAGAGGAGCCGCACCGACGCGCGCGTCGCGCCCTCGGGCATCGGGAACTCGAGCGTGCGCGTCTCGTCGGGGCGGAGCCGGTCGTCGGCCCGGCGCTCGCCCTTGAGCGGCTTGCGCAGGAGCACGATCTCGGGCTCCGCGTCGTCGAACGCGACGTGGACGAGGAACGCGCGCGAGGGCACTTCGCCGGGGAACTTGTGGCTGGCGCGGTTGCGCAACGTGACGCGCACGGTGCGCTCCTCGAGCGCGACGTCCCACGCGAGCGCGCGCCGCACGAAGGCCGCGTTGAAGCCGCCGGTCGGCCCGTGGTTGCGGCCCGCGCGCGCGGGCGCGCCGTGCGCGGTCGGCGCGCGCTCGACGCGCTGCATGTGGCAGTCGGAGCAGCGCACGCCGAGCGCGTACGCGTCGGACGTGACGAACTCCTCGAACGCCTGGTGCGTCGGCTCGTGGCACGGCCAGCACGAGTCCGAGGACAGGAGCCGCGGCTCGTAGAGCGGCTTGCACGGCGCCCCCTCGATCGTGCGCGATGCCGCGACGCCGTCCGCGAGCCCGTGGCACGAGAGACAGTGCACGCCGTCCTCGTGGTTGAAGTCACGAAAGACGGGCGGCCGGTCGAGCCCGCTCTCGAGCACCGGCAGCGGGCTGTGGCACGGACGGCAGCTCTCCTTCGCGAACCCGTCGGTCGCTTCCTGGATGTTCGGGTTCGTCCACGCGCGGTGGTGCAGGCTCGCCGCCCACTCCGCGTACACCTCCTGGTGACATCCGCCGCACGCCGCGATCGACGGGAGGTCGATCCGCTCGTGGATCGGCTGCTCGTCGCGCTCGTCGTCGTCGCCGCCGCCGTCCTGCGCGAGCGCCGCGCCGAGCGCGAGCGCTCCGCACGCGACGAGCGCCGCTACCGCTCTTCGTTGACCCATTGGAAGTACTTCTCCGCCGCCGCGCTGCGCTCGCCGAGCGGGCCCTCGATCCAGTCGGCGAAGTGGTCGCGGCGGGTGACGTGGCGCAGGCTCTCGTAGGCGCAGAAGCGCGCGAACGGGTCGTCGGACAGGAGCGCGCGCACGAGCGGCCGGGCCGCGCTCTCCTCGCCGGTGAGGCCCAGCGCGAGGCACGCGACGCCCGCGTACGTGCCGCCCCCTTGCGCGAGGAAGTCGCCCAGGAGCGCGACCGCCGGCGGGCCGCCCGTGCGACCGAGCGCGAGCAGGATCTCCTCCTCGAGCAGCACCGCCGGCCGGAACCCCCCCTGCCTGTAGTCGGGCGAGTCGACGGGGAAGCCGAGCAGCTCGCTCGCGATCGCGTCGGCGACCGTGCGCAGGTAGTTCGGGTCGCCGCGGTGCGACTTGACGCCCCGGAGCTGGCCGAGCACGTAGCCGCGCCGCCCCTCGCGCGAGTCTTCGCTCACCGCCGGGTTCGCGCGCGCCGCGATCAGGATGTCCAGCAGCGCGTCGACGGCGTCCCGCAGCCGGTTCTTCTGCTCGCCCCCGGCGGCGAGCGCGACGAGGTCGGTCGCCATCGCGCGCACGCGCGCGGGCAGCTCGCCGTGGGCGTGGCGCGGGGCGCCGGGGTGCACGAGCAGCGGCTGCAGGTCCGCCGGCCCGAGCAGCTCGCGCTCGCCGAGCACGCGCACGGCGGCGAGGTACAGGTGCCGCAGCGGCGGGCTCCCGCCGCCGGGCTCCATCTCCGCGCACTCCTCGAGCAGGGCCCGGCCGTGCTCCTCGAGCTTCGCGTGCCGGTCGCTCGCGAGCCGGTCGAACGCGACGATGCGCATCTCGACGTCGCTGGTCTCGTCCTCGAGGATCGCGAGGGCCAGCTCCGCGCGCTCGTCGTAGCCGAGCCGCGCGAGCGCGTAGGCGCGCAGCTCGGGCTCGCAGGTGTTGTCCGCCGCGACGACCGCGAGCACGGCCTGGCCGCGCTCGCCGAAGCGCGCGAGCGTGTCGAGGAAGAGGTAGCGCGCGGGCGGGTGCACCTGTGCGAGCGTGCGGCTCGTCGCGTACTGTCGCGCGAGCACGGGCACGTTCGGCGCCTCGAGCGGGATCAGCGACGCGATCCACGAGCCGAGCGAGCGATCGGTCGGGTCGAGCCGCGCGCGCACGAGGCGCGCGAGCTGGGTCAGGATCTGCGCCGTGAGCTCGTCCGGGTCGAAGCTGTCCGGCTCCTGGCTCGGCTTGCCGGTGCGCGGCTGCCAACCGCGCGGGTTCTGCTCGGCGCGATCTTCGACGAGCTGGGCGAACGCGACGACCTGCGCAGCCTGCTCCGGGCGCGGGATCGTCGCGAGCGCGATGAGCACCGCCTGCAGCACGTCGGGCTCGTCCTTCAGCGCCTCGATGCCGAGCTCGAGCAGCCGCGGCACCGCGTCGCGCGCCTGCATGCGGCCGAGCGCGCCGACCAGCACGACGAGCTCGAACCGATCCTCGTTCTCGGCGAGCCGCGCGAGCAGCGGGGCGGCGTCGAGCTGCGCGGGCGTCGTGCCCAGCGCCGCGCACGCCCGCGCGAGGCACACGTCGTCCGGAGTGCCCGCGGCGACCGAGAGCAGCGCGCGCTGCGCCGCGGCCGTCGGGTACCGACCGAGCGCGGCGACGGCGTTGCGCCGCAGGAACGGATCGGGGACGCTCGCGAAGCCGACGACGTGCGGCAGGAGCTCGTCGCCGAACAGGAACAGGCGGCGGCCGAACGCGGCCTCGGGGTCGTACGGGTGCACGGAGAGCAGCTCGCGCTGCATCCAGCGCTTCAGCATCGTCGCGCGCGGCGTGGCGCCCTCGGGGGCCGGCGGCGCGTGCTCGCGCTCGTAGTCGACGCGCTCGGCGACCTCGCTCGTCACGTCGCGCAGGTTCTTCTCGCTGCGCGCGGCCTCGAGCACGCCGAGCACCGGCTCGCCTATCTCGACCAGGTGCGCGACCGTGCCGGTGCGCGACACCGCGCGCGGGTGCAGCATCAGGCGCAAGAGCGGCGCGAGCGAGATCCAGTACATCGACGGCCCGGGCGCGGGCAGCGCGAGCGCGGGATCGCTCCCCGTGATCCGCTCGAGATCGAGCGCGCCCGGCAGCCACGTCAGGTGCAGCTCGATGTCCCACGTCAGCACGCGCACCATGCCGAACGTCGACGAGAGCCGCACGTCGAGCTCGTCGCGCGCCGGCTCGGAGCGCGTGCGGCCGGGATCGGCCGGAGCCCCGCTCGGCGTCGTCGGGAAGAGCGGGCCGTCGCCCGGCGTGATCGCGGGGAACGAGCGGCTCCAGTCGACGGGCGGACCGGGGGGGATGCCGACGTCGAGGTCGGGGCGCGGCCCCGACGCCGCAGCCGCGATGAGCGTGAGGGCGAGCGTTCCGGCGCGGCGTACGAGGCTCCTCACGCGCGGCTGCATGGTTCGTCCAGCAGTATGCGCCGACGCGGCGGCGGTTGCGCGCGGAGTGCCGTTCGGAGCGCGTCAGAGGCCGATGTAAACGGCGAGCCGCCGGCCCGCGGAGCTGGGAGCGGGTCGTCGAAGGGCCGGCGAGCGGCCCTCCGGCGGCCTCACGGGATCGGCGGCTCGGTCGCCATCGCGTTCTGGTACTCGGCCTTGTGCCGGTCCTTGAAGTCCCCGTCCGACTCGCCCGGATCGCGCACCGTGTCGACGCTCTGCGGGCCGCTGGCGGACACCCACTCGGTGCTCAAGAGGTCGCCGGTCGGCGTCTCCCCGTCGAGGTTCTGTCCGTGGCGCTGCGCCCAGTCGCGCGTGCTCCAGCCGGTCTGATGGGGGGTGCTCACAGGCTCGTTGGTCGTGCCGGTGGTCGAAATCGGATTGGCCATCGGAAGGTCACTCCTGCGACACGGACGGGTCGGTGTCGGGCAGCATCTCGAGCGTCAGCGCGACCAGCCTGCGCAGCTCTTCGGACCGTTCCGGTGTGCCGACGGGGGGAAGGTCGGCCAAGTCGCGCCGCACGCCGTCCTGGACGAGCAGGGTGCGCGTGCGCTCGGTCTGTGCGCTCGCTCCCCACTCTGCAGAGCGCTCCTCGGGCGCGTCGTCCGCGAATGGCCACGACAGCCCTACGAGGATCGCTGCCATCGCTCCGCCCAAGAGCACCGGGCGCGGTGCGCGCGGCAGCGGGGCGCGCGTGCGCACCGGCTCGCCGGCGAGCCAGCGCTCGAGCTCGTCCGCCATCTCGGCGACGGTCGTGAAGCGGCGGTCGCGCTCGCGCTCGAGCGCTTTGCGGCAGATGTTCGACAGCGCGCGCGGGCACGCCGGCGTGACGCGGTGGGGCGCCTTCGCGTCCCTGCGCACGATGCGCGCGAAGAGGTCGCCGTCCGCGACGCCGTCGAGCGGATGGCGCAGCGTGAGCAGCTCGTAGAGCACGAGGCCCAACGCGAAGACGTCGATGCGCCCGTCGGGCGCTCGGTCGCGCGCGTCGACCTGTTCGGGGCTGAGGTAGCGGATCGTGCCGACGCCCACGGTGGTCGACGGGCCGAGGTCGAGGTCGCGGGCGAGTCCGAAGTCCGCGAGCTTCGGATCTTCCGGCCCGGCCATCAGCACGTTGTTCGGCTTCACGTCGCGGTGCAGGACGCCCTGGCTGTGCGCCTGGTCGAGCGCGCGCGCGAGCTTCAGCGCGATCGTCGCCGCGCGCCGCGGCGGGGGCGGCCCCGCGTCGCTCTTGCGCAGCCGCGCGAGCATCTGGCCCAGGCTCTCGCCCTCGACGAACGGCATGACGTAGTACTCGACCCCGCGTTCCTCGCCGCGGTCGAGCACCGGGACGATGCTCGGATGGTCGAGGCGCCCCGCCAGCAGCGCCTCGCGCCGGAAGCGCGTCACGTGCCGGTCCGATCCCGACAGGAGCGGCGGCAGGAGCTTGACCGCGACGGTCAGCCCGTCGGACGTGCGTCGCGCGCGGTACACGACGCCCATCCCGCCTCGGCCGACGATCTCGCCGAGCAGATAGTCGCCGACGCGATAGCCCTGGAAGTCGAACGGCGGCAGTGGCGGCGGCTCCGGACTGCCGATGCGGTGCGCGGGCGAGCGGCCGCCGGGCGGCGTGACGTGGGCGAGCAACTCGAGCACGTCGGTCGCGTGCGCCTCGCTCTCCGCTTCCGCGCGGACGAACGATTCGCGACTCTCGGGCGGCAGCTCGAGCGCTCGGGCGAAGAGCGCCTTGCACGAGTCGAGGAAGTCGTCGGTCACACGATCCTCTTGCGCAGCCAAGCGATGGTGTAGCTCCACTCGGCGCCGAACGTGCTCGGCGCCATGCCGAGCAACCGCGCGACGTCGGCCGCGTCGAGTCCGCCGAAGAAGCGCATCTCGACCGCTCGGCACATGCGCGGGTCGCGCTTCTCGAGCGCGTCGAGCGCCTCGTCGAGCACGAGCAGGTCCCAGCCCTGGCGCTCGTAGGGCAGCATGAGGCTGTCGAGCGGCACCGCCGCGCCCTCGGGACTGCGCTTGAGGCGCGCCTTGTCGCGCGCGTGGTCGACGAGGATCCGCCGCATCGTCCTGATGGCGACGCGGATGAAGTGCTGCTCGTCGCTCCAATCCGCCGTCGAGGCGTTCTCGAGCCGCAGCACCGCCTCGTGCAGCAGCGCCGTCGCCTGGAGCGTGTGGTTCTTCCGCTGGCCCCGCATGCAGTGCGACGCATGGCCGTGCAGCTCGCTGTAAAAGCGCGAGAGCAGCTCTCCCCGCGCCGCCACGTCCCCCTGCCGCGCGCGCGCGAGCAGGCGTTCCACGTCCGCCCGCCCGCGTTTCCCGCCAGCCCCCGCTGCCGTCGTGTTCGTGGCTTGCACCGTCTTCCCTCCCAGCGGCTCTCATTCTTCGCGCCGGGGCCGAGTTGCGCAAGATGCGAGATCGCTCCGTAGGAATATCTCTGCACGAGCGCCGCGCCCGAGTGCACGGCACGCGCGCGCTGCGCTATCTCGGAATCGCGCTATGACGTTAATATCGGTGCCCTCTGGCGGCCCCGAGCGCGTCGGCGCGACTCGACGTGACCGCGGCCTGGATCCAGCCGGCTGCGCGCGGCCGCGCCGGTGCCCGTGGTCGCGCTCGTCGATGTCGGTTCGCGGAGGACGCGGTTCGCGGAGGACGCGGTCGCGGGGGACGCGGTTCGCCGAGGACGCGGTTCGCCGAGGACGCGGTCGCTGGGGACGCGGTCGTGGGGGACGCGGTCGTGGGGGACGCGGTCGCGGGGGACGCGGTCGCGGGGGTCGACGCGCAGGAGCTCGAATGGAAGCTCGGGCGGCGTGTGCGCGGACGAGACGCCGCGTTCGTCGAGGAGAGCGTGCCCCCGTGCGCCTCGAGCTTCGGTCCGCCGCGCCGCGGCGCCGGTGAACGCGCCGCGCTCGTGCCCGACCCGCCCGGCCTCGAGCAGCCTCTCTCACAGCGCCGCGCGGTCCACGCCGACGAACGGCCCGCTCGCTCCAGCGGCGCGCCGTCTCCACGTGGATGCGGTGCACGACGGCGGGAGGTAGACTCGCCGCCCATCGCGATGGCGAGCGACGACGCCTCTCTCGTGCCCTCTTTCGTGGCTCTTCGCCAGCCGGTCCTCGGCCACGTGATCGAGCGCGATCCCGCGGGGGAGTGCCATCGCGTCGTCGATCTCGAGTGCGGCCGCGCGATCGTGGCGCAGGGCTCGCTCGAGGAGTGCGAAGCCGCTCTCGTCGCGCGGCTGATCGGCCGTCACCCGGCGCGTTTCAACGTCGCCTTCCCGACGTTCGGCGGCCTCCAGGTCTGGGCGGACGTGCACTGGTTCGCGGACTGGCGCATCCAGGAGAACGTGCTCACCGGCCACGCGCGCCTGCTCGACCCGACCGGCACGCGCCGCGCCTGGGGCAGTCTCCCCGCGTGCCGCGCGCAACTCGAGCGCGAGCGCGCAGCATCGAAGCTCGCGCCGGCGAGCGACCACCTGGTCGTGCTCTTGCACGGCCTCTTCCGCACGCGCGCTTCCCTGAGCCGCCTGGATGCCGCCTTGCGCGCCGACGGCTACGCGGTGGCCGCAGTCAACTACCCGAGCACGCGCCGCTCGATCGCCGAGCACGCCGACGGCCTCGAGCATTTGCTCGACGGCCTCGAAGGCGTGCGCCGCGTCTCCTTCGTCACGCACAGCCTCGGGGGCCTCGTCGCCCGCGCCACGCTCGCCCGCGACGCCGCCTGGCGCCGCCGCACCGAAGTCGGCCGCCTCGTGATGATCGCCCCTCCGAGCCACGGCTCCTCGTTCGCCGACGCCCTCACCGACTTCCTCCCGTTCCGCCTACTCGCCGGCCGCGGCGGCCAGAGCATCGTCCACGAAGCCCGCGCCATCCCGCTCCCCACGTGCCCCTTCGGCGTCATCGCCGCCCGCACCCCGGGCGACAAGGGCCTCAACCCGTTCATCGAAGGAGCCGACGACGGCATCGTCGGCGTCGAAGAAGCCCGCCTCGCAGAAGCGGACGACTTCCTCGTCGTCACGGGACTGCACTCGTTCGTGATGGGGGCGGAGGAGGTAGTCCAAGCCACCCGGTGCTTCTTCAGAACTGGCTCGTTTGCGTGTGCATCGGCCTGATGCGACTTCGATGAAAGAGCTGCTCACCCGGCAGCTTTGCGGCCGCGAGCATCTCGGGCCTGCCGCAGGAGCTCAGCTGCGCACCTGGTGCGCAGCTTTCCACTCGGCGACCGACTCGGCCTTGCGCGAGAGCGGGTGGATGCTCCGCTCGCCCGCGTCCTGACGCCACGAGAGCGCCTCGCCGAACGTCAGCCGGCGCGTGACGAAGCCCAGCATCTGACCCGCGGAGAAGTCCTCG
>CAZGTQ010000463.1:0-15349 GCA_964528575.1 uncultured Planctomycetaceae bacterium | reverse complement strand
GAAGTCGTCGGCGGCCATCTCGATGCGGCACTCCGCGTCGTCGCTCGCGCCCGGGAAGACGCGCGCGGGGCCGGCGCGCAGGTCGACGAGCCAGTCGCCCGCGCCCTCGATCGCGAAGTGGCACAGGCCGCGCGCTCCGGCGCCGTCGGTCGCGGCGCCGGCGAACAGGCGCTCGAGCTCGCGGCCGACGGTGCAGTCGGCCGGCGCGCCGCCGTTCGACGCGGCCGCCTGCTCGGGTTGCGCGAACGTCGCCGGGTCGATCTCCGAGTTCGGGAGCGGCGGGAACTCCTCGCTCGGCTCCACCATGGGCTGCGCGACGCTCCCGTAGACGTTGCCGACGAACGGGCCGGCGAGGAGCTTGCGCCGCGCCGGCGTGACGCGCGCCTTCAGCTCGTCCGAGTACGCGACGCCGTGCCAGTTGCAGAAGTGGTAGGGGCTGTACGAGTAGTAGAGCGTGCGCCGCACGCGCCCCGAGCGCAGCTCCTTCGCGCCGTGCCACAGGTTCTGCGAGAAGAGCACGAGGTCGCCCGCCTCGACCCAGATCTCCGTGTAGCCCGGGATCTCCTCCCAGCGCACCGGCTCGAGACCCTCGCTCGCTCGCACGAACTCGTTCGCCGAAGCGACGTCGTAATCGGGAAACGGCCAATCGGGGTGGAGCTTCGAGAACGGCCACGGCACGCCGAGCTTGTGCGTTCCGTCGAAGATCACCATCGGACCGTCCTCGGGCCCGACGTCGGTCAGGTTGATCACCGCGGTGAGGAACTTCGAGACCGGCCCCTTCGGCGTCTGCACGTACTCGGCGAACGGCAAGGCGTGGAGCGGGATCCCGAGCCCCGACTGGCGCGTGATGCTGTACGCCTCGGTCAACCGGTACGGCTTGGGAACGAGCTCGTCCGCCCAGCGCGTCATCTGCGGCGCGTCGATCAGCTCCTCGAACACCGGATCGCACTCGAGCACGTTCATGATCCGGTACTCGCGGATCACCGGCGTCCAGCTCGCGATCGTGCACGCCGGCAGCTCCTCCTGCCGCTTGCCCTCGAAACGCTTCAGCGCCTCGGTCACGCGCTCGACGAAACCACGCTCGAACGCACCGCGCACGATGCAGTAACCCCGGACGTCGAACTCGTACTTCTCGCGCGCGGTCAACATGAGCGGCGATCATAGCGATCGACATCGCGGCGCGGGGGCGGCAGGATGCGCCGATGCGCGCGACCGCGATTGCCCGCCCGCGCGTCGGGCTGCTCGGCAACCCCGGCGACGTCCTCGGCGGCCCGGCGCTCGCGTTCACGTTCGACGACTTCGCCGCGCGCGCCACGGTCGAGCCGGCCGAGCGCTTCATCCTGGACGCCGGCCCCGAGCCCCTGCGCGGGGTCGCCGACTGGAGCGCTTTCGTCTCCGGGCTGATGCCGCGCGCGCTCCTCGAGACCGCCCCCGACCTCGCGCTACTAGCCGCGACGGTGCGCTCGTTCGCGGCCGGACGACCCGCCGCACGGCCCGCGCCGTTCGCGCTGCGCGTCGAGAGCGACTTTCCGCGGCACGTCGGCTTCGGCGCGTCGAGCGCGACCGCCGTCGCGGCGCTGCGCGCGCTCGCGGCGGCCTGCGCGATCGAGCTCGAGCCGATCGCCCTCGCCGCGCTCGCTCTGCGCGCCGAGACGGACGAGCTCGGCCGCGCCGCGTCGCCGCAGGACCGCGTCGCGCAGGCGCTCGAGGGGCTCGTGTTGATGCGCTTCGGGTCGCCGCTCGAGGACGGCCGCTACGAGCGGCTCGACGCGTCGCTCCTGCCGCCGCTCTTCGTCGCGTGGCGCAACGTCTCCAGCGCGAGCACCGCTGCGCCGCACGCCGCGCTGCGCGAGCGCGCCGTGCGCGGCGACGCCCGCGTGCGCATGGCGGCGGCGCAGCTCGCGGGCTTCGTCGACTTCGGCGTCGCCGCGCTCCGCTCGCACGCGGCCGAGGCGCTGCGCGCGCTCGTGACGCAGAGCTTCGAGACGCGCATCGACGTCACCGACGTCGATGACGCGGACCACGCGATGGTCGCGCTCGGCCGCGCACACGGCGCGGCGACCAAGCTCGCCGGCGCGCGCGGCGCGGTCGTCGGCATACCGCGCTCGGCGGATCAGCTCGACGCGCTCGAGCGCGCGTTCCGCGCGGCGGGGCACGGCTTCCTGCGGCCGCGGGTGACGGTCAGAAGCTGACGGACTGCGACTCGTCCCCCACCGCGACCGCGTGCTGCTCCGCGAGCGCCTCGCCGTCGAAGACGCGCACGTCGTAGGAGTCCGGAACGAGCGGCACCCAGCTCTCGCGCAGCCGCCCGACCCAGTCGCACCACACGACGCGCGCTCCGGAGTCGACGACTTCGACGCGGCGCTCGTCGCCGAAGTTGCGCAGAACGAGCGGCGTCCCGCGACGCAGCGTGACGAGCAGCTCCGCCGGCGCTCCGCCGCGCAGGTCGACCTCGATCGGATTGCACGCCCACGTCGAGCGCGGCCCCGGAACGGGGAACACCGCATAGCGCGCCGGCTCGAGGCCGCGCACGCTGAAGCTGCCGTCCGCGGGGTCGCTGCTCCGCGCGGGCACGCCCTCGGTCGGTTGGCCCGCGACGCGCCGATCGTCGTTCAGGAACACGAGCGCCGCTCCGACGGGCTCGCCGCGCTCGTCGACGACGCGCCCGCTGAAATCGAGCGGCCGGCGCAAATCGAAGTCGCCGAGGTCGCGCTCGCTGCCCGCCTCGAGAAAGACGTGGCGGCCGCTGCGCGCGTAGCCGTGGGCGTCGACGACCAGCTCCCGATGGCCGGAGAACTCGCCGTCGAGAGTCGCCAGCCCGTCGACACCCGTCGTCACCGTCGCCGCTCCGGCCGTCACGGAATCGCGGGCGTTCAGCACGACGCGCGCGCCCGCGATCGGCTGCGCCGTCGCGGCGTCGACGATGCGCACGACCACGCGCGCGAGGCCCTGCTCGAAGAGCGCGCGGCGGATGACGAAAGTCAGCTCGCGCGTCCCCTCGAGGGCGAGCTTCGTCTCGAGCACGACGTCGCGCAGCGCCGCGCTCACGTGCACGGGCGGCGGCACGTCGAGCCAGATCAGGGCGGCGCCTGGCGGGAGCGGGTCGGCGCTCTCGCCGCCGCTCTCCTCGCCGGGCGAGGTGCGGACGTACGCCACGCCGCTGTCCCGCGGAGCGATCCGGTCGGTCCGCGCAAGGAAGGGCGGAGGCGGCTCGGCCGTCGCGACCAACCGAATGCGCTTGCCGCTGCCGATGCGATAGTCCTCGGAGGGGTACGCCTGTGCGACCGGACGCCCGTCGGGCGCGATCAGACGCACGAGGATCGGCACCGAAGGGCGCAGCTCGACCGTGCGAGCGACGCCGAGGTCGGCGGGCAGCTCCACCGATTCGGTGTAGTAGCCCTCCGCGCCGCACTCGACGCGCCAGCGGCCCCCGTCGGCTTCCGGCAGCTCGAGCGAGCCATCCTCCGCGGTCCGGCCGCGCAGGATCGCGGTCCGCGCAGCGTCCGTCGCGACGACGCTGGCCCCAGCGATCGGCTCGCCGCTGTCGGCATCGTGCACGAGGAGCGAGATGCCGCGCTCGGGCGCCTCGCCGAGCTCCGCACGCCGCGGCCGGTCCGTCCGCGCCACGTCGCCCACGCCGGGTGCGGCGAGTTGCGCCTGGCGCTCGCCTTCCGCGCTCGCCGCGTCGGGCGCCGGACGCGCGCCGCTCGCTCCCGGCTCGCCGCGCCATGCGCGCCACGCGAGCGCCGCGAGCACGAGCAGGAGCGCGGAGAGGACCAGCTTGGCGCGCGCTCTCGATCCACGTGCTCCGCTCATCGCTCCTCGACGTCGAAGACCGCCGTCGCCGTCGTCCAGTACGCAGGCCCCGCCTCGACCAGTCCGCCGAGGCCGGCGCGCGTGCGCGGCCCGCCTTGCACGAGCTCGCCGAGCAGCGTCCCGATGTCGTGCGGCCCGCTCTCGGCGCGCGCCGGGCTGCCCGCGCGCGGGGGCGCGAGCACCGCGTGCAGATCGAGCGGCCGGCCGGCGGCGATCAGCTCGAGCGTCAAGCGCTCGAGGGGCGCGCTCGCCAGCGCCTCGAAGTGCGCGAGCTCGAGCGTGCCGTGCGGCTCGACCGGCCGCGGCGCCGCGCCCACGACGCCCGAATCGAGCGCGAGCACGTGCACGTAGAGCCGCCAGCGCGTGTCGTTGACGAAGCACAGCGCGAACCCGAAGCGCGTCGCGAACAGCCGCTCGAGCATCCGCACGTCGCGCACGCAGTCGCGCACGCAGTCGCGCACGCAGTCGCGCAGATCGCCGCCCTCGATCTTCGGGTACGCGTCGATGCCGACGAACAGCCCGACGCGCCCAGGATCGGGCGCGGCCGCGGCGAGCGAGAGCGAGAGAACGGTCGAGAGCGCGATCGAGCTGAACATGCGGGCCGCGCGGCGGCCGGTCCCCTGGCGCGGCCGCCGCAGCGAACCGCGAGTCGACCGCATCCCCGAAGCGACTAATTCACGATCCCCGCTGGCACCTGCCGCGCGAGACGTTCGACGTCGTGCGCGCGCTGTGGCGCCGACAGGAAGCCGAAGGCGTAGCGCGGCGTGCCGAGCACCGCGAGCGTGTCGCGCAGGTGCTGCACGTCGAAGCCCGCGGCGTACAGGTCGGAGAGCTCGAGCGCGAGGCCCGTGTACTGGAGCAACTCGGTGTCGCGGATGCGCTGGGTTGCACGCCCACGAAGAATCCGCTCCTGCGTGGGCAAGACGCAGTCGCGCAGCTCCCGCTCCCTTGACGGATCTCGCCCGCTGGAATCCAATCCAAGCTCCCGATCCAGGCCGCCCACAGGAGAGTCTCGATGCGTATCTCCTTCAGCTCGCCAGGGCTCCTTGCTCCGTGGCTGTGCTTCGCCTTCCTCTGCACCGTTCCGTGTCCGGGGGCCGCGGCGGGCCCCGCAGGGAACGTTCTCGTCGTCGACAGCACGTCCCCGCTGCCGGGTGTCTTCCCTTCCATCCAGCAAGCGGTGGATGCGGCGGTGAACGGGGACGTGGTCCTCGTGAAGCCGGGCTTCTACACGGGCTTCTTCGTCAACGGCAAGGGCATCGACGTGGTGGGTGAAGATGCTCACGTCGACGGCAGCGTGCGGATCTTCAATCTGCCGCTGGGCGAGCGCGTGCTGCTCTCCAACCTCGACATCAAAGGGATCGGCTCGACGGCGATCTACGGAGGATACGGGCTCTGGGCCGTCGACAACGAGGGGCGGGTGCGGGTGCAGAACTGCAAGCTCACGGGCGCCAAGAACGCGAACGCGCCGGTCAACTGCATGGGCTGGGGCGACGACTCGGGCTGGGAAGGCGCTCTCATCTCGAACTCCAGGAACGTGTCGTTCGCGCGATGCACCTTGAAGGGCGGGAACGGCCTCACTCAGAACACCAGCGGCGGCTCAGGCTGCTGGCAGAAGTCCGCCGGCGGGTACGGCGGCCACGGAGTCGAGGCGATCGACGCTCACGTTGCGCTGTATGACTGCTCGGTGAGCGGCGGGGCGGGCGGGTACGGAGGGTACGGGCCTTCCGGCGAATGGGCTGCGTCCGGCGGCCACGGCTACCACGCGTCCGAAGGAACTCTCTTCGCTTCCGGCTCCACCTTCGTCGGCGGGGACGGAGGGTTTTTCTACGACATGTTGGGCTTCACGGTCCCCGGTGGAGCAGGCGGGCACGGCATCTCGATGACCGCTACGGCGTCCGCAACGCTACTCGACAACCTGGCCATCGGCGGTGCCGGGGGAAACCAGTTCAACGCCATCCCTGGTCCCGACGGCCTGCCGGTGTCCGGAGGCGCGGTCCTCCCGCTGGCCGGCAAGCAGCGCAGCTTCGCGTCTCCCGTACCCCAGCGCGAGTCGATGGCGATGCCGATGCGTTTCGAGGGCGAGCCCTTCGACACCGTGCTCGTGCTCGTGGGCGTCGGCGACCAGTTCCTTCCGCTGCCGGAGCTCCACGGCGTGCTCCTCACTGCGGCTCCGCTGGTCCTCCCGATGGGGAACCTCGACGCCGGAGGGAGCGCGACGACGAGCTACCCGCTCGGACCCCTGTCGCCCTCGACGTTGGCCCTGACGGTCCCGCTGCAGTCGGCCTTCATCCAGGCCGATCTCGGCGTCTACATCGGCCCGCCCGTGCACCAGGTGATTCTGGACTCGAGCTTCTGACCCGCCCGGAAAGCGAGATTCCGCGCCGTGCTCGTCGCGGTCGGCGCGATCACTGCCGCGGCGCACGCTCAGGCTAGTTCAGCGACCGCCGCAGGAGCCCAGTCCGGTCGAGCCACAGCCCGCGCACGACGTCGAACGGCTCGCGCGGGAGGCGCCAGCGGGGGTCGTCGTCCGGGAGCGTCGCGGGGAGGTCGCGCACGTACTCGAGGAACACCGCCGAGAGGAAGCCGAACGCGTAGCGCGGCGTGCCGAGCACCGTGAGCGTGTCGCGCAGGTGCTGCCTGTCGAAGTTCTCCGCGAACAGGTCGGAGAGCTCGAGCGCCTTCGGGTCGGGCGCGAGGCACGCTTTGAGTCGCTGGTTCGCGATCTCGTACAGCTCGACGCCCGTCCACTTCAGCTCGGGGATCAGGTTCGACTTGTCGAGCCGCATGCGCTTGAGGCTGTCGGCCGACGCGCTGCGGTAGATCGACTCGAGCTCGATCGGCAGGAAGAGCTTGAGCGCGAGGCCCGGATACTGGAGCAGCTTGATGTCGAGGATGCTCTCGACGAAGCGGCGCATGTGCGCCTCGTTCGACGAGAGCGTCGACGGCTCGTCGACGCGGTCCATCAGCACGTACCAGCCCGCGTAGCCCTGGCTCTCGAGGATGCCGACGAAGCGCCGGATCAGCTCGTAGCGCGACGCGTCGTCCGGGCCGACCGGGAGCGCGTACTCGGCGCGCTCCTTCGGCCGCAGCATCTCGAGCGCGCGCGCGACCGGTCCGGGCTCGCGCGGCAGCACGCGCACCGCGCGCGAGGCGGCGTGCGCGCGGCGCCGGACGAAGCTCTTGCCGACGGCGCGCCAGATCCACGCGCCCGCGGCGACGGCTGCGCCGGCGAGGAGCCACCACGTCGGGCGGCCGAGCTCCCACGGCCCGACGAGCGGGAGCAGCGCGAGCGCGACGCCGACGAGCGTCATCAGCACGCAGAGCGCGAAGAGCGCACGCTGGCGGCCGCGCGGCAAGTGCAAGAGCCGGCCGATGCCGTCGACCGCCTCGTCGACGGTGCGATTCTGCGAGCGGTAGTAGACGCTCGTCAGGATGCGCAATTCGACGCCCTGCTTGTGCGAGAGCGCTTTGCGGTCGATCGCGCCCGGCCCGCCCGGCTTCGCGTCGAGTCCCTGGTCGACGAGCTCGGTGACGCCGAGCGAGAGGATCGCGTCGAGATGGTCGGTGATCGTCCACGCGTCGGTGACCTGCGCGCCGGCGTCGCTCCCGTCGCGCGCGGCGCGGAGCGAGAGCCGCACGTGCTCGAGGTAGCGGTCGAAGTCGATGTACTCGGTCGTGAACGCGCGCGCGTTCGGCATCGCCTCGTTGTGGGCGGCGATGCGCCGCTCCATCATCCGCCGCAGCCCGCTCTTCCCGCTGCCCTTCTCGCCGAAGACGATCGCCGGCGCGGGCACGCGCGGGTTGCCGTACACGCGATCGAACCCCGAGTGGACCGCCGCCGTGTCGACGGCGTCGAGCACGTGGTCCTTGTCGGCGTCTTCGCAGGCGAACGGATCCTCGAGCAATCCCCAGTGCTTGCGCCAAGTCTCGTTGAACATGCGGCCGGGCGCGCGCGGGGCTCTCGACGTCGCGCGCGAACGGCCGATCGTAGCGGCGAGCGCAGCGCG
This sequence comes from uncultured Planctomycetaceae bacterium, assembly GCA_964528575.1. Taxonomy (GTDB): domain Bacteria; phylum Planctomycetota; class UBA1135; order UBA1135; genus CAZGTQ01. Next base: position 7,523 of record CAZGTQ010000463.1, on the reverse strand, counting down.
AAGCGAGTCAACGCTCGCCGACGTCGAGGTCGTACGTCGCGGTGCCGCCGGCGGGAACGACGACCACCCAGGGGAGCTCGGGACGCTCCTCGCCGGACGGGAGCGAGTACGCGGTCGACTCGCTGTGGGACGGGTCCGGCTCCGCCGCGAGCGACTCGACGTTCCAGCGGCCGGGGACGATGCGCTCGAACACGGCGCGCCCGTCGTCGCCCGCGCGCGCGACGAGCTCGTTCGCGTCGCCGCGCGAGATCGCGACGACCGTCCCCACAGCGGCCGTCCCGTCCGCGCCGCGCACCTGCACCACGAGCGTCCCGCCCTCGTCGAGCACGAGATCGATCCCGTCGATCCGGCTCGGCCCCGCAACGACGAAGTCATCGCTCTCCGCCGGCGCGTGTCCCTCCGCTTCGACGCGGACCCGGTACACGCCGTCCTCCTCCGGTACGAGCGTGTACGCGCCCTCCGAGTCCGTGTGCGCGAACGTCACGTAGCTGCACTCCACCGCGCTCGGGAACCCGTCGCACTCGAGCACGAGATCCTCCCCGACCCGGTAGAGCCGGACCGAGGCCCCCGGCACCGGCGCGCCGGCGGCGGTCACGCGTCCGCTGATCCCCGCCCCCGGCTCGAGGACGCACTCGACGCGACGCGGCGCGGACTCGGGGTCGTACGGCCCGAGCGTGCGCGCCGCGTACCCGGGCGCGTCCACGTCGAGCGAGAAGCGCGCCTCGGGCACGCGCACGATCGCGACGTCGCCCGGCCGCTCGTCGAGCTCCGGATACGTGACGTGCTGGCGCGTCCCCCCGAGGGAGCGCGTGTGCGTGACCACGCGGCAGCGGTAACCGTCCACCGGCTCGCCGTCGCCGTCACGCACGACGAGCTCGAGCTCGCGCAGCTCGGTGAGCTGCATCTCGACGTCGTGCATGCCTCCGCGCACACCGTGGGCGAACGCGACGCCGTAGCGGTCCTCTCGGTCGCGCGCCACGAGGTCGTGCTCGACGTCGCGCCACAGCAGCATGCTGAAGCGCCCGTTCTGATCCGCGAAGACCCCGCCGCTCATGCCGAAGTCCCCCGCCTCGAACGAGTAGTCGATCGCCGCGTTGGCGAGCGGCTCGCCGAACGGATCGAGCACGACGCCCGAGAAGCTGTCCTCGGGACCGAGCTCGGGCAGGCGCAGCTCGATGCCCAGGCGCCGCTCGCCCGGTTGGAGCACGATCGGCTCCGTCCACGCGTGCACGTGACCTTGCTTCGTCGCCCACACGCGCACCGGGTCGAGCGCAACGCCCTCGAGCACGAAGATCCCGCTCGCGTCCGTCCGCACGGCGAGCGCGGAGTCGGATCCCGAGCGGAACCAGCGCCGGCCGCGGCGCCGCAGCTCCTCGGGCGTCTCGTCCGTCGGCTCCGTGGCGTCCGCCCACACCGACGCGCCCGCGACCGCGCCACCGATCTCGTCGAGCACGACGCCCGCGATCGTCGCGCCAAGCTGCGCGACGAGCTCGCCGAGGCGAGCGGTCCGACCCGCGTCCAGCGTCGCCTCGACGATCCCCCGCGCGTAGCCGGGGGCGCCGTAGACGAGCTCGACGAAGGAATGCTCGATCTCGAGCGGCACGCGCAGCTCGACGAAGCCCGACCCGTCGCTCATCGCGCGCGCGTCGTCGGGCCCCTCGAGCCACGCGCTCGGGATGCCGACGCCGCGCGCGTCGACCACGCGCGCCTCGACGAGTGCGACGAGCTCGGCGGCGGGCGGCGCCTGCTGCGCCTGCGCGCTCGCGGGCGCGTCTTCGGCGCTCGGGCGGACGGCCGCGCGCTCCGTGTCGGCGCTGGGCGCGGCGACGATCGACGCAGGCTCGCGCTCGCGCTCGCGCTCGCCGGCGCGCTCCTCGTCGGCGCGCGCGGCGACGGTCGCGGGAGACGGCCCCGGCACGTTCGAGCGCGTGCTCATCACGACCGCGGCGGTGGCCAGCACGACGGCGCCGGCGGCGAGTGCGACCTTCGTGGGGGTGCCCATGATCGATACTCCCGTGACCGGGCGCGCGCGGGGCTCTCGACGTCGCGCGCGAACGGCCGATCGTAGCGGCGAGCGCAGCGCGAAGCGAGTCAGCGCTCGCCGACGTCGAGGTCGTACGTCGCGGTGCCGCCCGCGGGAACGACGATCACCCAGGGCAACGGGGGAGGCTCTACGCCGGGCTCGCGCCCGGTCGCGGTCGCGGTGCTGGTCGTCGGGCTGGGCTCGCTCGCGAGCCGCTTCACGTTCCAGCGGCCGGGGACGACGCGCTCGAACACGATGCGTCCGCTCTCGTCGGTGCGCCCGATGAGCGGGTTCGCGTCGCCGCGCGCCACGCCGACGACGACGCCGATTCCCGCGGTTCCGTCCGCATGGCGCGCGCGCACGACGAGCGTGCCGCCGCGGTCGAGCCGGAGCTCGACGCCGTCGACGGCACCGCGTCCAGCGACGACGAGGTCTACGCTCTCGGCGGGCGCCCAACCTTTCTTCTCGGCGCGCACGCGGTACGTGCCGTCGGACGGCACGGCGAACGTGAACGACCCGTCGGCTACGGTCGTCGCGAAGCCGCTCGGCGTGCACGTCACCGCGCTCGCGAAGCCGTCGCAATCCATCTCGATGGCCGGGTCGACCAGCGCCCAGAGCTCGACGCGCGCGCCGGCGACGGGCTCGCCCGCCGCGATCACGCGCCCGCGCACGCCGCCCGCCTCGTCGAGCTCGCACGCGACGCGCTCGGGCAGGTTCTCGGGATCGAACGGCCCGAGCCGGCGCGTTGCGAAGCCGGGCGCGCGCACCTCGATCTCGAACGTCGCCTCCGGCGCGGCGATCCTCACGACGCCGCCGGGCCGCTCTTCGACCGCCTCCTCGAGCGGCGGGCTCGAGCCGTCACGCAGCACCTCGACGGCGTAGCCGTAGCGCTCGACCGGCCGTTCCTCGGCGTCGTGCACGAGCAGCTCGAGCTCGCGCAGCTCCGTGAGACGCAGCTCGACGTCGCGCATGCCGCCGACGAGCCCCGTGGCGACCGCGGGGCCGTGACGGCCATCGGGATCGCGTGCGGTGAGGTCGTGCTCGGTGTCGCGCCACAGGAGCAGCTCGAAGCGGCCGCGCTCGTCGGCGAATACGGCGCCGGCCATGCCGAAGCCGGGCGACTCGAAGCGGAAGTCGATCGGCGCGTTCGCGACCGGCTCGCCGGCGGGGTCGACCACGACGCCCTCGATCGTGTCCTCGGGCGCGAGCCGGGGCAGGCGCAGCTCGAGACCGAGGCGCCGCTCTCCCGGCTCGAGCACGAGCGGCTCCGACCACGCGTAGACGCGCCCCGGAGCGGTCGTCCAGGCGCGCAACGGCCCCAGCGGCACGCCCTCCAGCTCGAAGCGACCGCTCTCGTCCGTGAACGCCGCGAGCGCCTCGGCCGCGCCGCCGTCGCGACGCCCACGCCGGCGCAGCTCGTCCGGCGTCTCGTCCCCGGGCTCGCCGTCGTCCGCCCACACGTGCGCGTCCACCACGGGCGCGCCGAGCTCGTCGAGCACCGTTCCGCCGATCGTCGCGCCGAGCTCGACCGCGAGGTCGCCCAACCGGGTCGTCTCGCCGGCGACGAGCGTCGCCTCGACGAGCTCGCTCGCGTAACCCGCAGCGCCGTAGACGAGCGGGCGGAAGTCGCGCTCGACGTCGAGCGGGACGCGCAAGAAGACGGCGCCGGACGCGTCTGCGTTCGTCGCGGGCCCGCCGAGGATGGCGAGACGCGCGCCGGGCACCCCCACTCCGCGCTCGTCGACGATGCGCGCCTCGAGCAGCGCGTCGCCCGCGCCGCCTGCCGCGGGCGCCGGCGCCGGCGCGGCGCTCGCGCTCGCGCCGCTCGCCGGCACGACCGCGCGCTCCGCGACCCGCTCGGGCGCGCGCTCGGCGAGGTTCGCGTCGGGCGTCGCGGACGGCTGCTCGCCCGCGGGCTCGGGAACGGACGTGGCCGCGAGCGTGCCCGGGTCGTGCCCCGGCACGTCCGAGCGCGTGCTCATCACGACTGCGGCGGTGGCCAGCGCGATGGCGCCGGCGGCGAGTGCGATCTTCGTGGCGATGCTCATGATCGATGCTCCCGTGACCAGAGTCGTGCTCGTGCTCGTGAGCGCGGCGCCGCGCGGCGGCAGCGCGAGCGGCGCGAGCGCGAGCGCCCACGCGCGTCGCTCGCCGCCGTAGCGCGCGTCGAGGCGCTCGCGCAACGCGTCGAGGCCGCGCTTGACGCGCGAACGCACCGTCGCCGCCGGCACGCCCTCACGGCGCGCGATCTCGGCGGCGTCGAGACCTTCGAAGTAGCGCAGCAGCACGGCGCTGCGGTACGGCTCGTCCAGGCGCACGACCTCGTCGACGACGAGGCGCTGCAATTCGACGCGCTCGAGCAGCTCGTCGGGCGACGGGAGCGCTTCCTCGCGCGCCGTGCGCCGCTCGCGCGCCGCGCGTCCGCCCTCGCTGCGCGCCTTCTGGAGCGCGGCGTTGCGCACGACGCGCGCGAGCCACGCGCGCACGGACGCGCCCTCGCGCGGCGGCCGGCGCAGCGCCGCGAGCCACGCTTCCTGCACGACGTCGTCGGCCTCCGCGGAGTCGCGGACGAGCCGGCGGGCGAGCGCTCGCACCCACGCGCCGTGGGCGAGCAGCGTCTCGGGGTCGGTCGGGAGGGGGCTCATGGCGGCGGCCTGCGCGGCGTTCTACGGTGACGATGCGGACGTCGCCGCGACCGTTGCCGAGGATCGCGCGAAACCTCGCTCGCGGGCGCCGGTTCCTCGTTTGCGGAAAGGACACACGCCATGCGAACGATCACCATCGCCCTCCTCGCCGGGCTCGCGCTCATGACGGCCGGCGCCCCGGCGTCCGCCCAGCGCGGCCCGCGCCCGTTCCCCGAGCGCTTCCAGCGCGCCCCCGCGCCGCACGAGCGCCTGACGCCCGAGCAGCGCGACGCTCTGCGCGAGGCCATGCGCGAGCGCTTCGGCGACGTGCGCGAGCGCAGCGAGGAACTGCGTGAGCGTCGCGGCGAGGGCGGCCCCGACGCCGGGCGCCGCGACGAGCTGCGCGAGCGCCTGCGCGAACGGATCGGCGACGTGCGCGCGCGTCGCCATGCGGTCCACGAGCGGATGCGCGAGCGGATGCGCCAGCGCTTCGACGAAGAACGGGGGCCGGAGCCGGAGCCGCGGCGCGTGCGCCCGCACGGGATGCGCAGCCGAGCGGGCGGCGGGAGCGAGCGCGGCTGCGCCTGCGGCGAGCAAGCGCGCGGCCCGCGGCGCAGCTTCTGAACTGAGCGGCGCAGCCTCTGAACTGAACGACGCCCCCGAAGGAGCGGGCGGCGCGTCCTGCGACGCGCCGCCCGCTCGCTCTCTGCCGAGGCCGCCTACTGGAACACGACGCTGGCGCGGTTCGTGAGCTGCAGGTCGAGCGGCGCGAACGACAGCACCGCGAGCGACTGGAAGTGCAGCGACTGGCCGACGAGCGCAGGCGTGTTCGGCACGGGCACCTGGACGAGCGCGACGCCGTCGGGCGCGGGGTAGCTCTGACCGGCCGCGAGCGTGATCAGCGGCGTCGGACCGATCAGGAGCTCGCCGTACGGCGGCACCGGGATCTGCGTCGTGACGTTCGAGTAGTAGAGGTCGAACACGCCGCCCGGCTCGCCGTAGTTCTCCAGGTCGAGCAGGCCGCCGATCGCGGCGGCCGGCGGCGCGACGACCGCGGGCGTGTAGACGAAGCCGCCAGCGAGCATCGTGCTCCCCAGCGAGGTCTGCACGCCGACGTCGCGCGGGCCGCGGGTGCCCGGCGGCGTGAGCGCCTGGAGCTGCATGTCGGAGACGACCTGCACGCTCGTCAGCGGGTTGCCGTCGACGTCGGCGGTCACGCTCCCCGTGCCCTTCGTGAAGTTGAGGCCGGAGATCGTGACCGCGGTGCCGCCGGCTTCTGGGCCGTAGCTCGGCGACACGGCGAAGACGACGGGCAGGATCGTCGGCGTCGGGTCGTGGATCGCGACGAAGCCGACGGCGGCTCCGCCGAGGCCGGAGTCGAGGCCCGCTCCCGCGCCGTCCTGCAGCGTGACGAACGCCGCGTGCGTCGAGGACGCGCTTCCGCCGCCGCCGGCGTCGAGCTCGAGCCCGAGCAGGCGATAGCCCGGGCTCTGCGCGACTTGCGCGGCGACGAGGGAGCCGGCGGCGACGAGCGCGGCGATGTGGAGGAGGGTGTGGAGGAGGGTACGGAGCATCGCTAGCGGCCTCCTTCGAGCGCGCGCGGCAGCGGCGCGGTGTCGGGGTCGCGCAACGTCCAGCCGAGCCTCGCGGCGGTGTCCTCGTTCGGGATCATCCGCTCGTCGACGATGCCTGCGTCGATCAGCATGCGCTGGACCTCGGGCGGGTACTGCGTGCCGAACGGAACGCCGCGATACGTCGGCCGGTACGAGACGTTCGGGACGAGCGTCTCGACGTCCGCGTAGCCGCGCCGCACGCCGTGCACCTTGTAGTCGAACGCGACCTCGCCCTGGCCACGGACGACGATGCGGTCGAGGCTCTTCGACTCGACCCACAGCGGCGTCCAGGCGCCGACCGGCGTCAGATGCACGGTCAGCGCGTCGAGCTCGCTGACGGCGCGGAAGTCGGACGGCACCTCGATCACGGCGAGGCCGTCGACGAGCGTCGCGGAGCCGCGGAAGTAGGTGCCGGACTCGTTGCCCTCGAGCGCGTAGAAGCGCACTTCGCGCGACGGATCGGTCGGGTGTGGCGCGACGAACGACTTGGTGCCGGTCGCGCCGAAGTCGCCGGTCGAGAACACGCCGTAGCCCCCCGGCGAGAACACCTCTCCCAGGACGCCGTAGGTCGTGCCCGAGCCGAACGCCGCGAGCCCGTAGAGCCCGCGCCCGCTCGGCGACGTCGTCTGGCCTTGCACGCCGAAGCTCGGACCCGACGCGCCTTCGGCGACGCCGAGCACGCCCGTGCCGAGCGAGCCGGCGTTGCGCCCTTCGACGCCGTACCCGAACGCCGGCCCTTCGCCGTGCACGCCGACGCCGGTCGCCGTCGTGCCCTCGCCGCGCACACCGACGTCGCCGCGCCCGAAGACGCCGACGCCGCTCGAGCCGGTCGCGGTGCCGTCGACGATGCCCACGCCCGCGGAGCCGACGTCGCTGGCGACGAGCTCGTCGACGGTCACGCGCTCGGGGAACGTGATGTTCCCGATGATCGTCGTGCTCGACGTGAGCTGGTTCGGACCGGTCGGCCCCTGCGCGCCCGCGGGTCCCTGCGCTCCTGTCGGACCAGCCGACCCCTGCGCGCCCGTGGGACCAGCCGGACCCTGCGCGCCCGACGGCCCTTGCGCGCCGGTCGCTCCGGCCGGGCCTTGCGCGCCGGTCGCTCCGTCGGCTCCGTCGGCGCCATCGGCGCCGGACGTGCCCGTCGGACCCGCAGGTCCTTGAGAGCCGGTCGCGCCTTGCGCACCCGTCGCTCCCTGCGCGCCCATCGCTCCCTGCGCTCCCGTCGCTCCCTGCGCGCCTTGCGCCCCGGTCGGGCCGGCGGGT
>CAZGTQ010000462.1:0-14377 GCA_964528575.1 uncultured Planctomycetaceae bacterium | reverse complement strand
TGCGCTGGCGGGCAGCCGGATCTCCGCGCTGTTCCAGCTCGAACCGGCCTACGCCTACCTCGACACCTGCTACGACTTCCGCTGGATCAACGTGCTCGAGACGAAGGTCCAGGACGGCGTCCCCCAGATCGCGGACGTTCTAGGACCCGGCGGATCGGGGACCTTCCTCGGCCTCTTGCCCGCGATCGACCCGACCCCGGCCCTCGGGCCCGAGCCCTTCTACTACACCGCGGCCGAGTGGGCCGCGGGCGAGTGGGCCGCGGGCGAGGTCGGGGCGATAGTGATCCGGCGCGAGGGGCTCTCCTCCTTGTTCGTCGACGCGCCGATCTCCGCGACGGACCTCGTCTTCCGCACCTACCTCGTCGCCCACGACGTCGCCGCCGGGAACCTGGGAGCGCAGCTCGTCGCGGTGCTCGGCGGCTTCACGTGGCGCTACGACGGGCAGTCGATCGGCGTGGCGGACTCGCTCGTCTGCGGGCCCGCGAGCGACGGCCTCGAGTGGGTGAGCGCCGCGCTCGCGGCGGGAACGACCGGCTGCCCCGGCCATCCCGGGTGTCCGGGCTTCCCCGGATGGCACGCGGTGAGCGCCGCGCTGGGACCGTGCCGCATCCTCAGCGGGCAGACGGGGAGCGTCTCGCTCTCCGCCGGGGGCGCCGAGACGCTCTCGATCGACGCGTCGTCGCTGCAAGGCGGCCGCGCGTACCTGCTTCTCGGGAGCGCGTCCGGAACCCAGCCGGGACTGACCTCGGGGCCGTTCACGGTTCCGGTCGTCGCCTTCGACTGGTACTGGAACCTGATCTTCATGGGCCCCGGCTTTCCGTTCAACGAAGGCATCCTCGGCGTGCTCGACCTCGGCGGACAGGGCGCGCGGCAATTCGTGGTGCCGCCGGCGAGCCCGCCCGGCCTGGCGGGCCTCACGCTGCATCACGCCGTGATCGGACTCGAGCTCACGCCGAAGCTGGCGATCGCGTTCGCGAGCGACGCGGTGTCGTTGCAGTTGCTGCCCTGACCGCGAGTCGGTGCCGATGGAAGGCCATCGCGGATCCTCAGATCAGAGGTCGTCGTCGCCGGGCAGGTTCTTCGACTCGACCGGCGGGACGCGGGGCGGGACGCAACAACGTGCCGCGAGGTCGAGTTCGTACTCATCGCAGATGTCCTCAGACCAGGAGGTTCTGGATCTCGGCCGCGGAGAGAACGCGGCCGCTGCTCTTGACGACTCCGTCCACGGCGAGCGCAGGGGTCATCATCACGCCGCGACGGACGATCTCGTCCAGCTGGTCGACCTTCACGATCTCGACGTCGAGTCCGCATCGCGCGACGGCGTCCTTGGCAGACTGCTCCAGCGCCCGACACTTCGAACATCCGGTGCCGATGATCTCGATCTTCTTCGTGGCCATCACGGCCTCCTTTGGTCATGGGATCGTCACGGGGTCAGGGAAGCGCCCCGAACAGCGAGCCTGCGATCATCGAGCCGACGATCACGATGAGCACGTAGGTCGCCGTCTTCTTCGTACCGATCACGCTGCGGATCACGAGCATGTTCGGCAGCGAGAGCGCGGGCCCGGCAAGCAAGAGCGCGAGCGCCGGCCCCTTGCCCATCCCGGCGCCGAGCAGGCCCTCGAGGATCGGGACCTCGGTCAGGGTGGCGAAGTACATGAAGGCGCCGACGACGGACGCGCCGAGGTTGGCGCTCAGCCCGTTGCCGCCAACGAGGCCGGCGATCCACTCAGGGGGGATCAGCCCGCGACCGCCTGGGCCGCCCAGGAGAACGCCGGCGACGAAGACCCCGCCGAGGAGCAAAGGTGTGATCAGCTTGGCGTAGCCCCAGGTCTGCGCCCACCACTCGCGGCCCTGCCGTCCCGCCACCGGCATCTGCACGCACACGCCGACGACGCCCGCGGCGAAGGGCAAGCTCGGGTGACCGGGCAGCAGCAGAGCGAGCATCGCGACCACCGCCGCCGTGGCGGCCAGCCCGACGAGCGGGAAGGCAAACCAGCGCCAGAGCACCACGGCCAGCGGTACGGCGGCCGCGGCCGTCAGCCACCACTTCTGCTCGTGCAGGATGCTCCAGACGCCGGTCGCGTCCGGAGCTGCGCTCCAGTTGGCGAAGACCAGCGCCGCGATCATCAGCCCGAAGAGGGCAGCGAGTTGTCCGAGGGGGCGAGCCTCGCCGGCATCGGGTAAGACGACGGCCGCCGGTCTGTCGACCTCACCCGAGGGGCGCCGCTCGAACAGGGCGGCCATCGCCAGGCCGATCAGGACGCTGAACAAGACCGCGCCCACCGCGCGGGCCGCTCCGATCTCCACGCCCAGCACCCGGGCCGTGAGGATGACCGCGAGGACGTTGATCGCGGGACCGGAGTAGAGGAACGCCATCGCCGGGCCCATGCCGGCGCCCATGCGGTAGATCCCCGCGAAGAGCGGCAGGACGGTGCAGGAGCACACGGCCAGGATCCCTCCGGCCGTGGCTCCGACCCCGTAGGCGGTGGGCTTGCTCGCGGTCGGTCCCAGGTACTTCAGGATGGCCGCCTGATCGACGAAGGCGGCGATGGCGCCGGCGATCACGAAGGCGGGCAGCAGGCACAGGATCACGTGCTCTCTCGCGTACCACCGGGTCAGGCGCAGGCCCTCCCCGACGGCGGACTCCACCTGGGGAGCACCGATGGGGAGGAGGTAGATGGCGAGGAACACGCCTGCAAGTGCCGCGAGCTTGGCCCATTCGCGGCGATCCATGAGCGCTGGTTGGCTCATTCCTCGTGTCCTCCTGCACCCTTGTCGCAGCAGGACACTCCCGCGGATTTCGCGCGCCGTCGAGGCAGGTTCGGGCACCACTCGCCGATCGCATCGACGAGCGCGGAGAGGCGCCGGCCGAGGTCCCCGCAGCGGGCGGAGTACCAGACGGTGCGGCCCCGCTTCTCCGCGTCGAGCACACCGGCGCTGGCGAGGACCTTGAGGTGCTTGTTGACGACGGAGAACTCGACCTCGCAGCACTCGGCGATCTCGCTCGCCGAGCAAGACCTCCCGCACTTGACGAGGCAGGAGAGGACCCGCAGGCGATTGCCGTCTGCGAGGGCCTTGAAGAGACCGAGGTCGAGCCGTTCGTCCAGGTCCGCGTGGATTCTGATCGCGGCCGCCGGGTTCGGAGGGTGGCGACGAGAAACTGGCATGGAGGAGCCAATATGCTGCCTGGAGCGCCATGTGCCATACGCCCGAAGGCGTACGCGCGGGCGCCGATCTGCGGGCGCGCACGTGCTTCCATGATCGACCGCGAGAGCGAGCCGAAGACCGCGCGCGAGCTCGTCGCCCAGTGGAACCCGGCAGCACGCGAGCAACTCGCTGCGTTCACGATCCGCCCGCGAGGGAAATCCCCATGCCGACGGTATGCTCCGGGCGGGGTCGAGAGAGAGGGAGGGAGAAGATGAGCGGTCGTCTCGCAGTGCTCGCGCTCGTGGTCGTGCCAGCGGTCGGCGGGTGTCGCTCGCCGCTCTCGGAGCAGGCCGAGCGGGTCGCGAAGGACTGGGCGATGGTCCTGCGCGCGAGCCAGATGATTCCGGTCTATCCGATGACCGAGGATCTGCAGCCCGGCGACGTGTTCCTCGTCGACGTGCCGATCGAGGAGCAGGCGCAGCGCTACGAGGAGGACGGCTACCTGCCGCTCGACCACCACTTCGCGCGCTTGCCCACGCCGCCGTACGCCGCGCTGTACGCCGACGGTTACTTCGAGGGCGACTACGCGAAGGTGCCGCACGCGCGGCCGCGTCCGAACGAATTGTCGGAGACCGACGAGGGCGAAGCGACGGACGAGGCCGAGCGAGCCGAAGCGCGCCGCTTCCTCGACGCGGCTGCGCCGATGGCGTCGTTCCCCTCGTACACGTTCGCGGTCGAGCGCGGCGGAGGCGCGGAGATCGGTCTGCCGATCTCGGGCATTCCGATCGCGCTCGGTTTGATGCGCGCCGACAGCGCGACGGTGTCGGTGACGATCGGCGACGCGCTGACGTACGGCGCGAACGTCGCGTCGCTCTGGACCGGGCTGCGCGCGTGGGCGTCCGATCCGCTCGTGCGCGCGCAGCTCGATCAGCTCGCGGGGCAGCACGGCGACGACGCGGGGCGTCCGCGGCTCTTCCTGCGCGTCGTCAGCCGCGTGTTCTTGACCGGCGGCGTGTCGGTGACTGTCAACCGCACCGACACGGGCGCGGCGGACGTCGGCGCCGGCGCGCAGAAGGAGGTCGAGCTGCCCGAGCTCCTCACGAGCGGCGTCCCGGGGACCGACGCGGTCTCGTACCGCGACAACCTCGAAGCGCTCTCCACGACGCTGACCGAGGCGCTCCCCGGCGGGCGGTTGAAGCTCGGCTTCGCCAGCCGCTCGTCCGTATCGCTGCAGGAGCAATTCGAGCGCCCGCTCGTCGTCGGCTATCTCGGCTTCGACGTGCCCGTGTACGCGAAGGGCGTGCTCGGCGCGCCGGTAGCGACCCGCGCGGTGCTGCTGCGCGAGGCGCAGATCGCGCCGCCGGTGAGCGAGCTCTCCACCGATCAGCGCGAGTACAAGTTGCGCCGCAACGAGCTGGCGCGCGCCACCGAGGGCGACGAGGACGAGCAGGCGCGCGCCGTCGTGCTCGCGGCGGCGCGCAAGCTGCCCGCGGAGGCCTTCGGCGCGTACCTCGAGACGCACGCGGAGTCGCCCGCGGCCGACGCGGTGAAGTTCTTCTTCGTCGCGGCCGACGACTACGTCGCGGACGAGGGCGACGCGGGTATGCGCTACCGCGAGGTGATCTACGCGCTCGACGCCGCATGGAACGAGGAGGGGGGACCGTGAGCGATTTCTTCGACGAGGACGTGTCCGACGACGGCGCGCAGAAGCTCGGCACCAAGATCAAGCTGCGCATCCAGAGCTTCCCGAGCGTCCAGGTGTTCAAGCAGGGGCGCAAGACGATCCTGCGCACCTGGGAGATCGATTTCGACGTGACCGAGATGGAGCCGAGCGCGGACACGTAGCGGTCGATATCAGCCGAGACCTCCGGCGGTTCTGCGCGCGGCGCAGCGTGAGCAGCCCGTAGCGCCGCGTACGGTCCCGTCAGTCCTGCGCGGCTTCGAACTCCGCCAGGCGATTGGCGATCTCGGACGGCGCGTTCGGCGGCGCCAGCGACACGGCGCGGCGTTGGGTCCGCACCGCGGCGGCCGTGTCCCCGGTGCGGTGCTGAGCGAGCGCGAGCGTGTCGAGGACCATCCACAGGCTCGGGCTCCGTTCGCGCTCCGCGAGCTCGCACGCCCGCTCGGCGAGCACGAGCGCGCGCTCGGGGTCGCGCAGCTCCAGGGCGTCGTGCGTCAACAGCTCCCACGCCGCGTCGTTGAGCTCCCCCGCGCCGGCGCCAGGCGCTTCGACGAGCGCGATGCGCTCGTCGAGCAACGCGCGCTGGAGCGGGGCTGCCTCGGCGCTGCTGCCGAGCGCGAGGTACGCGTTCAGCAGCGTCGCGCTCGCCGCGATCCGGCGCGGGTGCGCCCTCGGGAACGCGCGCCCGATCGCGTCGAGCCTCGGCGCGAGCACCGCGACGACGTCCTCGAAGCGACCGCGGGATGCGTACGCCGCGCCGAGGTCGACCGCCGCGCTCAACGTGCGCGGGTGCTCGGGGCCGAGGGCGCGCTCCTGCTGCTCGATGCACTCGCGATGGAGCCGCTCGGCCTCGTCGGCGCGCTCGAGCGCCCACAGCGCGTCGGCGAGACTCGACGCGCACGCGAGCGTCGTCGGGTGCGCGTCGCCGAGCACGCGGCGCATGCGCTCGAGCGTGTCGACGAGGAGCGGCTCCGCTTCGTCGGCACGACCGCGATTCGTCAGGCTGTCCGCGAGGATCAACGCGGTCATGAGCGTCTTCGGGTGGTCGACGCCCTGGACGCGCCGGCGGACCTCGAGCGCCGGCCGCAGGAGCTCCTCGGCCTCGTCGTGACGGCCGCGCGCCCCGTACAGGCTCCCGAGATTCGACGACGTGTCGAGCGTGCCCGGGTGCTCCTCGCCGAGCTCCCTGCGCTCGACCGCGAGGATCTCGAGGTAGAGCGCCTCCGCCTCCGCGTCGCGACCGCGCAGGGTATACGCGTTCGCGAGGTTCGACTTCGCGGGGAGCGCTGCGAGGCTGTCCGCGCCCGAGTGACGTTCGTGGATGGCGACCAGCTCTTCGAGACGGCGCGCGGCCTCCTCGTAGCTGCCGAGATCGATCAGGACGCTCGCGAGGTTGCTGCGCGCGGCGAGCGTGTCGGAGTGCTCCTCGCCCAGGACGCGCTCGCTCGCCTCGATTGTCTCGACGAGGAGCCGCTCGGCTTGTGCGTACCGGCCCCGCGCGCGCAAGAGGAGCGCGAGCGTCTGCCGGTCGGCGAGCGTGATCGGGTGTGCCTCGCCGAGGACGCGCGCGTGGAGCTCGAGCGCCTCGGTGAGCAGCGGCTCCGCTTCCGCGAGCCGGCCGCGCGCCTCGAGCAGCCGCGCGAGACCGACCATGCTGGCGATCGTCGTCAGGTGGTCGGCGCCGAGCGCGCCCCGCGCGGTCTCGAGGCACTCGCTGAAGAGCCGCTCGGCTTCGTCGAGCCGACCCTGCATCAGGTACGCATTGGCGAGACCGTGCTTGCTGATGAGCGTCTCGCGATGCCCCGCGCCGAGCTTGCGCTCGTGGACCGCCAGCGCCTCGCGGAACGCCTGCTCCGCTTCGCCCCAGCGACTCGTCTTCACGTACAGGCCGCCCAGGCCGCGCAGCACGCCGCGCACGAGCGCGCACGCGCGCCCGTGCGCGCACCGGTGCGTCTCGAGCACCTCGCCGTAGAGCGCCTCGCTCTCGTCGTACCGCCCCTGCGCGCTGCGCAGCAGGGCGAGCCGCTTCCGACTCCACTGCGTCTCGAGGTGCGACGGGCCGAGAACGCGCTCGCGAATCGCGACGGCGCTGACGGCGTGCAGCTCGGCCTCGTCGAGGAGCGAGAGCACGAGATACGTTTCGCCGATCGTCTCGTGCAGCTCGGCGGCGACGAGCTCGTCCTCGATCGCGCCGGCCTCGAGCCGCTGCGCGGCGTCGTCGAGGATGCGCTCCATGAGCGTCGTGTCGGCGTACATCGCCTCCTCGGGACTGACGCTGCGGAGCATGTCGGCGAGCAAGCTCTTGATCTCGACCGCGCGTGCGAGCTCGCGCTCGGCGCGCGCCTCGTTCCCCCGCGCTTCCAGCGCCGACGCGTCGGCCTCGCGCCACAGCCAGAGCGACGCGAACAGCCCCGCGGCGATCGCCGCCGTCAGCGCGACGCCGAGCTTCTGCGTGCGCTTCAGCGACGCGGCGCGCACGCGCGCCTCCGCCGCCTCGATGCGCGCGTCGTGCAGCCGCGCCTCGGCCGCGGCGAGGTGCTCGTGGATCGCGCGCGCGACGATCTCGGCGTTGCGCGGGCGCGCCGCGGGGGCGGGCGCGAGACACCGGTTCGCCAGCTCGACCAGGTCGTCGTCCCCGCCGCACGTCGCGAGGCGCTCGCGCGCGTCGCTCAGATCCGCCGCCGCGGCCCTCACGATCTGCTCGCTCTGCGCGCCGACGTAGGGCGGCTTCCCGGTGAGGATCTCGCACAGGATCGCGCCGAGCGTGAACACGTCGCTGCGCTCGTCCATCGCCTCGACCTCGCCGCGCGCCTGCTCCGGCGGCATGTACGCCGGCGTCCCCATCACCGAGCCGACGATGGAGCGGCTGCCGCGGTCCTTCGAGCGGACCGTCTCGATCACGGTGCCGCCCTGCCGTTCGCTCGAGAGCTCCTCGTCGTCGACGCCGCCCTGGCGCAGCACCTTGCCCATGCCCCAGTCGACGACCTGCACCTCGCCGAACGAGCCGATCATCACGTTCGCGGGCTTGAGGTCGCGGTGTACGACGCCGCGCGCGTGCGCGTAGGCCATCGTCTGGCAGACGTCCTCGAAGATCGACAGGAACGCGCGCCGCTCGCTCGCGACGGACGCGCGCTCGGCCAGCCGCTTCGCGAGCGTCTCGCCCTTGACGAGCCTCATCGCGAAGTACGGCCGGCCCTTCGCCATGCCGAGGTCGTAGACCGGCACGATGCCCGGGTGCTGGAGCTGCCCCCCGATCTGCGCCTCCTCGACGAAGCGGCGGAGCACGTCGGGGTCGTCCCGGTACTTCTCGCGCAGGAACTTGAGCGCGACGTCGCGGCCGAGGTCCTGGTCGTGGCCGCGGTGGACCGCGCCGACGCCGCCGCGGCCGAGCTCGCCCTGGACGACGTACTTGCCCGCGCGGCGCGGCTCGTCGAGTCCGAGCGGACGGAGCATCGGGGTGGTGCCGGCAGGATCTGCGTCGCGCAGCGAGATCCGCAGCACGGAGCCGGTCCGTTCGCCGACGAGCTCGATCACGCTCGCCGACGAGTCGCTCTCGGGGTCCTCGCGGTACGCGAAGGCGAGTCCCGCCTCGACCTCCTCAGGAGCGTCGTCGGCCTCGCCGCGGTCGTGGGGATCGTCGGGCATCGAATCGTCGGGCAGCATGGGAGGCCTTCCGGGCGGCGCCGGATCTCGGGCGAGATTCTCCGGGGAAACTCGCAGCTCACCTCTCAGCCGAGCACTCAGCCGAGCACTCAGCCGACATCTCAGCCAACGAGGTGCAGCAGCCGCCGGCACTCGGCGTCGACGTCGGCGCCGGCCGGCGCGTGGCGCGCGACGACGTCGCGCAGGCAGCGGTAGAACTCGGCGCGCGCCTTGCGGTAGGCCTGGTGCACCTGGGCGGTGGGAACGCCCCAGCGCGCCGCGATGTCCCGGATCGCCTCGTTGTCGCCGAAGCGGCGCTCGAGCAGCTCGATCCGGCGCCGGCCGGCCTCGCCGTCGGCGAACGCGAGCGCGCGATGGCGGCGACGGCACAGGCGCAGCAGCGTGCGCGCCCAGTTGCGGTCGAACACCGTCTCCTGGCCGGGATCGTCGGAGGCGACCTCTCCGAGCCATTCGTCGTCGGGCCGGACGCGGCCGCGGGCGAGCGCGCGCTCCTCGCAGCGTCGCGCGACGTTGCGCGCGACGCCGAAGAGCAGCCCGCGGAAGTCCCCGCGCTCCGGGTCGGCCCGGTCGAGCACGCCGCCCGGCTTCAGGCACTCGACGAAGACCTCCTGGACCGCGTCGTCGATCTCGCCCCGGAGCGGGGAGCTCGCACGCCAGCGCGCCTCGAGGAAACCGCGGATCGCGCTCGCGTACGACCGGCCGAACGTCGAGCGAGCCTCCGCGTCGCCCTCGGACGCGGCACGCACGACGGTCCAGCACGTCTCCTGCGGGTCGGGTGCCGCGGCCGCTTCGGCCTCGTCCCGGCCGAGGAGCTGCTCGGAGCCCTTCGGGGCCTTGCGCATCCCCCCGTCCATGTGCGGAGCGTACGCCGGGGGTCGCGATCGCGGTAGCGCGGTGGTGAGCCGCTACTGCGTCGCCAGGTCGACGAGCATCGCCTCGAGGCCCGCGATGCGCGCCCAGAGCAGCCGGCACGCGTGCGCCTGCTCGGGCGTCATCTCGTCGAGGTACGCTCGCTCGCGGATCGGCGCGAGCCAGCCGTAGAACGTCATCTGGTTGAGCGAGCGCGAGATGTTGACGGCCGTCTCGCGCGCCAGGCCGGGCCGGGCGAGCCGCTCCTCGATCACGTCGAGCTCTTCGTGCATCCAGGCGAGCGCCTGGTCGCGCAGCGCGGCTCGCTCGTCGGGGGACTGCTCGTCGACCGCCATGCCCGACGCGCCCGCCGCCGTGAAGGCCGCGATCTGGCGCGCGGTCGCGAGGTGCCAGCGCTCCTTGGACGCCGGGTCGTTCTCGAAGGCCTGTTGGAAGAGGCGCACGCAGTCCACCGGGTGGCAGAGATCGGTCGCGGCCAGGAGCTCGTCCGTCGGCGTCTCGCGCAGCGTCGCCTCGTCCGCGGTCGGTAGCGACGAGAGGCGCTCCATCGTCGCGCGCAGGTCGTCGGCGGAGCGGGCGTCGCGCAGCACGGTCGGCAGGTAGAGCCAGGGCCAGCCGGGGCGGAGCTCGTCGCGGTGCGCGGAGAGGATCGGCCACGCTTCGTCCGCTCGACCGAGCACGAGGTGCAGGAGCCCGAGCTTCACCGGCGGGACGCCGGGCGTCTCGAACAGACGCTCGCCGAGCCCGAGCGCGACGAGGAACGGCGCGTAGTCCCAGTCGAGCCGCAGCGACTGCAGCGCGGGCAGCGCGTCCGGCAGCATCGCTCTCGCCTCGTCGAAGCGGCCGGCTTCCATCACGGCCATGAAGTGCATCGCCTCGGTCAGCGGATCGTCGGGATCCTCGCGCCGCAGCTCGAGCAGCAGCGCCTCGCTCGCATCGTCGTCCTCGACGTGCACGAGAGACCCGAACCGCGCGGCGCGGCTCTCGGGCCGCAGGACCAACGCCGCGCGCGTGGCCCAGATCGCCGTCGTTCCGTGGAGCCGGCCCGTGAGCTCTTCCTGCGCGACGAGGCTGCCGAAGCTCAGGTTGAGCCAGAAGTCGGACGGGTGCAGGAGCATCGCCTCCATCTGCGTCTCGATCGCGGCCTCGGCGTCTCCGGCGGCGTCGAGCAACGCGACGAGAACGGCGAGCTCCTCTGCCGTGCGCCCGCGGAGCGACTCGTCCGCCGCCAGAGCGCGCAGGCCGCGCGCGTCGAGCTCCTCGCGGCTCAGCTCGTCGCGCAGCGCGTTGCGCCACGGGTCGTCGGGGTCGATCCTGCGCGCCGCGCGCACCCAACGCCGCCAGGACTCCGGATCGGGGTCGTCGTCGAACGTTGCCGCGACGCGCTCCGCCTCGGCGCGAGCATCGAGAGCGAGAGCGAACCGGGACTGGTGCGCGCAGTCGACGAGCGCAGCGATCTCGTCGGGCGTCGTGTCCTCGTCGACGCCGAGCTCGCGGAACAAACCGGCGTATTCCGCGACGCGCCGCGTCGACTCGCGCTCGCGCCGCGCGGGTCCCTCGAAGAGGTCCATGCGCGGCACGTCGGGCCCAACCCGCGCCTCGACGAGCCGCTCGAGCAAGAGCTCGTGCGACTCTTCCTTCAGCGCTTCCGCGCGCGTCCGGGACTCGCCCCGCGTCGCGTCCTCGACGAGCGCGGAGACGCGCTCCTCGAGCTCCGCTTCCGCCTCGCCCGCGGCGACGATCGCCTCGGCCCGCGTGGCCGCGGTCAGAGCGCTCTGCCACAGGCCCACGCCGCCGAGCCCCGCTCTGCGGGCCTGCTCGACGTAGCCGCGTCCCTCGGCGAGCGCCGACTCGGCGCGGCGCGCTGTCTCGAGCCGCCGGTCGCGGAGCTGCGTCGTCCAGGCGAGATACGCCCAGGTCGACACCGCGAGCGCCGTCGTGATCACGCCGGCGAGCGTCAGGAGCGAGCGCGTCCGCACGCGCAGCTCGGCCGCGCGCACCTCGGCGCGGCGCGCACGCTCCTCGGTGGACTGCAGGTGCTCCTCGACGCGGCGCGCCACCTCGCCGGCGTCGAGCGGCCGCGCGTCGCGCGAGGGCGCGAGGCACGCGCGCGTCAGCTCGACGAGGTCGGGCTCGGCGCCGCACTCGTCGAGACGTCGCTGCGCAGGCTCCTGATGGCACGCCGAGGCCGCGCGCATGGCCGCGAGAGGATCTCGCTCGTCGTACGGCGGGCGACCGGTCAGGATCTCGCACAGGACCGCCCCGAGCGAGAACACGTCCGAGCACGGGTCCATCTGCTCCACGTCGCCGCGGGCCTGCTCGGGCGGCATGTACGCCGGCGTGCCCATCACGGACCCGGCGATCGAATGGGTCGAGCCGGCCGAGCTGCGGATCGTCTCGATCACGCTCACGTCGTCCCGCTCGCCCGAGACCGCCGGCTCGTCGGCCACGCCGCCCGACCGCAGCACCTTGGCGAACCCCCAGTCGACGACCTGGACCTCGCCGAAGGCGCCGACGAGGACGTTCGACGGCTTGAGGTCGCGGTGCACGACGCGGCGCGCATGTGCGTACGCGATCGTCTGGCAGATCTGTTGGAAGACGCGCAGGAAGCGCTGCAGGTCGTGCGCGGGAGCGCGCCGCTTGCCGAGCAACGCCGCGAGCGTCTCGCCCTTGACGAGCTTCATCGCGAAGAACGGCCGCTCGTCCGGGCGCAGCCCGAGCTCGTAGACCGGAACGATGCCCGGGTGTTGGAGCTGGCCTCCGATCTGCGCTTCCTCGACGAAGCGCTCGATGACGCTGCGATCCCCTTTGAACCGCTCGTGCAGCACCTTGACGGCGACGTCGCGGCCGAGGTCGAGATCGCGCCCCTTCAGCACGACGCCCAGACCGCCGCGTGCGACCTCGCCCAGCACCTGGTAGCGAGAGCCCAAGCCCGCCGCGCCCTCCGGTCCGACAGGCTTCACGACGGGCTCCCGGTCGTCGTCGGCGTCGGGCAGGATCAAGCGCAGCATCGAGCCGGTACGTCCCTCCAGGCACGCGATGACGCTACCCTTGCGTGGGTCGCCGAAGCCGGCGCGCAATCCGCGGTCGAGGGGATCGAGGGGCAGGTCGTCGTCGTGCTCGCGGGTCTTCACGGGTTCGTTCCTTGCATCGTCCTTGGAGAGGTGTCGCTGCTCCCGGTTCGGGGACCGGCCCGTTCTCGTCCGCGGATTCCGCGAAAAAGGGCTCAGCCGCCGCCGAGCAGGTCCAAGAGCCGCTTGCACTCCGCGTCGAGGTCGCTCGCCCCCGGGTTGTGGAACGCGACCACCGCGCGCAACGATCGGCGGAACTCCTCCCGTGCCTGCCTGTAGCGGCGATGGACGACCGCGGCGTCCTCGCCCCAGCGAGCGGCGATCTCGCGGACCGGCAGGTCTTCCTCGAAGCGCAGCCGCAGCAGCTCGACTCCCTGCCGCGCCGCGGCGCCCCGTGCGAGCGCGATCCGCCGGTGGTGCTCGGCCGCCTGCCGCATCAGGCACAGAGCCCATTCGTGGTCGAGCACGTCGTCGAGCCGCCGGTCCGGAGCCTCGAGGTCGCCGGGCCCGAGCGTGCCCACCCGTTCGCGGTCGGAGCGCGCGGCCTCGAAGCGACGGGCGACGTTGCGCACGGCTCCGAAGAGGAACGCGCGGAAGCCGCCCGCGCGCTCGGGGTCCACGCTCGCGAGCACGCCGCCCTCGCGCAGGCACTCGACAAACACCTCTTGCGCCGCGTCCTCGAGCTGATCGATCGATCCCGTGCCGCGCCAGCGTTCCGCCAGATAGCGGCGGACGAGCGGCAGGTAGCGCTCGGCGAACTCGGCCCGCCGCGCCGCGTCACCTGCCGCCGCTCCGCGCACCAACGTCCACGCCGTCGCCTGGACACCGGGCGACGGCTCGCTCGATCCGCGCTCCCTCATGCGACGCCCCGTCTCGCGGAGCTTCCCGGGGCCAGGATAGCGGCTCGAGCCCGGGCGCGGGGCGTCACCACTCCTCCCGGTCGACCCGGCTCCACGGCACCGCCCGCGCCGCGCCGCGCGACTGCGGTTGCTCGCCGCCGAAGACGAGTCGGCGCTCGACCGGTTTCGTCGGCAGGCGCTCCGCGACGACGTCGGCGAGCTTGGCGAGCGGCGCGAAGAAGTCCCCGTGCACGGTCGCGCCCGCCTTCGCCTCGACGAGGAACGTGCTGCGCTCCGACTCGACGACGAGGTCGACCTCGTGGCCGCGCGCGTCGCGGTAGTGGTGGAGTCGCGGATCGAGGCCGCGGTGCGCGCGCGTCTTCAGGATCTCGCTCGCGACCCAGCTCTCGAAGAGCGCGCCGCGCAGCGGATGGTGCCGGAGCTGGTCGGGCTCGGCGATGCCGAGGAGCTGGCAAGCGAGCCCGGTGTCGACGAAGTGCAGCTTCGGCGCCTTGACGAGGCGCTTGCGCGGCGTGCGCTCCCACGACGGAACGCGGAAGACGAGGAACGTCGCCTCGAGCACCGACAGCCAGGCGCGCGCCGTGTTGTGCGCGACGCCGACGTCGGCGCCGAGCGCGGAGAGGTTGAGCGTCTGACCCGTGCGGCCGGCGCAATGGCGCACGAACGCCGTGAAGGCCTCCAGGTCGCCGACGTTCAGCGCTTGCCGCACGTCGCGCTGCACGTACGTCGTGACGTAGTCGGCGAGCCAGCGGCCGGCAGGGATTCGCCGGTCGTGGATGCGCGGGTACGCGCCTGCCCAGAGCGTCTCGTCGAGCGTCGTCGGCGGCGACTCGAACCGGCGCAGCTCGGCCAAGCTCGGCGGATAGAGGTGCAGGACCGCCGTGCGCCCGGCGAGCGACTGCGACACCGCGTGCGTCGGGCCGAAGTGCTGCGAGCCCGTGAGGATGAACCGGCCAGGATCTGGCCGTTCGTCGACCTCGACCTGCAGGTAGCCGACGAGCTCGGGTGCGTGCTGGATCTCGTCGAGGATCGCGCCGTCGGGGTGCTCCGCGAGCAGGCCGCGCGGGTCGTCCCGCGCGAACGCG
>CAZGTQ010000461.1:0-2169 GCA_964528575.1 uncultured Planctomycetaceae bacterium | reverse complement strand
ACGGAAGTCGTGTCGCCGGAGGCGGTCGAGGAGGAGGAATGATGGAGCATCGAGCACACCTCGCGTTCTCGGTCGTCGCGCTCGTGCTCGCCGTCGCTTCGTCCGTCGCGATGGCGCGCTCCGCGGACGAGGGCGAGCCGGGAGGCGCGCTCGTCGTCAGCGTCGTCGATGCCGACGGTGGCGCTCCTGTGTCGGACGTGCATCTGTGGTTCTGGCGCGGAGCTGGGCGCGGCGGCGGCGTGGTGACAGCCGTCACCGATGCGGCCGGACGCGCGACGCTGCGCGTGCCCGCGGAGCAGGCGGGCGAGCTGCGGACGGTGCGGGGCGGGCGGCTCGTCGAGATCGTGCGGCTTCCGCTCGGCGGGTTCGCGGCGGGCGAGCGACGGGAGGAGACGCTCGCGGTCGCGGTCGAACGGCGCATCGCCGGAAGGGTCGTCGCGACGGACGGCGGCGGGGTCGCTCGAGCGCACGTTCGGTTTCAGAGCTGCACGTCGAGGTCGTTCCGCCCTGGGGACTCCATGACGGTGTACGAGACGCACGTCGCGCTCCGCACGCGAGACGACGGCTCGTTCGAAGCGACGGTGCCGGCGTGGCAGGGGCTCATCGGCCGCGTCGACGCCGCCGGTTGCGGCCCCGCGTTCTTCCGGCCCGGCGACGACGCGACGATCGAGCTGCGTCCCGGCGCGACGCTGCGCGGCCGCGTCGACGGGGCGCTCGGGACGCTCACCGTGCACGTCGTCGCGGAGAGCGGCGTCATGCTCGTCGGCGAGCACAGCTTCGTCGTTCACACCGGCGAGCCGAGCTGGAGCGCGCGGCCCGACGACGACGGCGCGTGGACGATCGGCGATCTTCCCGCGGGCCGCGAGCTCCGCGTCGAGCTCCGGCGCGGGCGCACCGTCCTGAGGGACGCGATCGACGTGACGCTCGAGCCCTTGGAGGAGCGCAACGTCGCATGGCCGGATGAGGAGCCTCGATGAGCGCGCGAGCGCTCGTCGGCGCGAGCGTCGTCGCGCTCGGCCTCGCGCTCGTGATCGTGCTCTTTTGGCTCGGTCGGGAGGCGCCGACCGTGGCGCACGAGAAGCCCGTCGCGCGCGAGACGTCCATGGCGCGCGACTTCGCGGAGCGCGCGACCGTCGCCGCATCGCTCGAGGACGAAGTGCCCGCCGCCTCGCCCGCCCGCGAGGCGCTCCTCGCCACGCCCGAGCCGCAGGACGCGGCGGGGGAGAACGAGGCCGAGCTCGTCCTCGCCGTGCACGATCGCGAGACGGGCGCGCCCGTCGCGGGGGTGCGGTTGCGCATCGACGCGGAGCACGAGGATTTCCCCTCGTCGAGGGCGTTCGTCGACGGGCACGAGGCACAGCCGGGCGAGGCGCCGGTGACCGGCGCGGACGGGCGCGTGCTCTTCCGGCTGCCGGCGGGCGTGCCGGTCGAGGTCTCCGTCGTGGGGTACCAGCGGCTGGCCGCGGGCGATCGCGTTCCGATCGGCGCGCTCGAGCCCGGCGAGCGATGCGAAGAAACGCTCGTGATCTTCGAGTTCGACCTGCGCTTCTGCGGGCGCGTCGTCACCGAAGCCGGCGCGCCGATCGCGGGCGCGAAGGCGCAGCTCGCGCGCGGGTGGGCGGCGGAACCGCTCGTCGCGACAGCCGACTTCGACGGCTACTTCGAGACGCTGGTCCCGTCGTGGCGCGCGCTGGACGGTCGCGTCGACGCGCCCGGCTACGGGCCCGTGCTGTTCCGCGGCGGCGCCGGGCACGAGGAGCGCGAGCGAGCGCTCGTCGTCGTGGTGCGGCGCGGCGGCGTCTTGCGCGGCCACCTCGGCGCCGCAGGCGAGGGGATCTCGATCCGCGTCACCGCCGACGCGTACCAGATGAAGGCGCAGACGACGAGCGCGTGGTCGCTCGACGACCCGACGTGGCGCGCGACGCCGGACGCGGGCGGGACGTGGGAGATCCGCGACCTGCCCGCGCGCACCGACCTCGAGGTCGCGCTCTACGAGCGCGGTGTCCTGCGCAGGCACGCGCGCGAGGTTCGGCTCGAGCCGGGCGAGGAGCGTACGCTCGACTGGCGTCTCGAAGCCGGCGCGTTGCTCACCGGCTCGCTCCTCGTCGACGGCGTGCCGGGGGCGGGCGAGGTGATCTGGCTCGTGCCGAAGAGCGGGTCCTACGAGCC
>CAZGTQ010000460.1:0-45308 GCA_964528575.1 uncultured Planctomycetaceae bacterium | reverse complement strand
CCGGCGAGCGTGCGCACGTCCTCGACATGCTGCGTGAGCTGCGGCAGGCGCACGATCGACGCGGCGCCCGTCTGCGTCCACGCCATGTAGGTCGGCAGCTGCCCGTCGATGAACGGCAGGCCGAGTCGGTCGGCGCCCGTGCCCGTCAGCGTGTCGAAGTCGCGCTGCACGATCTGGCACACGCCCAGGTCGCCCGGGTCGACGTGCCAGCGGTCGAGCACGTACTCGGGCGTCGCGCCGAAGACGGTCGTGACGTCGAAGACCGGGTGGCGCTGCGAGATGCGCATCACCGGGTTGTGCAGCTTGTTCTTCCACGGCGCGAACCCGCCGATCGCCGCGAGCAGCTGCCCGTAGTTGCCCGGGATCAGCGCCTGACCCGAGGCCGTGACCACGTTCGCGATCTCGAACTGCAGCGCGTTCATCACCGCCGCGGGCACGATCGTCGCCTCGACGCCCGCCTGCGGGTCGCCCTCGACGAACGTGTTGCCCGGGCCGGCGGAGGGGTTGTCGACTAGCTCCATCGCGCGCGCCTTCAGCTCTTCTGGACCGCCGGCGGCGGCGCGACGAGGCGCATGATCGCCGGCTTGGGACGGATCGATCGCCACGGCGCGTAGCCGTTGTAGGGCTCGGTGAAGTCGACGACGACGACCGTGTGCGCGGGCTTGTAGCGCTCGAGGTAGCAGCGCAGGACTTCGTTGTCCGACTCGACGAGCGGGTCACCCGCCGCGCTGTGGCCGGCCGAGAAGAAGGTCGGGTTCAGCTCGGGAGCCGTCACGCGCCACGCGAACAGCCAGTCGGTCCCGTAGAGCCGATCGCCCACTCGGCTGACGCCGACGCGGAACGCCTCGTGCCCCGAGACCGTGATCGACGTCGCGCTCCAACCGAGCGACTCGGCGAGCGCGATGAAGCCCGCCGGCGAGCCGCCGTGCGACCCGGTCAGCTTCGCGACGACCGCCTTGCGCCGCAGGCCCACCGACGCGCCGAGCGTCGCGCACGGATCGGGCAGGCCGAGCACGCGCTCCCAGTCGGACAGCAGCTCGAGCGTCGTGCGCGGGTCGGCCTCACGGGCGAGCTCGCCGGCGCGCCGGTCCACGCGACCCCAGCTGTCGGCCTGCGCGCGCAGCAGCTGGTGCAGGTTGGAGTTGGGCTCGCGCGACCACGCGATGCCGTCCGGGAACAGTGCGCGCGCCGCGCGCGCGTACTCCTCGACCGTCGCGGGGCTCGCGTCGCCTACTGCCACGTCACCGTCCCCAGCGTGCCGAGCGCGCCTGACGCGATCGGGGTGTCGGCGAACGGGATCACGAGCGTGTGGTCGGTCTCGCCGGGCGCGGTCGAGATCGCCTCGCGCACGTGCGAGAGCAGCAGCGTGGCGCCGGGCCCGGCCTCGCGACGGATGAGGTCCTCGAGCGCGGCCGTGACCGCTTCGCGAACCTTGGTCGTGTCGGGCACGATCTCGATCGTGGGGTTGAGCGGCGCAGGCGCCGGCTCGAACACGACGACGTCGGCCGTGACGGGCTTCAGGCCGTCGATGTAGGCCTGGACCTCGGCGACCTTGGCCGCCGATGGGAAGGGGCCGTCGGGGTCGTCGTCGACCGCGAACGTCAGATCGACCGTGCCCGGGCCGCGGTTGAGCGCCAGCACGAACGCGCGCGTGACGCCCGACACCTCGAGCGCCCAGCGCTCGTAGTCCGCCGCGGCCCCCGACTGCGGCGGGTTGCGCAGGCGCTGCAGGAGCCGCTCACGCAGGCGCAGGTCGCTCTCCCGTTCGGCGCCGCCAGCGAGCCCCGGCGCGTCGACGGTCGCGGTCGTGTCCACGCCGCCGATCACCGTCGCGAACGTGAGCTCGACGGCCTCGGCCGCGTTGCCCAGCGTGCCGGGCTCGTCGGCGACGATCACGAGCGCGGCCGTGCCCCCGCCGCCGAGCGGGATCTCCTGCTCGGTCTCGGTGCGGTAGCGCACGCCGTCCGCGCGGCGCAGGAACGTCTCGGCGGGGATCAGCGTGCCCTCGGGGCCGGTGATCGTGACCGTGCCCTCAGCGAAGGCGGCCGCCTTGCGGAAGACGCCGTGCACGGAGGCAAGACGCTCGAGCTCGAGCGCCTCCGCGCTGTCGGCGAAGATCGCGCGCGAGAGCCACTCCAGGTGGCCGTGCAACCCGTGCGCGACGCCCGCGAGCTGCTCGGACAGGACGAGCAGCGCGGAGCGCGGGAGCAGCGCCGAGAGACCGAAGCGCGCGGCCGCGTCCGACGCGCTCTGCTCGCGCAGCTCGGCGAGGGTGGGCCGGTCGAAGGGCGCCATGCGCGCTCAGCGTATGCCCTCAGGTGACGAGGGTCACGCGCACGCTGCCGCTCGCCGCGAGCTCGCCGGCGAGCGCGGCCCACGCCGACGCCCAGCGCGAGCTGTCCGAACGCTCGATGTGGACCTCGACGTCGATCCGATCGGCGCGGCCGCGGGCGCGTTCGGCGCGAACTGTCACCCCGCGCGCGATCTGTTCGCGGACCAGCCAGGCGAGGGCCGACTCGACGCCGCGCCGCGCGAGCTCGACCGTCTCGCTCGTGATCGATCGACGCCCCAGGCGCCAGAGCAGGGAACCGAACCCGTCCTCGCCCTGCGCCCACCACCCGCGCCCGTCCTCGCCCGGCTCGAGGTCCTCGATGTCGGCGGCGGCGTCCGAGAACAGCGAGCAGACGAGCGCGGTGCGCAGGCCTTGCTCGCGCCCGAGATCTCCGCCGTCGAGCGCCAGGTCGAAGCTGGCGCCGCCCGCCTCAAGCACGAGCGCGACGTCAAGAACCTCGCCCAGCGCGATCGACGGCGCCTTGACGCTGACCGACGTCGCGTGCCCGCCGGCGAACGCGAACGCGAACCAGTCCATCTCGAGCTGCACGAGCGCCGTCTCGCTGATCGGCTGCACCATGACGTAGTCGACCAGCGCGGCCGCGACGGGGTCCGCCGCGGCGACGTAGTCGAACTCGGGCTTGCCGAGCGAGAGGCGCGAGTGGCTCGTGTGCCACGCGTCGTGCTCGATCTCGCGCAGCGCGCGCATCAGGGAGACCATCTGCACGGCCTCGTGCTTGGCGCCGCCGGCGAGCGGGTCGAGCGTGTCCAACGTGCCGAAGCGCTTGCCGCTCGTCGCGGTCCACTCGCCCGCGAGGGAGAAGTCGTCGATGTTGCGCCCACCGTTCTGGCACGCGAGCCAGACGTACACGCCGCGCGCGTTGCGCGCGCGCGCGGCCGCGCGGTCGAGCCCGATGCGCACGGGCGAGGCCCAGCGCAGGACCTCGTCGTCGGCGTCCTCGTACTTGTGCGCGATGTCCTGGGTGATGTCGCCGGCCGCGCGCGGCCAGCATGTGAAGTTGTCGGTGTTCGGAGAGCCGAGCGTGGGGTCGTATAGGCTCCAGTCGGCCTGCCCGATGCGCATGCGCACGCCCAGGATGCGCGAGCTTGCGGCGCGATGGTCGGCCTTCGAACCGTCGGCCTGGTCGGCCCAGAACGCCGGCGCGGCGGCGACGCTCGATCCGGTCGACTGCCCGTCGAAGATCATCCTCGACGCGTCGATGCCGATCGCCTTCGCGTGGTGTCGGATGAGCTGCGCCGCGAGGATCGCCTCCTTGTACCCCGAGTAGCGCGTGTCGTCGTTCCAGCCCGCGGTGCCCGGTTGGTGGAAGAGCCCGCGGCCGTTCGAGGTGATGTTCAGCACGCCACCCTCCGCCGACCACGCCCCCGTGACGCCGTACCAGCCGATCGCGACACCGAGCTCGTCGAGCAGCCGGTAGAAGAGCAACCCGAGCACGCCCGCCGCGGCGGGGATGATCGTCGCGTGCGGCGCGGTGATGAAGTGGCCGTACGAGTTGAGCACGACGATCGGATAGCCCGCGGGCGGCTTGGGCCAGACGGCCGCGTCGGGCAGGAACACCGAGCAGTGCTGATGCCCTTCGGGCGCGACGGCGCCGGCGCCCACGCAGTACGTCTCGACGAAGTCCGGCAGGTAGTCCCCGTTCGGCTGCTTGGGCATCTGGCTACACCTGCTGGTTGGGCGGGTCGGTCGGCCCCGGCGCGTTGT
Organism: uncultured Planctomycetaceae bacterium; assembly: GCA_964528575.1. Taxonomy (GTDB): domain Bacteria; phylum Planctomycetota; class UBA1135; order UBA1135; genus CAZGTQ01. Next base: position 41,251 of record CAZGTQ010000460.1, on the reverse strand, counting down.
CGTTCTCGTCGTGCCGGTGGACGTTGTACGTCGAGCGGAAGGTCGCAAGCGACAGCGGCGAGCTGTCGGACGACGAGACGACGTCGCCCGTCACCTCGAGGTTTCCCTCGACGCGCACGGTAGGCGCGACGAGCGTGATCACCGTCTGGGCTTCGACGGTCGCCGTCTCGCAGTCGACGACGAGCGAGGGGCTGTCGATCTCGACGAGGGACGCGGACGCGACGCGCACGTGCCCGCCACGCTTGAGGTGCACGACCGAACCCTGGTCGTCGTACAGCGCGACCTCGCCCTCGGCGAGCCCCTTCAGGCGCAGCGTGCGATCGCCTACCGCGACCGCGACCGCGCCGTCGCGGTTGCCGCCCGGGGCCGCGAGCAGCGCCTCGATCGCGCCCTCGGGGCCCTGGATCGGGTGGCTCGTGAACCCGTACTCGTGCAGGCGCTCGACGCCGCTCAGGAGCTCGCCGGAGTAGCCGCGCACGCGCAGCGTCTGCGCCAGCGTCGTGTCGTCGACCGCGACGACGACCGCGCGCGAAAGGATCATCGCGACGCGCGCGCGCAGCGGCTGCAGGATGCGGGCGAGGTCCTCGAGCGTCACAGGCCCTCGACCTCCCACTCTTCCTCGAGCAGCGTGTCGTCCAGCGGGCCCTCGGGCTCGCGCTCGGGCTCGGGCGTGTACGCATCGGGCGGCACGAGCCGCAGCTGCGTGCGCGTGCCCGAGCGCCGCGAGCGCGAGAACGTGACGTCGTCGATCAGCATCGACGTGTCGATGCCCAGGCTCGGGATCACGGCCGGCACCAGGCGGTTGACCTCCCACGGCCCCTCGTCCGGCCCCTGGCGCCAGCCCGGCACGGTGACCGTGAGCTGCTGCGCGCGCGCGGCGCGAAAGGTCGCCTCCCAGCGCGCGCGGTCCGCGGCGTCGGTGAACGTGACCGACGAGTCGGCGAGCGACAGCAGGACGCGCTGGCGACGCACGGCGAGGTCCATCGCGCGGCCCTCGACGGCCGAGATCTCGGCCCCGAACCCCCCGTCGCCGCCCGAGCGCTGGCCACGCACCAGGTAGACCCGGAACCGGTCGCGGTCGGTCCAGCTCAGCGCGGCCTCGATGACGTTGCCGTGCTGGCCCTCGACGAGCTCGCCGGCGGCGTAGGACTCGCCCGGGGCGCTGATCACGAGCCGCCCGTCGCCCTGCGTGTACGCGAGCAGGGCCCGCAGCCGCAGCGCGCGCTCGATTGCGGATCCGGCCGACTCCGACTGCTGCAGCCGAAAGAGCCGCAGCGGCGCGCCCAGGCGCAGGCTGTCGACGGCGCGCGTGACCTCGATGCCGTACGGCTCGGCCAGCTGGCGCACGAGCTCGTCGATGCGCACGTCGGTCCACTCGCCCGGCTCGTTCGTGGCCGAGCAGTCGACCAGGTCGGCGGTCTTGTCGCGGCCCTCGAGCGTCACGCGCCGCCCGCGCTTCGACGTCGACGCGGCCAGCTTGTCGACGTGGCCCTCGATGATCTGCACGCCGGCGATCCTGACGCGCACGCGGGCGCCGGGCCGGATCGGCCACGCGCGCCGCCCGGGCGCCGTGAGCGTGAACCCGCCCGCGAGCCCCGTCAGCGGGCGGCGCACGCGCAGCTCGCCCCAGGTCGCGAACAGGGCGTCGCCCGTGAACCGCACGCCGTCGTCGTCCTGCTCGCTCTCGACGAGCAGCTCGAGCTCGTCGGCGCGCCGCGGCGCGTCCGGGCCGTCAGGCACTCTTGACCTCGAGCGGGGTGCCGACCGGCAGGAACAGCGGGCGCGAGACCCGGCCGCGCCGCACGATCTCGGCCTCTCGCTCGGGGTCGCGGTACAGGCGCCACGCGAGCACCAGGGCGGGCACGGAAGCCGTCAGGACGACCTCGCGCAGCTCCGCCAGGTCGGCGGAAGGGTCGGGCACGCCGCGCACCAGCGCCGCGCGCACGCCCTCGAGCTCGAGGATCTCCGAGTCGGGCGCGAGCGCCAGGCGCGCGTCGATGTGCGCCAGCAGGGCCGAGCGCCGCTCGAGCGCTTCTTCGCGCGTGTCCCACTCCACCTCGACGGCGGCCTGCAGCGCGCCGGAGAACGCCGCGCCGCGCGCCAGCCCCGCAAAGAGGTTCGCGTTCGCCGCGATCTTGCGCTCGACGGGCGAGTCCGACGCGCTCGGGACCGGGTCGTCGTCCAGGCCTGTGAGGATGAACTCGTAGGCGAACAGGGCGCCCAGCGCGTTGCCTACGCTCGCGCGCACGCCCGCGATCCCGATCTGGACCGCGTTGACGAGCTCGAGCGGCGAGGTCGCCAGCTGCGCGGCGTTGGCGATCATCTGCTGCGTCGCGCGCGCCTGCGCGGCCGCGTCACGCGCGAGGCCCCCGAAGACGTCCAGACCCGAGAGCAGCTGGCCGAGCGAGAACGTGCGCGCGCCGAGATCCTCGGCGACGCTCGAAGACAGGCCGGCGACGTCGATCCCGTCGGCCGCGCGCGCCGCCGCGCCGCCCTCGAGGCTGGCGCCCGCGCGCGCGGCCGCGGCCGCGGGGTCGCGCCGGCGCTCGCCCCGGATCGCCGCGGGGGCCTCGACGAACGTGAGCCGCAGGCGAGCGAAGCGGCCGACGTCCTCGGTCTGGCGAATGTCGAACCCCCGGCAGATGACCTCGAGCGGTCCGCGGTAGGGGTGGACGAGGATCGATCCGACGCGCACGGGGTAGCCCAGCCCGGGGCGCTCGCACGCGCGGCGCAGGTCCTCGAGCTGCAGGTCGTAGTTCTCGCCGATCACGTACGCGTCGATGCGGTACTCGCGCAGGCTGCGCCCGACGTCCTCGACCAGCGGCTGGTCGCGCTGCGGAAACTGGTGCACGACGACGTCGCGCCCGCCCGTGTCGTCCGCCTGCGCGACGAAGAATGGCACGCCGCGGTAGGACGCGGGGAGCAGCCGGTCGCGCCAGCTCACAGCGCACCGCCCATCGCGAAGCCCAGGCCGATCTCGGGCGGAGGCCCGTCGCCGCGCGACTCGGAGGACACGTTGACGCCGTCGGGCACGTCGCGGAAGTCGACCGTCACCTTGGTCTGGCTCTGCGGCGCGCCCTCACCCACGAGGCTCGGCGGCGCCGCGATGCTGCGCAGGCGCTCGTCGTCGAGGCCCGTGATCTTGAACTCGCGATCGCCCGAGCCGCCGAAGAGCCCGGCGAGCCAGTCCGGCACGGCCCAGTCGGCGAGCTGGACGAGCTTGTCCCACAGCCACCCGATCGAGGCCTCGGCGCCCGAGCGGATCGTGTCCCAGGCGCCCGAGAGCCACGCGACCACGCTGTCCCAGTTGCGCACGAGCGCGTAGCCGGCGGCGATCAGCGCGACGACGGCGAGCACGATCCACGTGATCGGGTTCGTGAGCAGCGCGACGGTCCACGCGATCGTCGCGGGGATGACCGTGGTCACGAGCGCCGTCGCCCACCCGTACAGAGTCGGGATGCCGACGGTCAGCAGCGTCGAGAGCCCCCCGATCGAAGTCGCGAGCGATCCCATGACGATCAGGAACGGGCCGACGGTCGCCGTCGCGCCGGCGATGATGGTCGCCCACTTGAGCGTGTTCGGGCTCGCCTCGTTCAGTCGATCGACGTAGCCGCCGAGCGTGCGCACGGTCTTCGTGAACCAAGGCAGAAGGCCCGACTCGTTCACCTGCAGCGCGAGCGTCTCGAGCGCGCCCATCAGCTCCTCGGTCGCGCCGACCGCGCCCTGCATCATCACGCCGGCGATGCGCGCGCGGCTGCCGGCGGTCGAGACCTCGTCGAGCGCCGCCGTGCGCTCGCGGATCCCCGCGGTGCCCTGGCCCAGGAGGTTCAGGATCGCGGGCCCAGCGATCTCGCCGAAGATGCGGAAGATCTCGGTCGCGCCCGCGCCGCGCTGTTCGAGCAGCTCGAGCAGGCCCGTGAACGAGCGGAGGTTGCCCTGCTCGTCGAACACCTGCTCTTGGCGGATCTTCAGCGCGGCGAGCTGCTGGTTGACCGCGGGGATGCCCGCGAGCAGCCGCGAGATCGATCGCCGCATGACGAGGCCGCCCTCGGCGCCCGCCTTGCCGCCCTGCGCGAGCGCGGCGAGCAGCCCGATCTGCTCCGAGAAGGCGATGTTCTGGTCGCGCATGACCGAGCCCGCGGCCTTCATCGCCTCGCCGAGCTCGCCCAGGTCCGTCTTCGCGGAGATGAAGCCGGCAACCAGCTGGTCGGTGCGCACCCCGAGCTTGTCCGTCTCCTCGCGCTGGCTCGAGAGGATGGACGTGACGATGTCCGCCGACGCTGCCATCTCGAGCTCGCCCGCGGCCGCGAGCTCGAGCACGATTGGCGTCGCCGCCATGATGCGGTTCGCGTCGAGGCTCGCTTTCGCAAGCACGCTCATCGCCGCAGCGGACTCGCTCGCGCTGAAGACGGTGTCGGCTCCGAGCTTCTTGGCCTGCTCGGTCATCGCCGCCATCGCCGGCGTGCCCACCTCGCCGGTCAGCGCCGCGACCTTGTTCAGGCTCGATTCGAACTTGGCGCCGATCCCGATCACGCCCGCGCCGATCCCCAGGATCGGGAGCGTGAGCGCGCCGGTCATCGTGCGACCGACGCCCTTGGTCTTGTTGCCGATCTTCGAGAGCTGCGACTCGACCTTGCCCAGGGGCCCACTGAGCTGGTCGACCGCCTTCAGGATGATCGAGAAGGGGTACGAAGCGCCGGCTGCCATCGCTCAGGGGCGAGCGTAGCGGCGTGCGTCCTCCTTCGCACGCGCGACGATGTCGAGCCACTCGGCGAGCTGGTCGAGCGGGATCTCGCACAGCTCGCGCGGACTCCAGCCTAGTCCGACGGCGAGGGCTCCGAGGCAGCGTCGAACGTCTCGGGCTGGAGCAGTGCAAAAAAACCCGTCAGGATCCGCGCGCACTTGCCCACGTCAGCCATCGTCATCCGGCCGAGCAGCTCGCGCGACTGGTCCGACGCGCTGGCGCAGACCTCCAGCATTTCGCGAAACGTCATCAGGCGCGGGTCGAGGCGCACGCCGAAGACGTCGCCGGCGCGCAGCCGGCGCAGCTTCAGCTCGCTCGGGAACTTGTCGGAGATCTCGTGGTTCGCCTCGAGGTAGACGATCTGGTCCTCGCTCAGCCGCCCCACGTCGATCGACGCCGAGAGCTTGAGCGGCACCAGCGCGCGCGCGACGTGGTTCGAGATCTTGGACCAGTCGACGATGTCGACGAGGCCGATCGGGCCGGGGCTCGCCTCGCCGTTCGGCCCGACAACCGCGACGCCACTCATCCGTGCAGCGACGACGGCGAGCGCGCGGAAGTTGGCGACGCTCGTGTCGATCGGCAGCTCCACGATGTGGCTCCAGCGCAGCCAGTCGAAGTCGAGCGACGTGATCGTCTGGCTCTCGCCGCCGACCTCGCGCGTGATCGGACGCGCGAGCTCGATCGTGGTGGGGCCGGCGGGTTCGATGTTCGCGAGCTCGTCGGCGTTGGCGTCGACGAGCTCGTCGATCGTCGGGGGAGTCGTAGGGCCCATTCGGGGAGGCACCTGGTCGGGGGTTTCGGGGACGGGAGCGGGGCCGTGCGCGCGTCAGAACTCTTCCGCGCGCATGCCCTCGAACTTGCAGGCGATCTCGCCCTCCTCGGTCGTGACGTCGCCGCTGGACGCGTTCCAGGCCTCGTAGAGGACGCAGCCCTTGCCGTTCGCCGCCTTGACGATCACGGTCGCGTCGGTGATCGCGAGGAACGCGGCGAGGTCGAGGTCGGGCCGATCGGTGATCGCGCCCTCGATGCGCGGGATCTGCGGCTTCTCGGTGTAGCCGTGCGGCTCGTCCGCGCCGGTCTTCCCCTCGCGCATCGGCCGCCCGATGTTGTAGGTGAAGTTGCCCTTCGCGAGCTCGCGGGTGCCGTTGACCGAGAACTCGATCGTCCCGCCGATGATGCGCGCCATAGTTCAGGCCCTCCGGGATCAGAGCAGGAAGCGGATCGACGCGCCGACGACGCGCAGCTGGTTGACCAGGTCGGGCGGCATCATGATGTCGAGCCGGTTGGGGTCGGTCGACGAGCGCTCGACGATGAGGTCGGCCTTGAACTGGTCGAAGCCCTCGACGAGACCCAGCTCCTCCCACTGGCGGAAGTAGCCGAGCAGCTCCGCGCGCGCGATCTTGGGCGTCAGGATCGCCTGCCCCGCGCCGAACCGCGTGCCGTCGTCGGCGAGCTTGTGGCGCGGGAACCGCAGCTTGAAGCGGTTGCGCGCGTCGTAGCGCAGGTAGGAGAGCGTGAGCTTCGTGTTGACGTCGAGGAACGCGGTGTCGGGCGCGCCCGCGGGGTTGGTCTGGTAGGTCGTGATCTCGCGCTCGATCGCGACCGTGCCGTCGGCCGCGACCGTGAACGTCGACATGCCGTTGCGCAGCAGCTGGTCGCGCTCGAGCAGCGTGAACCGGCTGGTGATCGGCGGCGCCTGGATCCCGACGAGCGGCAGCGTCTGGAACGGCCGCGCCGGGTCCTGCTTGCCGTAGCGCGCGACGACGGCCGCGGCCGCGGCGGCCCACTCCCAGGGCGAGCTCGGCGAGCCGTTCGCCGGCCGGATCGACAGCTGCGCGCTGTTGCGCCCGCTGCCGAGCGTGATGGCGTTGGCGAACGTCTCGCGCAACCCGAAGAACGCGTGGCCGTCGATCTGGCGCACCGGACCGAATCGGTCGTCGAGCTCGATCTCGAACGCGGTGAGCGTCGGCGCGTCCTCGGCCGACAATCCGACCGCCAGGACGTTGTAGTGCTCGTCGCCGAGCGCGGCCCAGAGCGTGGCGTCGACGGTCGCGTTGCCGGTGCCGGCGGCCGTCACGCCCATCTGCTCGAGCGCGATCGCCACGCCGGCGGGGTTCGTCTCGCCCTGGAACTTGTTCAGCTCGAGCAGGATGTCGTTGCCGACGACGCCGGCGTGCTTGGCGGTCACGGTCACGACGCCGGCGACGTTGGCGGCCGTCACCGGCAGGTTCGTGTTCGCGTTGATCGCGGCCGCGATCGCGTCGCCCACTTCGGTCGCCGTGTCGCCGGTCGCGACGCCGACCTGCACGCGCCGGCCCGCGACGTAGACCGCGACGGTGCCCGCGGCCGTCGCCGCGCCGGTCACGGTCAGCTCGCCCTCGGCCTGCGCGCCGGCGGGGTCGTCGAGCGCGATGAACGTCGCCAGCGTGCTGCGGTTGTTGAGGAAGAGCAGCTCGGCCATCTGCGCGAGCACCGAACCCGCGCCGAAGAACTCGATCGCCTGCGCGAGCGAGGTCACCAGCTGGGGCACCTTCTCGGCGACCGTGCCCGCGGCCAGGCGCTGGCCGATGACGAGCATCTGGTATGGCTGCAGCGAGGGCCCCTGCTGCGCCTGCGAGCCGTCGATCTCGACGTAGATGAACGGGACGCGGGAGTCGGTGGGGACGTCCTTGAAGCTGATCGTCATTGGATCTCCTCGCTCTTCGGCTCGGTCGCAGCGCGCGCCCGGCGGCGCGTGCGATCACTCGTCCCTCGGTCCTCGACGCGCACGAGATCTCCGTCCTGCATGCGGCGCGCGATCCAGGTCGTGAGCTCGACCGCGGCGCCCTCGCGCGGGAACACCGGGCCGCCCGGCGACATCGGAACGAGCAGCTCGGCACGCACGGGGCGGAGGTGGACCTTCATCTGCGCTCGCGATCCTACGAAGGCTGGATGTCGAGGTCGATGCTGTCGGCGGCCGCCTCCGCGAGCGTGCCGACCTTCCAGGTGAGCGCCGCGAGCTTGCCCTCGTCGAGTTCCTCGAGCTCGTCGGTCGCCGGCACGGTCTCGAGGTACACGACGCGGTAGGTGACCTCGACGCCGCCCAGGATCTCGCGTCCGTCGCCGTCGAAGTCCCAGCGCACCTCCTCGAGCCCGGTCTCCTCGGCGAGCAGGCGCAGGTCCGGGAGCGTCGGCAGCGGCTCGGGATCGTGCAGCAGTCGATCGACCAGCTGCGTCGTCTGGCGCACGAGCACGCCCGCCGCGTCCTCGGCGATCTGGCCGCCGTTCTCGCGCACGAACAGCTCGAGCACGAGCTCGAGCCGACAGCGGCGCACGTGGCGGCCGAGCGATCCCTCCTCACCCCAGCGGTCGGAGGTCATGCGGCGCGCGTACACGCCGATCGCCGGCAGCTCCTCGCGCCACTGCGGGTGCGCGCGCTCGGGGTACACGCGCGCGCCGGCGATCGTGCGGCCCATGAGCTCGCTCGTGAAGACCGACCGCAGCTCGTCGAGCGTCTTCACGGGGCGGCGTCCACGAGCGTCAGTCGCACCATGCCCTCGCCGTCGGGGCGCTTGGACGCGACGCGGTAGCGGCGCGTGCCCGCCGGCGTCACCCGCGAGACCTCGTCCGAGCTCGACAGCGGCAGCGGCACGCCGGCGGCCGCCAGGTCGCGTTCGATCACGTGCAGCTCGGGGCTCTCGGTCTCGACCTCGACGGAGATGCCGGGGTTCGCGGCCACCCCGGCCTCGCGGAAGATGCCCTCGACGGCGATCTGACCGGCGCCGCCGGGGTGGTAGTAGAGCTCGACGTCGTCCTCGGCGTCGTTGAACGCGGACACGGCCGCGTCCTGGACGCCATCGACGAGATCGCGCCAGCTCACGCGCTACGCCGGATCAGGGCGCCTCGGTCTGGATGACCTCGACGGTGACCTCGGTGACGCCGACGCCGGCGACGGTCGCCGCCTTGCCGAGGTAGCGGTTGGCGCCCGCGGCCGCCGCGAGGGTCGCCTCGCCGGGCGTCGAGTCCCAGTAGAGATCGACCCCGACCGCGATGTCGTCTCCCGACGTGCACGCGACGCGCCACTGGCCGTCGAGCCACATCACGGCGAAGTCGCCGATCGCGTAGGTGTCGGCCGGGATGCCGATCGAGTCGCCCTCGATGTGCGGGACGCCGCTCGTCATCGCCGCGGTGGCGGTGAACTTCGTCTGCTTCTCCGCACCCTGCACGTGGTTCTTCGCCATCGCTCGTCTCGTTTCGCGTTCGTGGAAGGCGGGGCGGGCGCACGGCGATCGGCCATGCCCCGCCCCTTACATCGTTGCGTCGTGCGGGATCAGGCCGCGCCGCTGGAGCGGACCATGCCGCGGTGGTCGTTGACCTGGGCGCCAAAGTCGAGCCGCACCTTGAACTGGATGCCGTCGACCTCGAATCCCATCTGCTGCTCGAGCACCGGGCCCTCCGCGCCGTCGAGGTAGGCGTACTCGATCATCTCGACCTGCTGCGGCGCGCCGGAGAGGTACCACTCGAGCGCGCTCTTGTCGTCGAGGCGCGGCTCCACGATCGGCTCGAGCTTGCCCTTGAACGGGTTCACGCTGCCGACCGCGTTGGGGACGATGTCGTTGGCGATGTGCTGTTCGGCGGCCGCCTCGAGCGCGGTCGGAACCCACAGGTAGCGCGGCCGCACGTTGATGCGGTGCGCGTAGCCCTCGTCGTTGGGGATGCCCTTCTGCTTGCGCAGGAGAGCGCGCGCGGCACCGAGGCTCGCGACGCTGATCACGCCGGTCGCGAGGTTCGAGTGCGCGGCCGAGAACAGCGCCTCGCCGTCGGTCTCCATCACGACGTTCGACGTGATCAGATCCCAGACCTTGTCCGACTCGTACTCGCGCGCCGCGTTGCCCATGCTGCGCGGCAGGCGCTCGAAGGCGGACAGGTCGTCGTTGACCACCGCCTGGCGCGAGAGGGCGAGGATCCGGCCGGCCGTCTTGATCCGGTACGTCTCGCCGCCCTCGCCGACCGAACCGTGGTCGAAGCGCCCGGACTCGGGGACCTCGCGCAGCTGAGCCGCGTCGCCGAGCTGCGCGCGGGTCATCGGTTTGAAGTCGGTCGCGTTGGTGCGCGTCGCGAGCTGCAGCCACGTCGCGGGCGTCGTCTGGTAGGCCATCTGCAGGCCCTTGTTCCCGACGTTCGAGAGGATCGTCGAGAAGTCGCCCGTCGTGTGCAGCGCGCGCTGCGCGATCTCGAGCTTGTTCAGCCCGCGCCACGACACGCCGCGCAAGGTCAGGACCTCGCGGCAGATGTCGAGCAGGGTCATGTGGCGGAACTCGCGCGCGCCCTCGGTCGCCGCGAGGTCGACGTAGACGGGGCGGCCGTGCTCGTCGATGCGGTCGGGAGCCATCGCGCGGTGCTGGATCGCGACGCCGATCGCGCGCAGGCGCTTGGCCGCGTCCTCCTCGCCCACCGCTGCGCGCGCGCCGCCCGGCGAACCGGCGGAGCCGGGGTTCGTCGTGGCGGCGGTCGACGCCTGGCGCGTGCGGCCGGTGCCGTTGCTGTCGCGCTCGGCGAGCCGGTCGATCACGAGCTCGCGGAAGCGGTCGAGCGACGTGCCCGCGTCGAGGTGCTCGTCGATGAACGCCTGGCCCAGCGACGCGTGCGCCTGGCCGAGCCGCACGATCTCGAGGCAGCGCGCGCGCTCGGTGCGCGCGTCGTCGGAACGGCGGCGCGGCGCGGGCTCGGGCTCGTCGTCGGCGGGCGGATCCTCGTCCTCGGGATCGGCGACGGCGGTGCCGGCACCCGCGGCGCGCCGCGTGCGTCCGCCCGCCGCGGCCGTGCGCCGGCTGCCGGCGCCGGCGCGCGTGCGGCCCAGGCCCTCGACGATCGCGGCGTTGACCTCCTCGATCGTCGCGCCGTCGCGGATCCACGCGTCGATCTGGGTGTCGGCGATGGCGGCGCGCCGAGCGGCCTCACGGATCGCCAGGCACCGCGCTCGCTCGCGTTGCTCGGGGGTCAGCTCTTCGTCGTCGTCCATCGTGCTCTCTTTCAGCTGGAACGTGCACCGGTGCAGGGTGCCGTCGGATCGGAACCCGGCCTTGTAGTCGGCCGGCACGCAGAGGAGGGAGTACTCGAACGGCTCCCAGTCCACCGCCCGCAGCACCATGCGACGGTCGTCTGCCGTCGTGACGTCGCGGTACTGGTAGACGTTGTAGCCGCACGAGATGCCCGGGGGGATGCCCTGATCGAGCTTGTCGCGCAGATCCTTGGTCGAGGGGATCTTGGCGAGACGCACGATCGAGTGCCCCTCGCCGCCCTCGAGCCACGAGCGCAACGCGACGCCCAGGTGGTTCGCGAGACCCCACGTCTGGTGGCTGTCGAGGACCGGGCCCTGCGTGTTCATCCGCTCGAGGCGGCACGCGGCGTCGGTCATCTCGAGCTCCTCCTCGAAGAGCCCGCGGTCCCAGTCGAACTGCAGCGCGCGCGCGCCGGCGGACCAGACGATCGTCGCCTCGCAGGTGTTCGGGTCCCACGACCCGGGCGCGAACCGCGCAGCACGGTAGAGCCGGGGGATCTCGAGCGTCAGCGTGCCGTCGCCGCCGGCCCGAGCGCGCTTCCCGCTCCGCTTGCGTGCCTTCGCCACGTCGAGAGCGTGCTACCCCGGAGAGGCTCGGTCAAGCTGCTCCACCATCGCAACGCGCGAGTGCGCGCATCGCACGCGCGCCGTTGCGCACGAGCGCGCGGCCCTCGGACGAGTCGGGCACGGGCGGTTCGCCGGGTTCTTGCTCGTCCTCGAGCTCGCTCGTGAGCTTGACCATCAGGTCGGGCGTGATGCCCAGATCACGCATCAGCTCGAGGTCGTCCGCGAGCTCTTCGAGGATGCGCTTGGGGTCGTAACCCAGCTGGCGCAGCGCCTCGGACGGCGAGAGCAGGCCCGCACCGATCTGCACGCGCAGGGCGTTGATCTCCTTGTCGGGCTGGATCATCTCGCGCCGCGGCGGCGTCCACTCGGCACGCACCAGGTCGGTCGCGCTGATGTCACCCGCGAGCGCGGCGCCTTCCAAGAACCACGACCAGACGCGCTGGCAGACCTGCGGCACGAAGACCTGCCGGCGCCACGCCTCGATGCGGCGGTTCTCGCTGATCCAGCCCAGGCGCCCGCTCGCGAAGTTCACCTGCGAGAGATCGCCCGTGAGCGACTCGTACGAGACGTCCCAGCCGGCGGCGACCGCGCGCAGCGAGACGCGCGCGTAGTCCTCGTAACCCATGATGGCCGGGGGGTTGTTGAACGTGACGTCCTCGCCGGGCGCCAGGTACTCGACGCCGCCCGGGCGCAGCTCCTCGATCTCGTCGACGTTCGACGTCGACGGCTGCCCGTCGGGATTGCGGATGAACGCGACCGTCAGGGCCGCGATCTTCGCGCGCACGAGCGTCGCGTCCTCGTACTCGTCGAAGTCCCGGTGGCGGATCGCCGCCGGCGCGCCGGCGGAGATCCCGCGCACCTGGCCCGGACGCAGCGGCTCGTAGACGTGGATCACGTCATCGGCGCTGACGCGCTCGGAGACGAGATTCGGCAACGTCAGCGCGATCGACTCGCCGGGGTGCACCGGGAAGAGCCAGTACGCGACGCGCCGGCCGCCGCGGTCGTACTCGACGCCCTGCAGCACGAGGTTGCCACCCTTGAGCTGCTCGGTCTTCGCCGTGTCGAGGAAGTCCGCCTCGATCACCTGCAGCTGCATCGGGATCGGCAGCTTCGATCGCGACGAACGGTGGATGCGACGCACGAGTACTTCGCCGGCCTCGTGCGCGCTGCGCGCCGTGAGCGACTGGATCCCCGCGAAGGTCTGCTGCCCGGCGGGGTCGAGCGCGACGGTGCCGGACCAGTCCTTCCAGCGCTCATCGATGCGCGCGAGCTTTCGGTCGGAGATGCCGCGCGAGCCGATCGGAGTCGCGAGCACGCCGCCGCTGCCGGTCGCGCTGACCTGCAGATGCCGGCACGCGCGGGCAGCCCAGCAGTTGTCGCGCACCAGCTGGCGCACGCGCGCGCGCACCAGGTGCAGCGACGGGCCGATCTCCGCGTTGGGGCTGCCCTGCCCGGCGTGCCAGCCGCTCGTGCGGCGCGTGACCGCTGCGGCCTCGTAGCGGCGCAGGCGCGCGAGCTGCATGCGCGCGGCCGCGCGGCGCAGCCCGACCTCTGGCGCGACCCAGCGGATGGCTCGATCGAGCCAGTTCGGCGGGGGAGCGTGCAGGCGGCCGCGGCGGGTCACGTCAGGTCCTTGTCGGTGGAGATGTAGCGCCGGCGCGGCATCGACGAGCTGAGGCCGAGCTCGCGCTTGAGCTGCGCGATGATCGCGCCGACCTCCGCGCGGTCGTGCATCGTGAGCTCGCGGTCCTCGTAGCGCACGCGGCGCGCCCCACCGTAGTAGAGCTTTTCGAGCTTCTCGAGCAGCTTGGTCTTGTCGAGTGCCATCCGGTGAGCCCTCAGCGGTGCCGCGCGAGCCAGCCGCCGCCCTCGCCGCGGCGCCGGTCGCGCCGGCGAGGCGCGCGGCCGAGCGTCTCGGCCATGCGTCTCCAGTCCTCGTCGGTCCAGCGGTCCGCGCCCGCGATCGCCAGCGCGGCCCTCGCGTAGACCCTACAGTCGAGCACTTCGTTCCGCTCGCGCGTCTTCTCCCACTCGTACACGCGCCCCTTCTCGCGCCCCGACTTCGCGAGCTTGACGCGCGGCATCAGGACCTCCGAGCACATCTGCTTGAACCACTCCTCGTCCTGCTCGGGGAAGTGGCACCAGCCGCGAGGCCAGCCGTGGGATGTGTCGGTCGGCTGCTCCTGGCGCAGCCACCCGTAGAGCTCGCCCTTGACGATGCCGGTGCCGACGGTCCACAGCTGCAGGCCGCGGCGCAGCTTCTTGCCCGACTCGAGGACCTCGGCCTTGCGCGGCTGCCCGACGATCACGGGGTAGCCGGGCGGCCCGCCCTTGAGCGCGAAGACCTGGTCGGCGCGTTGCGTGCGGATCCACGTGTACATGTGCTGCGTCGCGTACCCCGTGTCGACGCCGACCTTCGAGATCGAGAGGCCGGCGCCGCCCTCGGAACCCTCGATCGGATAGCTGCGCGCGATCACGCGGGCCAGCTGCTCGAGCGTCGCGGCGTCCTCGGGCCGACCGGCGATCACGACGTAGTCGACGCTCCACGACTCGAAGTCTGGGCCCCAGCCGACGACCTCGAGCTCGACGCGGTCCTTCTGCACATCGACGCCGGCGGTGAGGATGCACGCGCCGCGCGGCACGACGCCGATCGGATACGGCTCGCGCCGGTTGTAGAGCCGCTCCCAGGGCGGCGCGTCGCCACGCTCCTGGTAGGTCTCGGCGAGCACGGTGTTGACCCACACGCGCAGCTGCGCCTCGTCGCCCTTCGCCTTCAGGAAGTCCTCGACCGCGGCCGTCCACGGGTAGAACCCGATCGGCGAGTAGAGCGCGTTGAGCCGGAACGATCGGTGCCGTGCCGAGCGCGAGGGCACGCGCGCGATCCACCGGCCGCGCGCGAGCATCCCGGTCTTGTGGTGCTCGCCGAGCAGCGTGCCGCAGGCCTCGCACGCGTAGGCGACGGAGTTATGGATCAGGTCGCCGGCGTCGTCGCGCTCGAACTTCAGCTGGGTCCAGCGCAGCGTCTGCTCGTGCTGGCACTCGGGGCAGGGCACGAAGTACTCGGACTGGTCGCCCTCGTCGTAGGCGGCGGCGATCGCGCTGCGCCCCTCGATCGTCGGCGTCGACGTGTCGATGATCTTTTCGCGCCCCGTGAAGGTGCGCGTGCGCGCGGTCGAGAGCGAGAGCGGATCACCCTCGCCGTCGGCGTCGCGCGGCCACACGTCGATCTCGTCGCGCAAGAGGAACCGCACGGGCATCGAACGCAGGCCTGCGGCCGAGTTCGCGCCGACGAGGCGCAAGAACCCGCCGGGGAACGACTTCTGAAACACCGAGTTGCCGGCGTCACGGCTGCGCGCGGGGCTGACCAGGCGCGCGAGCGCTGGCGACTCGGCGATCATCGGGTCCAGGCGCGTGCGCGAGACGAGCCGAGCGATCTCGAGGCTGGGTTGCACGAACAGCGTCGGCCCCGGAGCGTGGTGGATGATGTAGCCGGCGAGGTTGTTCAGCGTCTCGGTCTTGCCGAGCTGCGCGCCGAACATCAGCGAGACGCGGCGCACGGTCGAGGTGATCGACATCGCCTCCATCGGCTCGCGCGTGTAGGGCGTGCGCGACGTTCGAAACTGCCCGGGCTCTTTCGCGGAGACGGTCGAGAGCTGGCGGTGCATGTCCGCCCACGCCGCGACCGAGAGCACGCGGTCGGGCTCGAGCGCGCGCGCGGCGATCTCGCGCACCAGCGTCGCGCCGTCGTGGACGTCATCCGACCGCGCCATTACCCCCCCCCCATCTTCATCCGCTTCGGCGAGTGCATCGGCCAGTTGCAGGTCGACCGCTGAGAGACCGGTCGGGTCGAGCAGCTCGACGTCGAGCATCGCGCGCAACTCCGCCGCGAGCCGCTCGTCCGTCCACTCGGCGAGCTCGAGCGGCAGCGTGGCGATCATCCGGCGATCGCGTCATCGGTTCGCTCTGGCGGGGTGAGGGAGTCGGCGACCTCCGAGAACGCGCGCGCGAGGTCCTCGCGCATGATCTCGCGCACCTGCGCCTCGCTCGTCTCCGCCGCGCACAAGGGCCCGATGCGGTCGATCACGGCGAAGACGCGGTCGCGCAGCGAGCGGAAGATCTGGAACGTCGTGCCCTCGACGTCGGAGCGGCGCACGAGCTCGCCGGCGCGCTCGCGGTAGCGCAGCTCGGCCATGCGCGCCTCGTAGACGGCGCGGATGCGCTGCGCCTTGGCCATCGTCTCCGATCCGCCGTCGGAGGCCTCGGTCGAGCTGCGCCGCGGCCGCGGTGCGGAGTCGTCGCCGAAGAGTCGGCCCTGCTCGGCCTGCGCGAGCTCCGCGCGGCGCGCCTCGGCCGCGGCCTTGCGGGCGGTAGAGAGCGTCTCGGGGTCGCGCTGCTTGGGCCCGGCCGTGTTCTCGTTCCACTCGCGGTCGGCCTTCGTGGGGTCGATCAGCCAGCGCCGGCCGCGTTTCGTGGCCGACTTGGTCGTCAACCGGCCGTCGCGGATCGCCTTGCGCACCGCGACGTGCGTGCCGCCGGCGAGCCCGCGCGCGCGCCGGTGTTCCGCGTACTGCCGCATGGACAGCAGCTCGCGCGGCAGGCTGCGTCGAGCGGCCGACACCTAGCCGTTCCGCGACAGCTCGAGCGACCCGAGCGTGTCGTCGGTTCCATCGAGCCGCGCCACCTGCCCGGTCGCGGCTTCCCAGCGGCGCACCGCGACGTCGACGAAGGCGGGCACGAGCTCCATCGCGCGGCAGCGCCGGCCGAGCTTTTCGGCCGCGAGCAGCTGCGTGCCGCTGCCGGAGAACGGCTCGAACACGACGCCGCCGGGCTCGGTGTGCTGCTCCATCGGGATCTCGAACAGGCGCAGCGGCTTCTGGCACGGGTGCTCGTTCCCGCTGACCCGCGCCTTGCCCTCCCAGTCGGCTTCCCAAACGGTGCCGAGCGCGTTCTCGAGGTAGTGCGGCGGCTTGTGCCCCTGCAGCCAGCCGAAGACGCACGTCTCGTGCGCCCAGCGGTAGTACGAGTAGCCGAACGTCGACGAGGGCTTGGCCCAGATGATCGGCTGGTGGCGCAGCACGCCGAACTCCGCGAGGACCTGGTCGATCGCGGGGTATTGCAGGTGCGCGTGCCAGATGTAGATGCCCGCGTCCTTGCGCAGGCGGGGCATGACCGCGCGCAGGACGGCGCGCAGGAACTCGCCCAGGTCCTCGATCTCGATCTCGCGGTACGTGTCCGACCAGTCCTTGCCCGAGTTCTGCGGCCGGTCGGCGCCGGTGTATTCGACGCAGTAGGGCGGGTCGGTCGCCATCAGCGCGGGCACGTCGCCGGCGAGGAGGACCTCGACGTCCTCGGAGCTCGACGAGTCCCCGCACATGAGCCGGTGGCGGCCGAGGATCCACACGTCGCCGCGGCGCGAGACGGGGGTCTCGGGAGGCTCGCCGGGTTCGGTGTCCTCGATCTCGCGGTTGCCCTCGTTCGCCTCGTCGATCGACTCGAGCAGCTCGGCGAGCTCGTCGTCGGAGAAGCCCGTCCCGTCGAGATCTCCGTCGCGGCGGATCGCCTCCAGCTCCGATGCGAGCAGCGCTTCGTTCCACTCGCCGAGCTCGGCGACGCGGTTGTCGGCGATGCGGTACGCGCGCGCCTGCTCGGGCGTCAGATGCTCGAGCGTGATCGTCGGGACCGTGCGCAGGCCCAGGCGCGCCGCAGCGAGCAACCGCGCGTGCCCGGCTACGACGTTCAGCTCGGGGTCGACGAGCACCGGCGCGTTGAACCCGTGCCTCTCGATCGTGCGGCACAGCGCGACGATCTGCTCCTCGGGGTGGTCCTTCGCGTTGCGCTCGTAGGCGCGCAGGTCCGCGACCTTGCGCTGCACGAGCTTGCGCGCGACTCCGGGGAGCGTCACCGCGTGAGCTCCATGTATGCGGCGCCGGCGACGAACGTGAGCGCGAGCGCGCAAGCGGCGACGAGCGCGAGCAGCGTCGGCGTGAGATTCGGCCGCTCGCGATCGCCGAGCAGCGTCGGCCGCGGCGGGGGCGGGGGCGCCGCGCTGCCGCAGGCCACACACCAGAGACGAGTGCCGACGCGCCAGCATCCACGGGTGGCGCTCCAACGCGAGCTACCGCAGGTCGAACACACGACGGGGTCGTGTCCACTCAGGATCGGGGCGCCGTCGTAGTCGGCGTCCTCGCGGATCGGGGGCAGCGTCTGCATCGGGGAGCTGTCGCGGGGGTCGAGGGCCCCGCCGCCGCTCGCCGGGCCCGCGTGTCCCGGGATGAGCGGCGGCGGGGCTTGAAGAAGAAAGCCGGCCGACGAACGCGGCGTGGGGCCGCCACGCCGGCCGCCTTCGATCCTAGCGCGGGCCGAGCACGATCTCCCACGCTGCGGCGTCGGGGCTCGCGTTGCAGCGGTTGGGCACGCTCGTGATCCGGCGCGAGCTCGGCGCGCCCGGCGCGGGCGGCGCGGCGTGGAATACCTCGAGGTCGACGCAGCCCTCGGGGTTGGTGCCGTGGACGCGGGTGATGATCGCGGCTTGCGGTTCGCCCACGGTGCGGCCGTGGCGGAAGACGACCACCTGGCCGACGTGCGGAGTGGAGAACGTCATCGGATCGACCTCGCTGAGGGGGTGGGAGCGGGGCCGGGCTTCCGGCTGCCGGCGGCCGGCAGTGGTAACCCGCCATTTTGGCGCCACGCTAGCGTTTTAGAGGGGGTCGGCGACACCCACTGAGGGGGCCCACCGGGAAGGACCCGCCAAGGTGGCAGGCCGGGGGGGGCAGGGGGGGGCGAGGCCCCCCCTGGGCGCCTCCTCAGGCCCGCCTCGACGCCAGGGCGCGGTCGAGCGACGCGCGCAGGTGCCCTGAGTAGGTGCGCCGCACGCTGTTCGCCGCGTCCGCACGCGCGCGCCAGGTGGCCCGGATACGCACCCTGCGGTGCAGCGTGTAGTAGATGCCCACGCGCTTGCCCTTGCCGCGCTTCGTCGCCGGGCGGAAGACGACGCTCTCGCCGCCGATCGCCGCGAACTTGCCGCCCGCGTCGATCAGCTGGCGCGGCTTGTGGCGCTTGGTCACCTTGCCCTTCTTCGTGTGCCGCACGAGCCGCGTGGGCACGGCCACGTTGCGCGCGCCCTTCTGGGGGCGCTTGATGCCGCCCTCGACGTGGATCGCCAGGAACTCGGCCCACGTGCGCAGGTGGACGACGGCCTGCGTGCGCGGCCAGTCGCGCTTCTGGGCACGCGTCGACTGCAGCGCGCGCTTCAGGCCCTTGGAGCGCACGGTCATGTGGCGCTCGATGCGCGCGCCGACGTCGCGCGCGACGTCGTTGCCCGCCAGCGTCAGAGCCCGCGCCACGGCGAACGGCATCTGGTCGCGCGCCGCGCGGCGGATCTCGCGCGAGAGCGGGAGCGCGTTGCTCTTCGCCTTGATCGCGAACGACGCGGCCACTCAGGCGCCGCGCGGCGGCTGCCAGGCGTTGTAGTGGTCGCGCCTGGTGCGGCGCGGAACGTCGCGCGCGATCTCCTCGCGGCCGGTCTTCGCGTTCTGGTAGCGCAGGTCGACGAGCTCGTCGTCGGTCACGCGGATGATGGTCGCGGCGCAGCTGAGAGCGCCACCGCCGTTCGCGGCCCGCACGTACACGCACCTCGCGCCCTTCTCGGGCTCCCACGCCGGATCCGAATCGGATGTGCTCCGCGCTGGGTCCTTCTTCCCGGCGGCTTTCTTGCCCGCGGCCTTCTTGCCCGCGGCCTTCTTGCCCGCTGTTTCGGCCGCCCCGAAGGTGTCCTCGACCTCGTCGTCCGCGCCCACGCCGCCCTCGGTCGGGTCGTTGTTGATCATGGGCACAAGGCTCCCGGCCAGCTCGCGAGAATGCAAGAGGCCGAGCGCCAACCTGGCACGGGGAGAACCAGGCGACGCTCGGCCAGAGGAAGGGGGCGACGGCTCGGGACGGGAGAGAAGGAGGCCCGCAGCGCCGCCCCCGGCTCCGCTACCTGCGGCTCGCATCGCGTTGGTAGCGTCGCTCGGGGTCGCGGTCAGCGCCGTGGAGGCCGCCGCCGACGCGCGATCGCGCCGTCGAGCAGCCGGCGGACGACCTCGCCGGCGGTGACGCCGTCGGCCTCGGCGATCTCGTACAGCGCGCTGCGCCGCTGTGCGTCGAGGCGCACGCTGATCGAGCTGTGCGACAGGCCCTGGTCTGGCCGACCTGGACCGCGCGTGCGCAGCGGGGGCACCCGCGGGCGCTTGCCGAACTGGTTCGGGTCCACGATCGGCTCGCGGCGCGTCACGCGTTCACCGCCTTGCGTCGCAGCTTCTTCTTGGTGGCCTTCTTCTTCTTGGGCAGAGACCCGGGAGCCTTCGACTTGCCGCGCTTGGCCGCGGCGTCGATGTCCGCCTGCAAGGCCGCCGAGGGTTTGATCGTGCGCTCGACCTCGACGACGAGATCGGACCACGCCTGGGGCATGTAGCCGAGCGCTCCGTGCAGCGCCTGCAGCTCCGCTCGAGCTCGCGGCTCGCGGTCACGCTCGGCCCACGCCACGGTGGAACGCCAGCGTTCGCGCAGCGCGCCGAAGATCTCGTCACGCGAGGCCTCCCACTCCCACGCCAGACGCGCGGGGCGCGGCACGCGCCGCTCGATCTGCCACGTCTCGAGCGGGTGCGTGCCGTAGGCCGCGACGAGGCGCACCGCGACGGTCGGCGACGACAGGACCTCGCCGGGCTGCGCCTGCTCGACGAGCGCGCCCACGAGCGTCGCGAGCTTCGCGACGCGACGGCGCTCGAGGCGCGCGACCTTCTCCTTGAGCGAGAGCGTCTTGCCCTTCGCGTTGGGCCCACCGGTTCCGTTCCGCGCCGCGCGCACGTCGGGCGAGAGCCACTGGACCTTCATGCTGCGCCCCTTGCCCGATAGCAAGAGGCACGGCCGGCCGCCCTTCTCCTTCGCGCGCCTGCCCCAGCCCTCGAGCACCGGCACCGGTTCGGTCGACGCGCTCGTCGACGCGGCCTTACGCTTGCGGCCGCCGTTTCGGGCCACGGCGCCCGAGATCAGCTCGACCGCCTCGCATTCCAGCGTGTCCACGCGGCCTTGTGGGCCCCACTCGCCGTGCGCGCGACCGACCACGAGCGCGCTGCCGTGCTCCGCGCGCGCGGCCGCGATGACGCCGCGCATGTGCTCGGCCATCTTCGCGACGTAGCAGCGCCGGTCGGTGCAGGCCGCGCTTTGCTGCTCGGCGCCGTCCCCCGAGTACTCGCCGAAGAGGTCAGTGCCGTGCGCCAGGGCCGCAGTCGTCTTCGGGCACGCGCTGCACGCGCCGACGGCGGCGATCAAACCCGCGTCGTCGAGCTCCCACGGGGCGTGCTTCAGCGTGCACAGGTTCTCGCGGATGACAGCTCGCAGATCTTCGATGCTGACCACGTCGTCGAGGTGGTGATCATCGACCAGGCGCTCCTGTTGGGCTGGGTCGAGCAGCGCGAGCTCCTCGAGCCACGCCGGCGGCCAGCTCCTCGTCCACTTGTTTTCCTCGAGCTTCTTGCGAGCTGGCGCCGAGAGTCGGCAGAGGTTCGCGCGGCGCGCGACCCACTTCACGTTGCGGCCGATGCGCGCGGCGAGCTTCTCGTGCGTCATGCCCTCGCGCGCGAGCGCCTCGCGCACGCGGTCGGCCGCCGTGAACGGGTCAAGGTCCTTGCGGCAGAGGTTCTCGGCGAGCGCGACGTCGAGCTGCTCGATCTCCTGCTCGTGGACGTGCGCCTCGATCTCAGCCCAGCCGTTCAGCTTCGCCGCGGCGAGGCGCCGGTGCCCGGCGAGCAGCGGGTACTTGCCCGCGTCGTCGGGCGTTCCGACCAGCACGGGCTGCAGGAGACCGACGTCGGCCATCGACTTGGCGAGATCGACCAGGTCGGGGTCGTGCTTCTCGTCCAGCCTCGGCCGTGGGTTGCGCGGGTCGGGGATGATGTTCGCGATCAGGCACTTCATCGGGTGGGCGTCGGAGTTTCGGGTAGAGCGGAGCGGGCCTCGGCCCAGGCCGCGGTGATGCGGGCGAACTCGCCGGCGTCGCCGCCGTGGTCCGGGTGTTTGGAACGCGCCAGCAGGCGGTACTGAGCGCGCGCCTCGTCGAGCGTCGGCTCGTGATCGAATCCGAGCACGTGCCACCAGGCTCGCCGGCCGCTGCCGTCCGGCAGGGCCTTGTAGCCGGTGAACGCGCGCTCGAGCGACCCGACGCCGTGGCGCTCGATCGCGCGCAGCGCGCGCACGTGGAGCGCGACGGCCCACAGGTTGTCCTCGACCCGATCCCAACGGTCGCACGCCAGCACGGCGGGCGCGCGTCGCCACGGGTCGTCGAAGTACACCGCCACGCCCGGGTCGTCGGGCGACTTGCGGTTCGAGTACGGCAACCCGTCGAGGCGCAGCTCGACGTTGGTCGAGACGACGACGCTGTCGTCGCGCACACCCATCATGCGCAGCTCGGCGAAGAGCTCACGCGCTGAGGAGTTCAGGCTGCGCGGGTGGAACCGCGAGCGCAGGCGCAGAGTCTCTCGCGGCCACCCTGCTGGCCACGCCAACGGGTAGGCGGTCGGTCCGTCGCGCATCATGTTTTGGCGATCCGCCGAATCGCCGCGAGCGCCCTGTCGACTCCGTCTTCGGCGCCCAGCAGGTGCCGCCGAATTTCGATCCGGGCGCGCATCTCGTCGCACATGCGCAGGGCGACCGCGGGGGCCTTGTTCTGAGCTAGGAACGCGCGCAACTCGTCGATCACCGCGCAGCAGGCTTCGTTCTCCTGTGCTGCTTCCTTCGTCATCATGCTTCGGATATCTCCAGGTCGAACAGTCCCTGCCGTCCGCGGCACGGGAGCGCCGTGTTGAACATCACCGGGTGCTCGAGCTTCCACGCGAACCGGCCCGGGCGCCAGTCGCCGAGAATGCGCTCGGGCAGCGGCGTGGCTCGGATAAGAGCCTGGTCGATCTCGACCACGTCCACGAGCTCGACACGCGCCACGATCGCGCCGTGCGGGTACTCACCGGGGCGCGGCTTGCGCGGGTCGCCGTAGCGAGCGATCGAGAGCTGCTGCTTCACGCTGTAGCTCGACGTGCCCCACCCCTTGCGCGACAGCGCCGCGTGAATCAGCAGCGGGCCGCGGTAGTTCGTGCGCCAGCTGCGCGTCTCCCAGCACTTCTCGCCGTACGCGACGAGCGACGCCCACGGCTGCCAGAGGGACAGAACCTTGGCGATCACCGACTTGTTCTCCGCGCGCGGCGCTGATCCATGCCCGAGAGCAAGCGATCTACGGTGGCGATGCGTTCGGCGGCAGCGGCGCCCTCAGCCCGATCTGCACGGCGGAGGGCGTAGAGGCACCGGCGGCACGTTGCCGACGCAAGCTCGCTGTACTTCGTCGGCATCCCCCCTCTCGATGGGCTAGCAGATTGGCGAACAGGTCGACCGCACCACGCCAGCGCGTTGCAGTCCTCGGGGATCTGGCGACTCGTTCCAAATCGTGCCCAATAGACCTCGTCCGCCCACCGACGCCAGACGTGCACGACGCTCACTGGCGCAGAACCTCGGCGCGCAGCCTTCCGGTGAGCCGCACGAGCCGGTAGCCGCGCTCGACGGCGAGCGGCACCTGCTCGTGCAAGCTCGTGGGCCTGTCGTCGGTCGGCACGTACTCCAGCGCGGCGCACCACGCCGGTTCGACCTGGTAGCGGATCGTGCTGTGCAGCAGCGCGCCGCGCGGATCTAGAACGGCGTAGAGCTCTACGTCGAATTCGCCGGCGTCGCGCGCCTCGGGCGCGCTGACAAACGCGTCGATGCGCCGGCGGAGGGCTGCACAGCGATGTGGGTCGCCGGTCGAAGCGTAGCGGGGCGCGTCTGCCAGACCGTGCAGCACCTTCGCGACGATGCGCGCGTCGCGGTCGTCGATCATGATCCAGCTCACCCGCCGAGTTCCTCGCTGGCCGGCAACGCTGGGCACTCATCCTCGATCTGGGCGCACCCATCGCGGTGGTAGCCGACTCCCTCGCAGGTGTCGCACGGCACGAGCGCCACGGCGCACACCGCGCAGCACCCGCTACCATCGTCTACGCACAGCGCGCCGAGCGCGTCAGCGTGCATCTGGAGCGGATCGGGCGCGATCGTCGTCAGGGGGTCGCGCATGAGCTTGCTGCTGTAGCGCGCGCGCGGCGATCCCTCCACCTCGACGTACTCGCGCGGCTCTTCGTGCTCGATGATCTCGGCCCACTCGGCATCGCTCGCGACGAGGCGGGCTGCGCACTCGCGTTTGAGCACGAGGCGCGTGGACCCGTTGAGCGGCCAGGCGCCGCGGTTGCCGGCGGCGACGTGCGTCTCGCGCAGCGCCTGCGGCATCCACTCGACGACGACCACTTCGCGCAGACCCTGTGACGTGAACGTCCACGCGGCACGGATCTCCGCTCGTGCGTCCGCATTCGCAGCGGAACGTCGCCAGCTGCTCGTGGACGACGAACCCGCCGGTGACCGTCCTCGTCGTCCGCCACGGCACCTCGCTGCGGTCCAGGGTGCTTCGCGCAGACCCTCGAGCGCGTCTTTCTTGCACGGGTAGCCGGGCCCGCGGTGGTCGATCACGTCGTCGTCGTCGCACTCGACGTACCAGCGATCGAGCCGGTCGTCGGTGGTTCCGCTGTAGGCGCCGCGCGCCAAGGTGTAGCCCAGGTCGCGGGCGGCGTCCTCGCTGAGCTGGTGCGTGCGCTCGATGATCCGGTAGTCGTTGCGCGGCCATGCGTCGGCCACGCTCGATAGATCCGCGCGCGCTCTCTCGATGTCGCTGATGAGCTCGTCGCCGGGATCGGGGTTCGCAGCTCACCCAGCTCGTCTGTCCAAGGTGGCGCGTCTCGAGCTCGTACGTCTTCGGTGCGGTCATGGTCGGGGCCCCTCCACCGGGCCCGGTCGAGTCGGGGGTTGTCCGCGGACGTGAGATCGGGACGGTACCGCGGCCGCCGGAATATCGCAACACACAAAGGATCGGGCCCCAGCGCGAGACGCTGGGGCCCGCAGCGGGGCGTTGGGGAGGGTCGACGACCAGGAAGGCCCACCCTCCTCGCCCCAGCGGTTCAGGGCCGCGGAAAGAGGTCCGCGGCGTTCCTAGCGGCCGGGATGCCGAAGAACTCGATCGTCTCGTGGGCGTGCTGCATCGCCGGAGTCCGCAACCGACCGCCCGGGTACTCGCGCAAGACCGCGAGGGCCTCGGCGACCAGCGGCTCGGCCAGCTGGACCGCGAGCTCTGTCCCGAGCAGCGGCCGAAAGCACTCCGAGCACAGCGGTGGGTTGGAGCTGGTCCAGAAGCACGTGTCGAACGACGAGCGCGCCGGCGCGCACCCTTCGGTGTCGGTGCATCCGCACGCGACGCACTCGACCAGCTCGACGTGCTCGCCGGGCGATTGGTCGCTGATCGCGAGCTCGCTCACAGAACGAACGTCAGGTCGAACGCGATGTGGTTGCCGTGCATGTCCTGCGGCGAGCCGCTCGCCGTGCTCCATGCCACGAACCCGAAGTAGATCGTCTGGCCGACCAGTCCCTGCATCTGCTCGCAGGTCACGACGACCGTCGGCATCGGGATGCCGTAGGCTCCGCCGTACGGTCCACCGGGGGTGTGCGGTGCCGAGAACTTGTTGCCGCTGCTGTCCGGCAGCGTGCCCTGGTTGTTGGCCGGCGGGTTGGCGAGCCACTCGTTCGTGCAGGCGTCCATGACGAGCGCGACCGTGCATCCGCCGGTGTAGAGCTCGAACGGGTAGGTCTGGAACGCGCTGCCGCCGGGCGTGCACGACGCGAGGAACAGGTAGAACGCGTCGGGCTCGCCGGTGCCGTCCCAGCCGCAGCCGGGCGCGTGGAAGACGTCCCACTCGATCATCTGAGTCGCGGGGGCGACGTCCTTCGCGGCGAAGCTGCTCCCGGCCGTCACGCCGCCGTAGTTGCAGGCGACGCTCGCCGAGATCGCGTTCGTTGGCTGGTCCGGCGTCAGCCACGGCTGCGGAAAGGTCGCACCGAACGAGCACGCACACTGAGCGGAAGCGGGGGCCGCGATCGCGAGCGCGAGCACGGCGGCGATGAATCGGAACATGGCAGATCTCCTCATGGGGGCAAGGCGCGCCGATCGGTTGTCGCGCGACGAACGTGCCGGGCGCGCCGGCGACGTCGCTCGCCGCGGTACGTCGTCAGGCGAGGAACGCGCGCAGGTTCTCGAGGACCTCGAACGCTTCGTCGCCGAGTCCCTCCTCGGGGTGGAGCTCGATGCGGTCGCGGTCGTCGACCCATTCGAGCGCACGGTGCACCTCGCGCGCCTCCCTGAACGTCAGCACGATGCCCTCGAGCTCACGGTCCTCGGTGAGCTTCTCCTCGGCCGTGTGGATCACTCGACGCACGTGCTCGCGCAGACCCGCGAGCTTGAACGCGAAGTGCTCGCGCTCGCTCGCTGCCAGCTGCTCGCTCATGTCGTCCGCGAGGCACAGGCCGGCGTTCACGAGGTATCGGAGTCGATCGACTTCCCGCACCAGTTTCACGACGCCCAGACTCTCGACGTCGCTGTGCGTGAGCGGCTGGTGCGAGCTGATGCCGCAGTCCATCCTCGATCGCGTCATGTGAGAAACCTCTCCCGTACGCGGCTCTCGATCCTGATCCACTCCGCGCGCGTCCGACGAAGACCGCCCTCTGCGAACGCCCAACAGACGTCGCAGGGGCCGGCGTAGCGCAGCGCGATGTGCCCGCAGTCGGGCACGTGTACGTCCGGGTCCTTGTCGCCTGCCGCGTAGTCTGGCTCGCACCGGATGCTCCACACCCGCGAGCACCGCGCGCAGACGTGCCGAGCTCGGCGCAATCTGCGCGAGCGCAGCCACGCGCGGACCGCGGCAACCATCACGGTCCCACCGCCGAGCCCTGACGCTCGCCCTGCCCATGCTCCCAGCCGCGTTTCCACGCGCGGTGGTAGGCGGTCGAGAACGTGCGACCGTCGTCGGCGTACGGGTTGTCGGAGCGCGGCGCGCCGGCCTTGCCGCGGCGGTAGCCGCGCCAGAACGTGGCGGTCAACTGCGCGGTTCTGAACCCCAGCGCCGCGCGCTCGACCGTCGTGAGCGGGCGCCCGCTCACCGGCGACGCTCCCGCCGCCGGCTCCGCAACGTCTCGAGCTCAGCGCGCGCGCGCGTGACCTTGGCCGACTCTTCGCGCACGACGTTCGGCGGCAAGCAGACGGGACCACGCTCACCGCGATCGAGATCTATGTCGTACCGCAGATGAGCCACCGCCGTGACCTTCGCCGAACCGTCCGCCGACGGAGGCCTCGGTCGAGGCGGGGCGAGGCGCCGCGTCGATCGCTGCTGCGCGAGCGCCTGCTCTACGGCTCCGCCGGCTACCGCCGCGACGAGCCCGTTTACCCCGAGCGCGACGACCCAGAACGCTACGTCCATCGGGAGCTGGAGCTCGTGCGCGACGAACGTGCAGACCGCGACGCCGGCCGCGAAGAACACGAGGAACACGGCGGTGGCCGCGCGCCCACGCGGGGCGCTCAAGACACGGCCTCCGCCAGATCCATTCCCTCGGAGACCTTGCGGCCGGGCGTTTGGAACTCGCTCACGATCATCGGGTCGGTGTCGATGTGCTTGTGCAGCATCGAGAGGCGATCGCTCTTGCGCGCTTCGGCGCGCAGCGGTTCGGTGTTGCACCCAGCGATGCGCACCGATCCGAGGTTCGCGAACTGCAGGCGCGCCGGGTACGGCGCGAGCACGAGGCAGTCCTCCATGACGAACCGCTCGCCGTCGCAGTAGCGGATGATCGGCAGACCTCCGCCCTGAGGCGTGCCGCCGTACTCCATCCACATGACGGACCGGCGGATGTCGGCTACGACGTGCGGCCGCGAGCCCTTGCCCTCCTCCCACGACGGTCGACCCTGGCGGTCGAAGAACTCGCTGACGCCGTCGGTGGTCGCGGCGCACGCGAAGGCGGGCGCCTTCACCAGCTTGCCGTCGGGGCGGCGCACCTCGTGCCCGAGGAAGAACGAGTCGCGCACGACCCACGACGCGTTGGGCCCTTGCCCGACGACGCCGGCGCCGCCGAAGTCGCTCCACGGCTGCCCGTAGCCCTCGAACCAGCAGCCCTCGACGAGATAGACGATGTCGTCGCCGCGGAAGTGGCCGCCGCCCTCGAACGCGTGCTTGTACTGCGTGCCGGGCCCGACCGCGACGCCCTCGGGGTAGGTCGACGCGTCGGGCCGTTGCACGCCCTTCAGGACCTCGCCGGCAACGCCGATCACCTCGACGTTGCGAGCCCACACGCCGTACACGACGACTTTGCCGGGCAGCTCGAGCGCGCCGAAATCGTGTGGGTAGAGGAAGTGCTGCCGCCCGCCCTCGCAGCGCCCGTGAATGTCGGAGAGGATCCACGAGCATCCGTATCCGACGAGCGCCTGCTCGGGTCGCAGCAGCTTGCCGGTGGCGGGGTTCTTCACCTGGTCGACGTGGATCCAGACGTTCGACAGCCCGACGCACGACGAGCGCTTCTCGCGGCTCTTGTAGCTGTCGACGCCGCCGAACACGGCCGCCTGCACGCCGCCGTGCAGCGTGAAGTCGTCGAGCCAGACGAGCCCCGCGACCGAGTCGGTGTAGACGGTCGAGCCCCAGACGGTGTCGAGCGTGCACCCGTTGCCGCGCAGGATCACGCCGTCGTAGCCCTCGTCGCGCCACGCGCTGATGCCGTCGGGGTGTTTCGCGGTGCGACCGCTCTTCGTCGGCGAGAGCACGACGTCGCGCGTGCGCGCGACCGGGTGCGTGCCTACGCCGAGCGAGCGGCCTTCGAGTTTCGTGCGCAGGTCGCCGACGACGTCGACCTCCATGAGCTTGAGACCCAGGTGGGCGGGGTCGATCGGCATCGTGACGTTCACGCGGTCACCTCGTAGAGCGGGGAAACGGAAAAGCACAGGCCGCACACGCCGAGCCCGACTGACGTCTGCCCTTTGGGCGCGGCGATGGACTCGTTGTCGAGCTGCTGTGGCGTCGGGCGCGAGCTCGCCTGCTGCACGGCGAAGGGCCACGCAGCGACCCACGCTTGTTCGGGGACGATCGGTTTGGGATCGAGGTCGAGGCACGAGCCGCAGAACGCGACCGCCGAGTTGGGGGCGACTCCGAAGTTCTGGACGTCGCCAGCGACGCGATCGAGCGCTCGGAACGTGGCGCGCTCTCGCGCGTGCGCCAGTGCGCGGACGTACCTGAGCGCGGCCACGATCGGAGCGTGATCTGCGAGCCCGTCGCACCCGTCGAGGACCTGCACGCGCACGTCCGTTCGCACGTCGAGCAGGATGGCCCACGCTCGGGCGCGCGCCGGCGTGACCTCGGGACCCGAGATGCTCTCCTGCACGGAGAGGTCGAAGTAGCAGTCGAGCATCGCGCCAGCGACGACCTCCGCTCGTTGCGCCGCACCGGCGACCCCGCCGTTCACGACGAGCGCGTGCTCGGGGTCGTGCAGATCCACGACGACGACGCCGAGCGGGCCCACGCCACCGAGCGGGCGGCGCGGCGTCCAGACCTGACCGATGCGGTGGGTGATCACGATCCACCTCCGCGCGCGCGTTCGGCCGCGGCCTCCATGCGGCCCTCGAATTCGCTGCGCGCGAGCATGTCGTCGACGTCGGCCTTGCAACGCGGGCAGAGCGCCCGCGGCTCGTCGAAGTAGCTGCCGCAGCGCCAGCAGGCCAGGCGCGCGTTGATGGCGGCGCGCAGGCGCGCGCTCGCGCTCGGCGGCTTGCGCACGCGGCCGCGCTTGCCTCGCCGGCGCGTCACCGCGGATCCTCCGCGTCCGGCTCGGCGTTCGCGCCGCTGACCGTGACGTGAGCGAGGCGCGCGCGGATCTCATCCGCCTGCGCCCGCATCAACTCGGCGTGCGCCAGATGCTCGACGGCGCGCGAGTTGTCGAGCTGGAGGGGAGTCTCGTCGACGACGGCGGCACGCGCTGCAACGACCACCTCGAGCGCGACGATGCGCTCGCGCAGGCTGCTGACCTCACGCGTGACCCTGTTGCTTTGGGCCTGCCAGTAGTTCGCAGCGCGCTCCCACGCAGCGTCGGGGGGGAGTTCCCTTGCGGGTCGCGTTTCGAGCTGCGCGACGCGATCCGACAGGCTGTCCAAACTGCGCCGCGTAGCTTCGAGCGCGGCGTTCACCGTCCGCGTCAGCTCCCCGGACGCCTGCATCGAACGAACCCGCGTGTTCGCCGGATGCAACTCCGCGGGGTCGACCTTCACAGAGCATCGCATGGCGGCCTGCAACTCGCTGTTGGCCGCTGACCCCTGCAAGGCCTCACGGCCGGGGATCCCCGCGCCGCCGAACTCGACGCGCGGTCCGGGGAACGCGACGTCGACGTATACGGGGGTCCCGGGGACCGTAGCTCGTGCGGTCAGGCTGCGCTGCGTGGCATCGAGCTGAGCGCTCCCCCATCGCTCGTAGCACTCGCAGAGGCTGCGCAGCGCGCTCGCTGCTTCGGGTGAGTTCCGGTTGATCCAGCTGAAGTCGCGCGTCGGGTTGCCGACCGGGCGGGCGTCGATCGCCTGCATAAAACGGCAGACGGCACGCAGCAGGTCGTGCTGATTGACGAGATGCTCGAGTTGCGGAGGCACGAGCGTGCGCACAGCGGACCGCGTCGGGTTGCGGGGATCGCGGTATGGCGTCGCGATGTGCTCGATCAGGGCGCGCTTCTCGGCGCGCAGGTGATCCTCGCGCTCGAACGCCGCGGCGAGGTCGGACTCGTAGTCGTCGACGACCCGTCGTACGGCGACTCCGTCGAAGACCAGGCGCGGCAGAACGTCCTCCTCCCCGATGTGGGCGCCATTGACCAGCACCGGGTGTTTCGAAGCGTCATCGATGCCGACCGCGCTTCGGCTCTGGTCGTAGAGAGCGGCAGCTGGCGTCGAGCGGACATCTTCGCCCTGGTCGATGAGCCCTCGGATGATCGATCGAGCCACCTGCGCGCTCTGGACGATCGCGATGCGCGGCCCGTCCCCGATCGCGGCGTAGTAGTGCGGGCCTTCTCGGATGCTGCGAATCCACGCGTGCCGCGCCGAGCGAAGGCGCCGGCCGGCGTCGTCGGTCAGGATGCGCTGGTTCGCCGCGACCGCGGCGTCGTCGTGCGCGTCGTCGGGCGCGCTTGCGGTCGGTTGGGCCATCGGGGAGCCCTCCGTTTCGTTTCAGGGTTTTCGGGCGAACGTTTCACAGAACGCGGCGGCGGTACTCGCGAACCGCGCCGTCGGCGACGAGAGCGGCAAGCCGCGCGGCGTTGCCGACCTCGACGGGCGCGCTGCAGGCGAGCAGAGCCCGCAACGCGTGGATCTGGTTCTCGCGCCACATCCGGCGCTCGTCCTCGGTCACGAGCGTCGGCGTCTCGAGGCGCGGCTCGGTCGTCGTCTGGTTGCTCAACGTGGGCTCCTGCTTCACGAGGGGGGGAGACCCGGGTCCTACGGTCCCGCCCGGGCCGCCGACGAGCATCGCATGGCGGCCTGCAACTCGCTCGGATCCGCTCGGAGGAACGCCGTCACGAGCCAGCCGGCGCGGTTCGTGACGGTGTCGCCGCGCCGCAGCGCGATCGCGAGCAGCGCCATCGCCCCGCGCAACCGGGCCTCACGGCCGGCCATCTTGAACTGCATCGCGCCGCGAACGCCGGCGCCGAGCTCGTCGAGCGCGCTGAGCAGCTCGAGCGGCCCCTGCGCGCGCCGTGCGGCGTCCTCGAGCCCCGCGGCGGCTGCGAGGTCGGCGGGCCGGCGCGCGGCCGCCTCGGCCCGCACAGCGGCCCGCGCGTCGCGGCGCCGATCGTCGTCGCGGTCCGCGATGATGCGGCCGACGACCGAGAGCCGGGCGCGCTCGGCGGCGAGCGCGCGCCAGTCGCGGAACAGGCCCCACCAGACGTCGGGGTTGTGGCGCGCGGCGGGGTGGGCCTCGAGCTCGGGGGTGCCGACCTCCGCCCACCAGGTCGCGTCGACCTCGTCCTCGATCAAGTGGAACGTGTCGGGGTGCCGCGGCCGGTGCTCGCGCTGACCGATGGTCGGGATCCAGTCCCCGGGCGAGCGCACCAGCACGCCGGCGCTCTGCAGCGCCCCGAGGTGGGCCCTGATACGCCGCAGGCTCGGCGCTGTCTCGTCCCAGAATCCGGGCCAGAGGCTCTCGATCCCCAGCGCGCCCTGGCGTGCGACGCCGCCCGGCACGTACCAGGCGTGCTTGGGCCGCACGCCCACGGGGCACGCGAGCTGGCGCAGCATGAGCCAGAGCTGGGCACGGGTGCGGCGCGCATCGCGGCGCCGCGTCGTCGCGGCGATCGCGAGCGCGACGCGGCGGTGACGCCCCCACAGGGCGGCGAAGGGGTCGACGCGGTCGCCCTCGGCCCACGGGAGCAGCGTCACCCGGTTGATCCCCTACCGGTTGGCGCCGGGGACGAGTACGCTAGCCGGCGAGCTCGCGGCGTAGCGGTCGTCATGGTCTCGATGCGTTGCGGTCTCATCTTGGGCCCGCCGGTTCCACCCTGGCGGGCCCGCTTTGTACGGCGGCCCCGGGGCGCGGCGCAAGCCGCTGCCCGGGGCCGCTCTTGCATTCGGGGGGCGGAGGGGGGGCACGCGAGGCGAGTTATCCAGAACCCGCGCCGGGCATCTGGTTTCGCCTTCCGTCGTTAATGCCAGGGGTGGACACTTCGGGGCGAGAACGCGCCCCGATCGCGGAGTTATCCACACCCGATCCACCGCCCCGAGAGGCTCCCGATGCTCGCCCCGGATTTCGCCGGCGTCCCGTACGGCCCCGACCCCGACCACTGGCTCGACGTCTACCTGCCGGCCGGCCGGCGCGGCCCGGTGCCGGCGATCGTGTTCCTCGCCGGCGGCGGCGACGAGCCGGGCGCGACCAGCGGCGCAACTACCGCGCCGGGGCTGTTCGACCCGACCGCCTTCGGCTGGGCGTACGTCCACGTCGAGTACCGCCGCTTCCCGACGCACGTCTGGCCTACGCCGAACGAGGACCCGCGCCGCGCGATGTACTGGCTGCGCCAGAACGGCGCGGGCGTGGGCATCGACCCGACCCGGCTCGTGCTCGGCGGGCGCTCGTTCGGCTCGTACCTGACCGCGCTCGCGCTCGTGCACGCCGCGTTCCGGCTCGCCGAGCCCGTCAAGGGCTGGTTCGGCCTGCAGGCCATGCTCGACTGGACGCTGCTCGCCGGCTCGTTCAAATCCGGTCACTTCGGGACCGCCAGCGTCGGCCAGGTGCCCGCCGCGACGCTCGCGGACGCCTCGCCCCAGCTGCATCTCGACGCGCTGCCCGCCGGCACGCCGCTGCCGAGCGCGTTCACGTGGTACGCGCAGGACGCAGGAACCCCGCCGCCCTTCACCAACCCGCACCAGGCCGCGTACGGCTCCGCGTGGTGCGACGAGCTGACGCGGCGCGGCGTCCCGCACGCCACGCACATCGTCGGCCCGTGGAACACGCTCGAGTTCGAGCGCTGGCTCGCGGCGATCGGCGCGTGAACGAGAGCCGCCCCTCGTCCACGAAGGCCGCTGGCGAACCAGCTCTGGCCGCGCACGGGGCGAGGGGCGGCAGGGCACGGGGCCCGGCAGGGCGGGATTGTAACTCGGGAATATCCCGGGTTACAAACAGCCGCGGCGATCCGCTACGCTGCGAAGCGATGGACCTGCGACCGCCGCCGACGCCGCCCGACGAGCTCGTCGCGACCGCCTGCGAGTACTGCGGCGCCGCGGTCCTGATCGACAGCCGCGGCCGCTGTCGCAACTGCGGGGCCCCCGCGCCCGCCCTCGAGCCCGACGTCGACGAGCTCGCCCCGGGCTCGATCGTCTACCTGCAACCCGGCGAGCAGCTGGGCCCCGTCCACCCAGATGGATGGCGCACCGCACAGGCTCGCCTGCGCACGCGCGCGCCCAACCCACCACGATGATCGAGCCCACGATGATCGAGCCGAACGAGAACGCGGTGCTCGAGCAGCTCAGCGCCGTCGTCATGCACTACCCCGTCGCGCCCGGCGACACGCTCTCGCACGCGCTCGCCGCCGAGTGCGCGCGCCGCGGCTGGATCTGCCGCGACCGCGCCGGGTCCTGGATCCCGCGCGCCGCCGGCATCGAGATCCACCGCAAGGCGCAGGCGGCCGGCCGATGAGCGGGCCGCGCAAGTGCGCCGCAGCGCGCCGCGCCGAGCACCTCAAGGTCCGCCTGACGGCCGACGAGCGCGCGCGCGTCGTCGCGGCCGCCGGCGAACGCGGCCAGAGCGTCTCCGAGTACGTTCGCGAGTGCCTCGGGCACAGCTGGGGGGAACTCACGCCCCCCGCTTCACCTTTCGCCGCCTCGGATGAGGCGCAAGAACCGGAAGCTGCTGCCCCCGACGGGGCCAGATGAGGTACCAGCAGGCGCGCGACGGCGACTGGATCGAGCCGCGCCGCAGCGGCTACCGCGTGCGCTGCTGCGACTGCGACCTGGTCCACGTCATCGACCTGCGCCTCGTGCGCCGCGGATCGTCGACGCGCGTGCAGTACCGGGCGCGGCGCGACGCGCGAGCGACCGCGGCCGCCCGCCGCCGGCGGCGGGCGCGCGAGGCCTGACCCTTGATGTTGTCAGACCCCACGGATCCCGGCACGCGCGAGGCACGCGCATGAGCTGCGACGAATCCCCTGACGAGCTGCTGGGCATGTGGGCCCTGCCGCGCGCCGAACGAAGGCGCATCCTGCGCGCCGAGCAGCGGGCACTTGGCCGCGCGCGGCGCCGCGGCACGCTCAAGGCGCCCCAGCGCCGCGACGCCGAACAGCGCATCGCCGCGGCCCAGGACGCCGGCGCGCCCGGTGCGCAGTGGCCACCGCAGGCCTGGACGCTCGACTGCGAGCGCTGCGGCGTGCGCGCCCACGTGCCCGTGGACGGCGCGTGGCGCTGCGCGCGCTGCGCCGACACCGGCCGCGTGCGCGTGCGGCCCGCATAGACGGCCCGCATAGAACGGGAATAATCCGCCCGCGCAGAGCGGCGCCCCCGGCCGGTCCTCGAGATCCGACCGAGGGCGCCATGCCCCGCTGGAGTGGCCCTCCCCCCCGAAGGAGAGGCAGCGCTCCGCGGTGCTCGAGGCCCGAACCCGACGATCAGGGCGAGGGAACCTCGCCGTGGTGCCCGTTCAGGTGGACGATCGTGAGCGTGCCTGCGCTGCCCATGCCCAGCGTGCATGCCCCCGCCAGGTGCTTGCCGCCGGAGGGGTTGAGCGTCACGCGCTTGTTCGCGTCGTCCCAGTACATGCGGTCGCCGGCGACCAGCGTCTCGCCGACGACCTTCGAGAGCACCGCGGGGCCGAAGACCTGGATCTTGCCCACCTGCGAGGTCAGCAGCGCCGTCGTCGTGATCCCGAACGTCGCCCCCTTCTGCGCGCCCTCGCCCGCCGCGTAGTCGCGGTCGGCCGTGAACTGCACGACGCGCCCCATCGACTCGTCCAGGTACGTCTCGATGATCTTCTGGATCGCGACGAGGACCTGGTTGTTGACGCCCTTGGTCGGCGTGAGCCCGGCGAACACGAGGATGTTCCCGAGCTCGAACTGCAGCATGTTCAGCCACTCCGACGAGACGATCGTCGGCGGGATGGCCGGGTCCGCGAACGGGTTGCCCGCGGTGAACGTGTTTGCAGCGGTCGCTCCGGGCGAGTCGATCAGGAACATGCGCGTGCGCCTCTCGTCAGATCTTGGCGATCGCCGCGATGCCGCGGATCAGGACGCTCTGGACCGCGCGCGCGACCGACGCGCGCAGCTCGATCGCTCCGGCGGCGCCCAGGTTGTCGAGGCGCGCGCGCGCGACGGCGACGCTCTCCGCGTTCACGCCGGCCGGGCGCGCGAGCGCCTCGAGCTGCGCGAACGCGAGCGCCGCGGCCGCGGACGCCGCGCGCCGGCGGATCTCTTCCGCGAGCGGCCGTTCCGCGTGCAGGAACGCGGCCGCCTCGTCGCCGACCTTCTGGGCGAGCTCGTCGAGCCTCAACGCACCACCCCAGCGAGCGGCGCCTCGGGGTGCGGCAGCGTCGCGCCCGGATCCAGGCCCGAGCGCCACTCGAGCTGGTCGCGCAAGAGCTCGACGCGCGCGTCCGGCGGCGGCGAAGCGATCCCCAGGGCGCCCTCCTGCGCGCGCAGACGGAACTCCCAGTCGGAAAGAAGGCCCATGATCGCCGCGAGCTCGACGTCCGAGCGCGCATCGCCCGTGGGCACCAGCTGACCGGTCGCGTCGACGATCGCGCTCGAGCGCGGCGCGCGCTCGGCCACCTCGTGCAGCGCGTCGTGGGCCACGTACGCGGTCACGAGCGGCGCGATCACGTCGAAAGTCGAGCGTTCCGCGCGCGCCGCCGAC
This sequence comes from uncultured Planctomycetaceae bacterium, assembly GCA_964528575.1. GTDB lineage: Bacteria > Planctomycetota > UBA1135 > UBA1135 > CAZGTQ01. Next base: position 5,575 of record CAZGTQ010000460.1, on the reverse strand, counting down.
GGGCCCTGGCCCGCCGCGCAGGCCAGCACGAACGAACACAGGATCCAAAAGAGCGACAGCGCCAGGCATCGAACGAGGGTCAGCATCGGGGTCTCCTACGCGGGGTCGGGAAGGTTCGCCTCGACGGGATAGCTCGCCCGCGAGGTGTGCAGGAACGTCTCGGGCGGGCCGGCGGAGAGCCGCACGCGGCCCTGGATGCGCCAGCGCCCGAACTTCGAGTGCGCGTACGTGCCGACGATCCAGCCGTCCTCGCCGTCCGACTCGAGCGCCGCGACCACGTGCACCGCGTCGCCGTTGGGGTCCTCGAGCTTGATCGTCTGCTCGTCCGAGTCCGAGACGTCGCGCGGCGTGCCGTCGGCCGTCACGAACCGCACGCGCAACACGACCGGGTTGCCGACCTGGATCGGCGCTTCGGGGTCGACGTCGAGGACCAGCGCCACCGCTCAGCACTCCTCGAGCTCGGCGGACAGTTGTGCGATCGACGCGAGCTTGTGGCTCGCGGTGCTCGCTGCGGCGAGCTGCGCGGCGACGCTCGAGGTGCTGGCGGGCGCTTGGGTCACGTCGGTGGCAGGAAGCTCGCCGGACGAGGCGAGCGTCGTGGCCAGCTCAGAGGCTACTCGACACAGCCCCGGCCATTCCACCCGCGAGCGCACCGCGACGAGCCGCATGATCGCCGGCGCCGGGGTGACGTGGATCGGGATCTCGGTCGCCGGCGGCAGCGCGACGAGCTCGATGATCGCCGGCGCCGGCGTCAGCTTGTGCCGCACCACGCGCAACGCCGCGCGCAGCTCGATCGTCGCCGGCGCCGGAGTGACGACGATGCGCTCGACGAGCGCGGCCGCCGGCGCGACGAGCTCGATGCGCGCCGGAGCGGGCGTCACGAGTTGGTGCACGTCGAGCGCCGGCGCCGGCGCCACGAGTTCGAGCCGCGCCGGGCCCGGCGTCAGCTCTTGGTGCACGTCGCTCGCCGGAGCGGGCGCCACGAGTTCGAGACGCGCCGGGCCCGGCGCGATGACCTGGTGGCGGTCCACGAACGGATCGATGCCGCGCAGCTCGAGGCGCGCGGCAGCGGGCGCGACGTCGACGACGTCGGGCAGCTGGATCGCCTGCAGGGCCCAGTCGGCCGGCTGCGTCGCGCGGCCCCGATACCAGTCGACCGACGTCGTGCCGGTCAGCCGGTACGCCCATGCGTGGCGCGGCAGCGCGGCGCCAGTGCCGCCGCAGTCGTTCGAGCCCGCGAGCAGCGTGCGGCCCTGGTCCACCGCGGTCGCGAGCGTGACGGCGTGCAGCGTCTGCACGGAACCGTGCGCGCTCTCGCCGCCGGTGATCGAGTCCAGATGCTCGACCTCGAGGCCAGCGTGCGTGATGACGTAGACGCGCGCCACGAACGATCCCGGCGAGCTCGCGCCCGCGCGCAACCGCACGCGCACGCTGTCGAGTGTCGCGCCCGGGCGCGCCGTCATGCCCCACTCGTCCAGGCCGTCGCCGGGACCGCGGTGCGTGGCCTCGATCCACCCCTGCGACCAGGACCCGAGCGCGCGATCGAGCAAGATCGACTCGTCGGCGCCGGCGGCTGTGAACGTGTGCGAGGCCGTCAGCACGTCCCACAGCGCGCCGAACTCCACGACGACGACGTAGACCTGCAGCGTGCCAGAGCTCGACGCGCGCTGCACCCGCACCGCGCCGCTCGGAAGAACCTCCGCGGTCGCGCGAGCGGACCCGCCGACCTGGCCGGCGGAGAAGTACTCCTGCCCGACGACGAACGGCACGCACTGCGTCCAGTCGACGATGTCGCCCAGGATCGGCGTGTCCACCGCGGCGACGGTGTCGAGCAGCCGCACCGCCATGACGGGTTTCGCGCTCGAGCCCTTGCGCACGCGCCAGCCGTTCTGCGACGCCGGCGCTCCGAGCCACTCGGCCAGCTGCCAGCTCGAGCGGAAGTCCTCAGCGAGCGCCGACGCGTTGCGCGTGAGGACTAGCTCGGACGTGTCGGCCGGATCGATGTCCGGCTTGAGCGAGAGGTCGCGCGTGTCGACGTTCGCATCGTCGGGCGTGTCCTTGCCGCCCGGCGCGCGGAAGTAGCTGCCGATCAGCGGCAGCGTGGCGCCTGCCGTCCACGCCGGCGCGAGCGCCACGTCGAGCGAGTTGGCGGCCGCGCCGAAGACGGCGTCGCCGCGGCGCACCCGGTAGAGACCCATCGCCGACCGAGCCTACGCAAACCGGGCCCCGCGCGCGCGCGGCGCACGGGGCCCGGCCCTCACAACGGTCATGCCCTAGCGGGCCGCTGTAGATCAGGACTCGACGAGGTCGAGGCGCAGCGCTCCGGTCACGTCCCACGTGACGTCGACGGTCGTGCCGCTGGGGGTGAGCGGGAAGCCGCCGCCGTCGTACCACGCGAGCGGGATGTTCTCGGCGTCCGTGCCGCCGCCGATCTCGCGGTAGATGATCGCCCCCTTGATGTTCTCGCCCGAGACGTTCGCACCGAGCGCCGACCAGCTCGTCGGGTCGGCGGTGATGCGCACCTGGTTCGCGACGGTGGCGATCTGCACGTTCGCCAGCGTCTTGCGAACGTAGTTCGCGCCGTCGGCCTCGGAGAGGTCCGCGAACCCCGAGAGCGTGACGACGCCTTTCTCGCTGTCGGCGGAGCTGTCGGCGTCGACCAGCATCACCTTGAGCACCGCGGTGTCGAGGTCGAGATCGCCCTTCGCCAGATCGAGGCCGCTCTTGTCGTACCAGAAGGTCACGTTCGCTCCGCTCCGGGTGGGGGAAGGGGGCGGAGCAGGCTGGGCTCGACTCCAGCCTGCCCCGCGGGGGTCCGGCGTCCACTCGCAGGGCCCATCCTGGCGAGCGAGATCCCCGCCGTCTACCCTCGGGCGATCGCGCGGCGCACGCTCCGGGGGGGGCGGTGGGATCGGCGCCGCGCGTTCCTCGAGAACTCCAGACCCGAAAGGGAACCCCCGATGGCTCGACGTCGGAAGATCGACGGCCTGTTCGCGCTCGGCCCGCTCGTGATCCGCCCGCCCAAGGTCCGCACCACGACCGAGGGCGAGACGGTGCGCACCGAGTCCTACTGCCTCGAGCTCGTGCTCGAGCACGAGGGCCGCGCGGACGTGCTGACCTCGTTCCTCGGCAGCGTGTCGGCCGACGTGTGCGCCTGCACGATCAAGTCCGTGGCGACCGGGGAGGAGTGGGAGGGGCACGTGCGCATCGTGCGCTCCTCGATCCGCTCGGGCGACGAGCACCCGATCGTGCGCGTCAAGCTCTCCGTCGAGAGCGAAAGCCCGACCGCCGAGCTGCTCCCTCTGATCGCGCTGCGCATCGACCACGACGAGCAGCACCCCGGCGAGCTCGTCTCCGTCAAGCTCGCGCCGACGCAGGAGAGCCTGCCATTCGCGGAGAGCGGCGATGGCGAGGCTGCCTGAGCGCCGGCGCTTCCGCATGCTCGACGGTGCGTGGCGCCAGAACCGCGGGCGCTGCCGAGGTTGCGGCGAGAGGATCGTGTGGACGCTTATCTCCACCGAGACGGCGGTCGCGCTCGGCCACGCCGGCAACGTGAAGCTGCCCCTGCACCTGCGCTCGCTGCGCCAGGACGGGCGCGGCGTGACGATGGAGAGCCACTTCGACCACTGCCCCGCGCGCGGCGACTTTCGCGGACGCGCGCGCCGTCGGCGAGCCGAGGCGGAACACGGCGTGCGCCAGCCGCGCCTGTTCTAACGCCCCAGGCTCTCGTCCTCGCCGCGGCCGAGCATCGCCTGATGCTCGCGCTCGCGTCGACGCAGGTCATCGATGCGCGCGTGCCGGTCCTCGCGCAGCTCCTGCGCGACGGCCTGCACCGCGCGCGCGACCTCGACGTTCTGCTCTGCGATGCGCTCGAGCGCGTCACCGTGTTCCGAACGCAGCGCCACGATCACCTGCTCCTGGCGCTCGATCGCCTTGTGCGTCGCGCGCATCGATTCGCTCGTCTCCGTCAGGAACTCGAGGTGCGCGTTCGCCATCTCGACGAGCTTGGGCGCTGCCGCCTGAGCGACGCGCCACAAGAGCCACAGGAGCCCGAACGCGAACCCGGCCGGGACCCCGATGCGCTCGAGGAACGCGAACACGTCGAGGTTGCCCGGGCTCTCGCTCACGAGGAGACCGACGGCGCGGGCGCGCCGAGCTCGAGGATCGCCGGCGCCGGCGTGATGACGTGCTTCACGAGCGGAACCGGGGCGACGAGCTCCATGCGCGCGCCGCCCGCCTTGCGCACGTGCGGCCACGACAGCTCGGCGAGCACCACGCGGATCGCGGTGACGTCGCCGGCGGCGTCGATCGCGGCCGCGGCGTCGAGCTCGGTCGCGTGGATCGCCGCGAGCGCCGTGCGCACCACCTCGCCCTCGGCCAAGACGGCCGTCGCGACCGCGGCGACGTCGACGCCGGTGTGCCCGACCTCCGCCTCGAGCAGCGGGTATTCACCGGGGTCGATCGAGCCGTCCGCGTCCGCGCGCGCGGCCTCGTCCAGACGCATGCGCCAGAGCGCGACGTGCGTGGGGTCCGAGAGCGCGAGGTGCCGCGCGCGCTGCGCGGCCGCCTGCTCGGCGACGTCCGAGCGCACCGCGGCCCGGATCGCGTCGAGGTCCTCCGCGTCGGGCACGTTCGGAACGGCGAGCCAGGCCTGGTAGCGCTGCCATGCGCCGTTGGCCGGGTCGTTCGGGATGAAGGCGCCGTCGCTCGTTCGGACGACGCCACCGGGGGCGGTGCGGTACTCGGCCATGCTCAGTACTCCGCGTCCGCGGTCCAGTGGGCGCGCACCGGCTCGTCGCTCGCACCGTGCGCGGTGTTGGGGATGCCGGTCCCGGAAGTCGAGGGATCGTTCACCGACAGGACGGCGAAGTTGGATCCGGCCCAGTCGAGCGCGCCGCTCGCGCCCGTCGCCGGGTTGAAGAAGACGACCGTCGGCGTCGCGCGCTTCTCGACGCGGAAGCGCGTGGCGAGGCTCTGCGCGTCCGACCCCGGCTCGTGGCCCTGCGACGCGCCCGCGAAACCCGACGCCGTGCCCGGCTCGACCTCGTACGGGTAGCTCTTCTCGAAGTACCGCTGGCACAGCGCGAGCTCAATCTCGCGCGGCCGCACCTCGAGCCGCGAGGGCAGCGTGCCGCGCTCGAGCTGCCAGCCGGTGTGGTAGAGCGGGAAGGTCGCGCCGCTCTTCAGCAGCAGCCTCGCCTTCAGGTGGTGTCCGGGGCCAAAGGTCTTGCCGGCGACCACGCCGAGCGTCGTCGCGAAGAAGTAGCGCTGAAACGTGGCGCCGTCCTGCGTGATCTCGAAGGGGTCCGACAGGTACGAGACCTCGGCCGATCCGCCCGATCCGAAGTTCTGCACGAGCTCGAGGCGGAAGGTGTCGAACCCGGCCTGCGGCGCGAGGTTCAGCCGGCCGTAGAACGAGATCACGACGTCTTCGCCGGCGAGCGTGCGCACGTCCTCGACATGCTGCGTGAGCTGCGGCAGGCGCACGATCGACGCGGCGCCCGTCTGCGTCCACGCCATGTAGGTCGGCAGCTGCCCGTCGATGAACGGCAGGCCGAGTCGGTCGGCGCCCGTG
>CAZGTQ010000459.1:0-4852 GCA_964528575.1 uncultured Planctomycetaceae bacterium | reverse complement strand
AGTGGTGGAGGCGGCGGGAATCGAACCCGCGTCCCGGGATCGGCGATCACCGAGCGTCTACGTGTGTAGTTCGTGGTTTGTTTCTTGTCGTCGCGGCGCCCACGAACAGGCTCCGGTCGGACCAGCGTCGGTGTTTCTCGCCGGGGCGCCCCGATGCGCGGCGCCGTCGGCCAGCCCGCTGTTGGCGTTCCTCCGCAGCCGCGGGCACTCCGCGGAGGAACGGCGGCCTAGTTGTTAAGCCGCGAGAGCAAAATCGTTGGCAAGTGAATGCCTTCCCGAGCGGATTTTGCGGGGTGACCCGGGATCCCCGACACGCGACCCGGAGCCACTCGAAACCGGTCGAAACCAGTGCGCCCCCGTTCGGTCCGCGACGAGCATAGGCCAAGCGAGCCGGACACGGAAGCGGCGGGACGCTACGATCGGGCGGTGAGCGAGGGCGAGCCAACGGGGGGGAGCGCGCAGGAGCAAGAGCCGCGGGTGCTCCCGCCGCGCACGGCGCCCGAGGCGACCGCGGCGCTCGTGCTCGGGATCGTGGCGATGGTCGGAATGGCCTGCTTGCCGCCGGTCGGCGGGATCGTCGCGGTCGTCGGGCTCGTGCTGGGGTACCGCGCACTCGAGGCGATCAAGGCGGCGCCCGAGCGGCTCGGCGGGCGCAGCGTCGCGATCGGCGGGCTCGTGCTGTCGGGGATCGCCTTCGTCCTGTCCCTCGTCGGCGTCGCGATGCTCGTGCTGATGGCCATGTCCGGCTCGTGAGCATAGACTCCCGCGCGATGAAGGCCCGCGCAGCCCTCCTCGCGTCGCTCCCGCTCCTCGTCCTGGGCTGCACGTCCGTCGACTCCACCCTCTACAACCTGCGGCAGGTCCACGACGCCGACGGTGACGTGCGGCGCATCGGCGCGCCCGTCGGAGCGTTCGAGTACCAGTTGCGACGGCTGGTCGGCGACCTCAACGTGAACATCACGTTCGTCGAGGACCTGTCGGACGAGCTCGAGCAGGAGGCGATCGAGGACCCGCTCGAGAAGTGCCTCGACGCGCTGCTCGACCTCGCCGACTTCGACTCCGACATGCCCCGGATCGCCGGGATCCAGGTCGAGACCTACACCTGGCTCGCCGTCGAGGACGAGTACGTGCTGGGTCGTGAGCGGAGCGTGCTCGAGCTCGGCCGCGCGGGGCGACGGCTCGCGATCGACGGGCCGCGGCCGCTGCCCGAGGATGCCGTGCCCGCGACGCCCGGCGAGGTCGGCGCGGCCGTGCTCGAGATCGTCCGCACGACCCGGCGCACCGTCGACGCGGCGCGCGAGGACGACATCCTCGCCGGGGCCGAGGCCGCGCTCGAGGCCGACGTCGCCTCCGCCGCGGGCCAGGCGCGCGACCTGGCGGAAGCGTGCGAGCGGACGGCCGCCCTGACGCTCGATCGGGAAGGAGCGCGGCGCGTCCTGTCCGTCTGCAACGCGCTGATGGAGCTGGGACTGGGCGGCGCCGCGGGCGGCGCGATCCACGAGCTCTCGCTCGAGATGCAGCGGCGCTGCGTGCGCCAGGCGCTCGCGGCCGCGTTGGGCGACCCGCACGCCGCCGTGCGGGCCGCCGCGGTCGAGGCGTCCGTCGTCGCGTCCCGCAACCGCGCTCCGCGCATCGTGCGCCTCGCGTTCCTCGACCCGACCGAGGTCGTGTTCCTGCGCGCGGTCGACATGATCGCCGAGCACGGGCTGCCGGCGCCCGAGCCGGACGCCGACGAGCTGAGCGCGAGCCAGCTCGCGCGCTTCGAACGCGACTGGATCGAGCTGCTCGTCGACGCGACCGTCTACCCGACCTCGCGTTTCGCGCCCGACGCGCACACGCGGCGGGTCGCGATGCGGGCGAGCCTCGCGCTCGGACGCGTGAGCGGCGCGGGCTTCTACAGCCTGCGCGGCGAGGACTGGCAGGCGTGGGCGCGCTCGCTCCCCTCGCTCACCGCCCGGGAAGCGCCTTGAGCGCGAGCCGGCGCGCCTCCGGCCCGCGGCGACTGCTGGGCTTCGCCAAACCGCTCGTCGGCCTCGCTCTGCTCGCGCTGGTCGCGAGCACGCTGCCGTGGAGCGACGTGTTGGTCTGGCAGCCGGAAGAGGGCGAGGCCGTCTCCGTCGAGGGCTCGATCGAGGGCGACTGGAAGTCCGATGCGATCGCGTTCCGCGCGGACCCCGAGGCGAGCGTCGAGCCGGCGTGGCCGGACGAGCTGCGCGAGGCGCTCGCGGCGGGGGAGCCCGTCGCCGTCGCGCGCGGCAGACCGCCGGCGGGGGGCGCGATCGACTGGAAGCCGAGCATGGTGCGCGCTTTCGCCGACGTCGAGCCGGGCGGGCTCGCGCTCGGCTTCGCGTTCTTCCTCGCCGGCATGCTGTGCGCGACGACTCGCTGGTGGCGCCTGCTCTTGCGCGCGGGTTGCATCGCGACGTTCTGGAACGCGTTCCGGCTGACGTTCCTGGGGCTCTTCTTCAACCTCGTCGTGCCCGGGCTCACCGGCGGCGACCTCGTCAAGGCGGTGCTCGTCGTGCGCGAGCACCCCGAGCGGCGCCACGACGCGTTCGTGTCCGTCGTCGTCGACCGCTTGATCGGCCTGATGGTGCTCGTCGCGCTGGCGGCGTTCGTCATCGTGATCGGCGGCGAGTCCTTCGACCCGGCGCTGCGCTGGTCGGTCGTCGGCTTCCTCGCGCTCGGCGTCGGCGGAGCGGCGATCTACGTCAACGCGTCGCTGCGCCGGCTCGTGCGCTTCGACGCGCTCGTCGCGAAGCTGCCGATGGGCCAGCACGTGAAGCTCGTCGACGAGGCGGTGCTCTTGTACGCGCGCCATCCGCTCGAGCTCGTCGTCGCCGTGCTGCTCTCGCTCACGAACCACGCGCTCGTCATCGCGGGCGCGATTGCGCTCGGCGCCGCATTCGGCGTCGTCGGCGTGAGCGTCGGCGAGTGGTTCGTCGTCGTCCCGGTCGCGAACGTCGTGTCCGCGTTGCCCCTGACCCCGGGCGGATGGGGCGTCGGCGAGGCCGCGTACCACCAGCTCTTCGAACAGATCGGAGCGAGCGGGGCGCTCGGGGTCGCCGTCAGCGTCACGTTCCGCCTGTGCCAGATGGCGATGGGGCTCGCGGGCGGGCTCTTCCTGCTGACGCCGGGGACGAAGGCCGAGATGCACGAGATCGAGGAGCTCGAAGTCGAGGGCGCGGAAGAGCGGCCCGCTTGACCGCGCGCGCGCACGCCTCTCCAATGGTCGCCGGCTCGGGCGCGCCCGAGCCGCTTGCTTTCGGGCCGCTCCCGTTCCCCGCCACCCCCCGGCCGCCCCCCGCCCCCCGACCCCAGCGCATGTCCCTCCTCGCCGTCGGCACGATCGCCTTCGACTCCGTCGAAACGCCCTACGACCGCCGCGAGAACTGCCTCGGCGGCTCCGGCACCTACTTCGCGACCGCGGCGAGCTACTTCGGGCCGGTGTCGCTCGTCGGCGTCGTCGGGACCGATTTCCCCGATGCGCCGATCGAGGCGCTCGAGGCGCGCGGCGTCGACTGCAGCGGCGTCGAGGTCGCCGAGGGCAAGACGTTCCGCTGGGCCGGCCGCTACGAGGCGGACTGGAACACGCGGCACACGCTCGAGACGCAGCTCAACGTGCTCGAGCACTTCGACCCGAAAGTGCCGGCGGCTCGCCGCGGCGCGCAGTACGTGTTCCTCGCGAACGCGGCTCCCGCCGTCCAGTTGAAGGCGCTCGCGCAGTGCGAGCAAGCGCGCTTCACGATGGCGGACACGATGAACCTGTGGATCGACATCGCGCTCGACGACCTGAAGGAGCTCCTGCGGCGCGTCGACGGCATCGTGCTGAACGACGAGGAGGCGCGCATGCTCTCGGGCGAGCGGAACCTGATCCGCGCGGCGCGCAAGGTGCTCGAGATGGGACCGCGGCTCGTCATCCTGAAGAAGGGCGAGCACGGCGCGTTCGCGGTCGGCTCCGACGTCCATTTCGCGCTGCAGGCCTATCACGTGTCCGAGGTCGTCGACCAGACCGGCGCCGGCGACGCGTTCGCGGGCGGCTTCATGGGGTATATCGCGAGCGCGCGCAACACCGAGCCGGCGACGATGCGGCGGGCGATGCTCTACGGCACGGTGACCGCGTCGTTCTGCGTCGAGGGCTTCAGCATCGAGCAGCTCGCCGCCAAGGACCGCGGCGACGTCGAGACGCGGTTCAACGAGCTGCACTCGATCCTGAGCCTGTAGACGCGGGGAGCGATGGGCGAGCGGCGGCTGTTCGTGGCGCTCGTGCCCGACGCTGCGCTGCAGGACGCGGTCGCGGGGCCGGTGCGCGCGGCGCTCGCCGAGAGGCTCGACGCGCCGGGCGACGCGCTGAAGCTCGTCCCGACCGACAAGGTGCACCTGACGCTGCTGTTCCTGGGCGCGGTGGCCGAGGAGCGCGTCGAGCCGCTCGCGGCGGCGCTGGCGGCCGAGCTCGACGGCGCCCGCGCCCCGCGGCTCGCGCTCGGCGCCGCCGGGGCCTTTCCACAGCGGGCGCGCGAGCGAGTCCTGTGGGTGGGCCTGGGCGAGGAGCGGGCGGGGGAGCTCGCCGCGCTGCGCGCCCGGGTCGTCGCGGCGGCGGCGCGGGCGGGGCTGGACGCGGCGGACCCGCAGCCGCTCGCGCCGCACCTGACCGTGGCGCGCGTGCGCGCGCGGGGCCGGCGCCCGCCGCGGCCGCCGATCCCCGACGCGTTCTGGACGCTCCCGTTCGACGGACGTTGGACGCCGGACGCGGTGCACCTGGTCGAGTCGACGCCGGGCGGCGGCGGCCGCCGGGCGCAGTACGTCTCGCTCGCTCGGTTCCCGCTCGTCGGATAGCGGCGCGCCGGATAGC
>CAZGTQ010000458.1:0-6814 GCA_964528575.1 uncultured Planctomycetaceae bacterium | reverse complement strand
GACCATCCCGACGCCGATCCGGTGCGCGTCGTTCCCTACGCGCACGCGCCCGACGCCGCGGCCGAGCTCACCGTGCGCGTCGGGCCGACGTACGAGCTCGCGCTCGCGCTCTCCGGCGGGATCGCCGCGGGCGATCTCGTCGCGTGCCTCGCGGGCCGCTCGCACGAGCAGAACCTGCACGGGACGATGGAGCGCTACCCCGCGCCGGCGCACGTGCGCGCCGACGGGCCGCAGCCGTGGGTGCGCTTTCCCGCGCGGTCGATGTTGACCGTCGGCGCGGGCGACCCGTGGGAGCTGACGGTCGCGAGCCGCGACGGGCTGTGGTTCGCCCGCGCGCAGGTCGCGGGCGTCACCGGGCGCGCGCCGGAGCCGGTCGAGCTGCGGCTGGAGCGCCGCGGCGCCGTCGCCGGCCGCATCGCGACGCGCGCGGGACCGCTGCCGTTCCGGACCGTGGTCCACTTGACGTGGCCGGCCGGCGAGCGGCGTGGAGACGCGCTGCGCGACTCGCTCCTGACGGTCGCGGACGAGCAGGGGCGCTTCCGCTTCCGCGCCCTCCCGGACGGGCAGTATCGGCTGTACACCTACGCGCCGGGCTTCGCCAAGGCGGAGCTGGGCGTCCGCGCCGTCGCGGGCGAGACCGCGACGCCGCTCGTCGAGCTGGAGGGCCTTCCGGGCGCGGGCGCGATCGGCGGAACGCTGACGAGCGCGAGCGGGACCTTCGAGCGCACGCAGCGCGTCTGGCTGTTCCACGAGAGCGACGGGCTCGCGCGCTTTCGCTGCGACGTCGCGTGGTCGGGCCCGGACGGCGCGCGCGTCGGACGCTTTCGCGCCGAGGACGTCGCCGAGGGAACGTACCGCGTGCGCGTGCTCCCCGACGAGCTGCTCCCCTGGGAGCCGGCCGACCTGCGCGCGCGGCCGGGCGACGAGGATCTGCGGCTGTTCCTCGACGACGCGGTTCCCCTGACCGACATCGAGCTGCGCGCGCGCGACGCGCGCACGCGCAAGCCGATCCCGTTCGCCGACTTCACGTGGTGGACGCCGGCGCTCCGGCCGCTGCTCGCCCACGACCGGCCGCACGGCGACGTCGTCGCCGAGCGCGTGCCGCTCGATGCGGCGTTCTTCTGGACGGCCCGCGCGGAGGGCTACGCTCCGGTCTGGGGCGATCGCTCCGCGCTGCCCGCGGTCGACGGGCGCGCCGGGCTCGAGCTCGCGCTCGAGCCCGGATGGGGCGCGCACGTCGTCGTGCTCGACGAGCAGACGGGCGCCCCGGTCGCGGGCGTCGAAGTGCTGCTCGACGGAGCGTCGATGGGCGCGACCAGCGCGCTCGGCGTGCTCCCGGTCGAGCTCGCGCGCCGCCCGGCGCGACTCGAGGTGCGCCGCGACGGTTGGACGATGGTCGATTCGTTCGCCGTGCACGCGGCGACGGGCCGCTTCGACGATCTCGAGTGGGCGAGCCTGCGCGTGCACGTGCGCAAGACGGAGTGACGGAGCGCAGGACGGTGGACTCCAGCCGCGCGCGACGCGACGATGCGCGGCGATGGGAGCGCTCGCGCTGCAGCAGGTCCTCGCAGTCGGAGCCGGCGGCTTCCTCGGCGCGGTGCTGCGCTACGCCGCGTTCGTCGGCGTCGCCCGGCTGGCGCCGGCGTCGACGTTTCCAGCGGGCACGCTGGTCGTGAACGTCGCCGGATGTCTCGCGATCGGGTTCCTCGGCGGTTGGAGCGAGGCGCGCGAGCTCTGCGGACCGCTCACGCGGCTGTTCCTGTTCGTCGGCGTGCTCGGCGGCTTCACGACGTACTCGGCGTTCGCTTGGGACACGCTCGTGCTCTGGCGCGCCGATGCGCTCGCGCGCGCCGCGCTCTACGTGGGCGCGCACGTCGCGCTGGGCCTCTTCGCCGCCGGCGCGGGCTTCGCGGTCGCGCGCCGGCTGGCTTCCTGATCGACTACCGGATCCGATGCGGCGTTCGCCGCTCAGAGCGCTGCGCGGGGCAGCCGCGGCAACGCGCGCAAGGCCTGCGCGTACTTGCCCGCGTCGAAGGCCCGCTGCAGCCCGACGATCGCGTACGTCTCGTGACCGAGCGCGAGCGAGATGAGTCGCTTCGCCTCCCGCTGCGACCAGCCGTCGCGGACCAGGCGTTCGAGCGTCGCGCGCACCTCGGGCGGGTCGTCGCGCTGCAACTGGGACTCCACGACGCGCAGGAGCTCCCTGCGCAGGGCGGTTGCCGACATCCGTGCTCCTCCTCCGTTTCCTCATCTGCGCCGGGCCGATTGCGAGCGGGTCCCGCGGCGCCGAGCGCAGAGTAGCATCGAAGACGCAAGTCGGCTGCTCCTCGATTTCAGCCCGGCGTGCGCGCTCGGGGTCGAGGGTTAGACTCGCTGGATGGAGCTCGTGAGCTGTCCCAACTGCCTGGCGGTGTTCGGATCGGTCCAGGACCGCTGCCCGCACTGCGGCGCCGACCTCGACGGCGAGGGTGCGCGGGTGGACTTCGACGGCACGACGCGGCGCGCGATCGGCGCTCTCGGCGGCCTGTACGGAGGGATCCTGCGCGCGTCGGACGCGTACGTCCTGTGGTGCAAGAACGGCGTCTGCATGTTCGACGACAGCGCGGGCCTCTTGTGGGAGGTGCGGCTCGGTCCGGTCGACGACGTGCGGGTCGAGAGCGCGCGCATCGTCGCTCGCGTCCGCGGCACCGAGGTCGAGCTCCACCCCGAGGAAGGGCGCGTCGAGCGGTAGGCGGGGCGCCGGTCGTGCGACCGGGCTGGATTTCTTCGCGGGCTACGCGCGCTGCCGCGCGATTCGCGCGCGCGCGAGCTCTATCCTCGGCGGCGCGTGGACATCCAGCAGGTCCTGCTCGACATCGTGATCCTCCTGGGAGCGGGCGCGCTCCTGGGGAGCTTGTTCGAGAGGGCGCGGCAGAGCGCGATCATCGGATACCTGCTCGCCGGCGTGCTCCTCGGTCCGAACGTGCTGCACGTCGTGCGCAGCGGCGATCAGGTGCTCGCGGTGTCGGAGCTCGGCGTCGCGCTGCTCCTGTTCGCGATCGGGCTCGAGTTCTCTTGGTCGCGGCTGCGCGCGATGGGACGCGTCGCCCTCGGCTCGGGCACCGTGCAGGTGCTCGGCACGACCGCGGTCACGGCGGCGTTCGCGCTCGCCGCGGGGCTGGAGCCCGCGGCCGCTGTGACGCTCGGCGGGACGTGCGCGTTCTCCAGCACGGCGTGCGTGCTGCGCGTGCTCGCGGCGCGCGGCGAGGTCGAGAGCGTGCACGGCGAGCGCGCGCTCGGCGTGCTGCTCGTGCAGGACATGGCCGTCGTGCCGTTCGTCCTCGTCGTGAGCGTGCTCGTGAGCGGCGGAACGCCTGGCGAGATCGCGTGGGGCGTCGTGCGCACGATCGCGATCGGGCTCGTCCTGGTCGGGGCGCTCTACGTCGTGTTCAACCAAGTCGTCCCGTGGCTCCTCGAGACGGGGCCGATGAGCACGAACCGCGAGCTCCCGCTGCTCGTCGCGCTCGTCTCCGGCCTCGGCTCGGGAGTCGCTGCGCACGCCGCCGGAGTGTCGCCCGCGCTCGGCGCGTTCGTCGCCGGCATGCTGCTCGCCGAGTCGCCGTTCGCCGTCCAGGTGCGGGCGGACGTCTCGGCGCTCAAGACGCTGCTGCTCACGCTGTTCTTCACCGCGATGGGCATGCTCTCGGATCCCGGATGGATCCTGACGAACGCGGCTCTCGTCGGTTCGGTGCTGCTCCTCGTCGTCATCGGCAAGGCCGCGCTCGTCTACGTCGCGCTGCGGCTGTTCGGGACGCGATCGCAGAGCGCGCTCGCCGCCGGGATCTGTCTCGGGCAGATCGGCGAGTTCTCCTTCGTGCTCGCGGCGCTCGCGCGCGGCTCGCTGTTCGACGAGGACGTGTTCATGCTCGTCGTCTCGACGACCGTGTTGTCGATGATCGCGACTCCGTACCTGGTGAGCTTCGGCCCGCGGATCGCGGCGCGCTTCAGCCGCGCCGTCCCCGCGAGCGGCGCCGGTGCCGACGGGGAGGCCGAGCGGCGGGACGTGGGCATCGTCATCGGCTTCGGTCCGGCGGGGCGCGCGGCGGCCGAGCGCGTGGCCGAGCTCGGCTGCTACGTCGTCGTCGTCGACCAGAACCCGGCCGCGGCCCGCGACGCGCGCATCCTCGGCCACGGGGCGGTGATCGGGGACGCGCTCTACCCCGACGTCCTCGAGCACGCGGGGATCGCGCGCGCCGTGCTCGTCGTCGTGACGGTGCCGGGCACGGACACAGCGTTGCAGGTCGTGCGGTACGTGCGGCTGCACGCGCCGGAGGTCTTGGTGCTCGTGCGAGCGCGCTTCCACCGGGCGCTGCGGGAGCTGCAGGACGCAGGCGCGCACGTGGTCGTCGACGAGGAGCACGAGGTGGGGCGTCTGATCGCGGTCGCGTACGAGGAGATGAGCGCGCGCTCGGCGGGCACGCCGCCCCTCGACGCGTCCTAGACCTGGACCTAGAGCTGGAACAAAGCCCTGGAACCTAGAACCTAGACTTGGTGCGCGGGCCCGCGTGTTGTCCCGCATCGCGGGCGCGCCTCGAGGGGGGGCGCAGCCGCGCTCGGCGACGCGGTCCGTATGGCCTGAATCAGGCCACGAAGCGGCGACGGGCTCCATCCGGCCGCCGATCCGCTACCATCTCCGCGCCCGTGGCACGCGTGACGAGCAACCAGGACGAGACGATCGAGCGGCGACTGGTACCGGTCCTCGAGGCGAGCGACGTGGTGGACGAGCACCGCGGGACGCCGGTGGAGGATCTGTTGCTCGCGCAGAACCTGGGGCGGCCGTTCCCCGTCGGCCCGGCTCCCACACTCTTCATCGCGACCTGCATCGACAGCCGCATCCGGCTCTCCCTGCCGCCCGGAGCCGCGTTCGAGCTGCGCTCCGCGGGCGTCAACCTCGGCAGGCCGGCCTTGTTCCAGGTCGCATTCGCCGTCTCCGTCGCGCGCCTGCGCCACGTCGCGCTGGTCAGCCACGACGACTGCGCGATGAAGCGCCTGCCCCACGTGCGCCGCGCTTTCGTCGAAGGCCTCGTCGAGAACACCGACTGGGACGAGGCGAGCGCCGAGGCCTTCTTCAACGAGAACGCCGCCAGGTGGCACCGCATCGACCCGATCGGCGCCGTCGTGCTCCACGCCCACGAGCTGCGCGGGCGCTTCCCGTCCGTCTCGTTCGCGACGCTGCACTACACGGTCGGCGACGGCCAGCTCGCGCAGATCGTCGAAGACGCGGGTTGAAGTCGGCGCTCCAGGGCCGAGGAGCGGGAATGAGCCGCCTCGACTTCGAGTTCCCAGCCCAGGTGCTGCGCAGCGACCGACTCGACCTCGAGCAGAAGTGCGCCATCCTGCGCCAGTGGGTGCTCGACGAGCGCGCTCTGCTCGTCGCCGACGACGAGGGCATGTCGGGCGGCCGCGCCCCGTGCCTCGGCGAGGTCCGCCGCGCCCTACGCGCCCTCGGCGCCGTCGACGGCGCCGGGTCGAGCTCGCCGGCCGCGCCGTGCGCCGAGGAGCGCGAGCCGCAGCCGCCGCGGCACTGACCGGGGGGGCCTGCCCCAGCTCCCACTTCTCGAGTGCCTCTCGTTTTTCCGCCACGAAGTGCAACGGATCGCCGACTCGCCCGGTCCGCCTGATGGAAGAAGGAGCGGCGGCGCGAAGGCGATGCTCCTGGCGTGGCGCGAGCTGCGCGACCCGACGCCGCGAGCCGCCCGAGCCCAGCGAAGCCGGAATCGGACGTGCGCGCCCGCGCGGGGGGGGCGGTGACCCGCTTTCTGCGAGCGCGGCTCGGAGCGCCTCGAGCGCGCGCGGCGCGCTGTGTTGGGGTGGAACGCAGGCTGGCCGGCGGCTCCGGGTCACCCGCGCAGCTCGTGGGCGCGCGCGCTGACCCTCGCCACGTCGACGAGGCGGCCGCGGTCGAGGAGCAGCGCTTCCTCGGCGAGGTTCACCGTTGGACACACGTGCAGCGGGATGAGGAACACGCTCTCGCCGCGCGCGGGCCGCTCGGCCGGAGGCACGCGCAGCGGCAGGTGCTCCTCGCTCGGCGGCAGCGCCGTCCAGCGCGGGCGGCCGAGCACGACCGCGCACGGATCGCCCGCCTCGGCCGCGATCGACTTCGAGCCCGCGTCGCAGGTCGCGAGGTCGGTCGCCGGGTGGCTGACGATGCGCGCGTGGATGACCGCGGCGGGCGCGAGGCCCAGGTCCGGGTTCTCGCGCTCCGAACGCGCGTCGTGGAAGACGACCGTCCCGGGCGAGACGCGGTGCACGAGGCCCTCGAGCGGCGTCCCCTCCGGCTCGACGAACGCGCGGAACGTCGCGGCGCGGAGGAACTGGGGGGTGCCGCTCGTGATGATCTCCGCCACGTGCGCACCGTCCGCGCGCAGGTCGCGCACCAGCCGCACGAGCTCGTCGTAGCAGGCGTGCGCACGGTCGCGGCGCGTCGAGAGGTCGCGGTCGTGGAGGTGACCCTCGTAGAAGTGCAGGCCGCGGAGGCGCGAGCCCGCCGCGCGCACGAGCTCGCGCAGGCGACTGCGGTCCTCGAGCGGGACGCCGGTCCGGTTCATCCCCGGGTTCACGTCGACGAAGATGCCGACCTGCTCGGGGATCGCGGCGACGAGCGCCGGGTCCTCGCACAGCACCGAGAGGCGCGTGCGCGGGTGCGCTGCGGCGATCGTGCCGAGGCGGGAGAGCGACGGGCCGACGAGCGGGTACGCCAGCAGCACGTCGGGCTCCTCGACGCCCTCGGCGGCGAGCACGTCGCAGAGGACCGCGGTCTCGCGCGTCGTCGCGG
>CAZGTQ010000457.1:0-7580 GCA_964528575.1 uncultured Planctomycetaceae bacterium | reverse complement strand
CAGGAACCCGATGCGCACCATGTTCGAGTCTCGCCTGCTCGCCCCCTGTCTGCTCTCCCTGTGCGCCGCGGCGGCCCACGCCGGCGGCATTCCCGTCTCGATCGCGTACGACCAGGCGCTCTACGAGGTGAACCAACCGGTCACCCTCACGATCAGCGCCGCGCCCGGCACGCTCGTCTTCGTCGGCTTCGACGTCGACCCGGGGCCGACCGTCGTGCCGGGGCTGGGCTCGATCGACCTCGGCTTCGGGCCGCTGGCC
The DNA here is from genome assembly GCA_964528575.1 of uncultured Planctomycetaceae bacterium. Lineage (GTDB taxonomy): Bacteria > Planctomycetota > UBA1135 > UBA1135 > CAZGTQ01. The sequence continues at coordinate 7,321 of CAZGTQ010000457.1, read as the reverse complement.
TTCTTCGAGGCGGTCGTGACGGGGCTCGACGGCAACGCCCAGATCGTCGACCCGAACTTCGGCTGCCTGCGCTTGCTCGCGATCGCCACGCTCTACACCCAGGCGGCGTCGTACGACTTCGCCACGCAGACGTTCTGCCTGTCCAACCCGACGGTCCTCCTCGTCGAGGACCCGAACAACGTCTGCTCGGGCGGAGGTCAGCCGAACGGCTGCACGCCCGGCTACTGGAAGAACCACCAGAGCCAGTGGGCCGAGACCCCCTACGCGCCCGGCGACGACTTCGACACCGTGTTCGGCGTCGATTTCCTCGACCCGAACGAGACGCTGCACCAGGTCGCTTCGCTCGGCCAGCTCGGCGCGTTCGGCGCGCACTACGTCGCGGCGTTGCTCAACGCGTCGCACCCGGGCACGAACTATCCGTTGAGCGAGGCCGAGGTCCTCGCCCAGGTCCAGCAGGCGCTGCTCGCCGGCGACAACGGCACGCTCGAGAGCCTGAAGGACGTGCTCGAGGCCTTCAACGAGGCCGGCTGCCCGTTCTGATCCGCCGGCCGCCCGTCGTAAGAGACAGAGCGAGCTCGTGCGAACGCGATTTCGTCGCGATCACACGAGCTCGCATTCGTTGGTGATCGAGCCCGCCTGGTTCCTCGACCTGCGCTGGCACCCGCAGGCCGTAGCTCAGCGGCCGAAGCCTACGACGTGCACGCGGCCCGCGTGTCCGCCGTCGGCGTCGGTGGCCGCGACCTCGGCCCGCCCGTCGCCGTCGACGTCGCCGAGCGCGCTCGCGACGCCGTGCCCGAAGAACGGCCGTTGGCGCAGCTCGACGAGCGGCCTTCCGTCGCGGCCCGACGCGATGCCCAAGCCGAACGTGAGCAGCGGAATGTCTCCGAGCGCGCGCCCGAGCTCGAGGAGCAGGTCCGCCGCGCCGTCGCCGTCGACGTCCCCCGCCGCGCGCACGTCGGCGATGCCGCGGAACCCGTCGACCCACGTGCGCACGGCGCCGGTGCGCGCCGACGCGACGAACGCGCGCGCACCGCGCACGCCGAGCACCTCCGCGACGCCGTCGCCGTCGAGGTCGGCGCACGCGCTCGCCTCGGGCCGCGCGCCGGCGTCGGTCATCGCGAGCTCCGCGAGCACCCGGCCGTCGCGGCCGGAGCACACGAGCGCGTACGGCGCGCGGGGCCCGAGCGTCCACGTCTCGACAGGCACGAGCAGCACGTCGCCCGCCCCGTCGCGGTCCACGTCGCCCGCGGGACCGAGCGGGACGGCTGCGGCGCTCCACAGCTCCGCTCCCGACGCTCCGCACAGCGCTCTCGTCGTGCCGTCCGAGCCGACGAGCACGTCCGCGTGTCCGTCCCCGTCGAGGTCGCCGGCGGGCGCCACGTCGCCGTCCCAGAACTCGGCCGGGACTTCGCGCAGGGTACCGCCCGTGCGACCCGACACGATGCGCACGTACGCGGACCACGAGCGCACCGCTGGCACGCCGTAGTCCGGGAAGCCGTCCGCGTCGACGTCGCCGAGCGCGACGATCGTCTCGCCGAAGCCGTCCTCGTCGTCGCGGCCGCGCGCGACGTGCAGCGTCGCTCCGCTCGCGCCGCTCACCGCGCGGACGTAGCCGGGCCCGTACGTCGTGAATGCGCCCTGGACCGAGCCGAGCAACAGATCCGCACGCCCGTCGCCGTCGAGATCGCCCGGTCCGGCGAGCGCGACGCCGAGGTGGTCGTCGCCTGTGCCCTCGAACGAGCGGAGCACGCGCGGCGCGAGCGCAGCGCACGACCCGAGCAGCGCCGTTGTAGCGAGGAGAGCGAGCCGCATGCGCCGAGCGTACGGATCGCGGCGCGCGCGAAGTGTCACCGGCGCGTCACAGGGGCGGTACCCTACACGCTCACCTTCTCGCGGAGGCTCGTCCATGCTTCACTCGCTCCTCGTTCCGCTCGCTGTCGCGCTCGCCGCGGCGCAACCGACGGCGCAGCTCGCGCCGCGCTCCCAACACGTCGTCGCGCTCGTCGAGGACGGGCTCGCGCGTGTCACCGTGCGCGAGACGTACGCGCTGGACGCGCCGCTCGAAACGGCACTCCGGCTGCCCGCGAGCGCGGCGCTCGTCGGCGTCGCGCTCGAGCGCGGCGGCGGGCGCGTCGAGGGCGAGCTCGTCGAGCGCGACGCCGCTGGAGCCCTCGAGCTCCCGGCCGGCGAGAGCGTTCTCGAGCTCGTCTGGATCGAGCCCGTTCCGCTGGTCGGCGGCGAGCGTCGCTTCGCGTGCGCGCTGCGCGGCGCGAGCGCGTCGGCCGAGGTGACGCTGCGCTCGGCCGTGGCACTGCTCGACGTCGCCGCGTCGCACGAGCGTGCGCACGTCGTGCGGCAGGGCGAGCACGAGGCGATCGTCACGTTCGAAGGCGCGCCGGAGGGCGAGCTCGTCGTCACGAGCTCCGTGCGTGCGCAAGAGCCGCGCCTCGACGTCCGCACGTTCCGCGCCGCGCCCGGCGAGGACGCGTGGTTCGTCGCGACGCTGACGGCGGGCGACGCGATGCTCGGCGGCGTCGCGCCGCGCGACGTGATCCTCGCGCTCGACGCCTCGCGCGCGACGCAGGGCGAGCGGATCGAGCGGCAGCAACGCGCCGCACTGCTGCTCTTGGACGACTTGCTCCCGCAGGATCGCATCTCGGTGCTGCGCGTCGCGTCGCGCATCAAGAGCTTCGCGGCCGAGCCGGTCGAGGCGACGAGCGAGGCCCGCGAGGAGGTCGCGCAGTACGTGCGCGACACCGAGGCGCAGGGACGGTACGCGTTCGTCGAGGCGCTCGAGGCGCTGAGCGAGCTGCCGGAGGCTCCCGGGCGCGCCCGCGCGGCGCTGCTCGTCGTCGCCGAGACGCCGGCGCTCGACGACGCCGAACGGGCGCGCGCGATCGAGCTCGCGCGCGCCGCGGGCGACGCGGGCGTGCGGATCGCCGCGCTCGGGCTCGGCGAAGAAGCCGACGCGGAGTTGCTGCACGCCGTCGCCGCGGCGTCCGGCGGGCGCGCGGACAGCGTCTCCGCGCTGGAGTCGATCGAACCGCGGATCGCGGCGCTGCTCGCGCGCAGCGCTCTCGTCGTGCTCCCGCGCGCCGAGCTGCGCGTCGAGGGGCTCGAGGCGTACGACGTGCTGCCCGCGACGCCGGCCGACGCGCGTCTGGGCGAGCAGCTCGTCTTCACCGGGCGCCTGCGCGGCGCGGGCGCGGCGACGTTCACGGTCGGCGGGCTGCGCGCGGCGACCGACGTCGGGCGGGAGCCGAGCGGGTCGGAGCTCGTGCGGCTCGCGTGCGGGCTCGAACGCAAGGCCGCGCTCGAGCGCGCGCTCGCGCTGCGCGAGCGGCTCGGCGATGCGTACGCGGCCGCGCTCGCCGACGGCTTCCCCGCGAGCGCCGAGCGCGTGTCGCACGAGCTGGTCGCGACGTCGCTCGCGCACGGCGTCGGCTCGATGCGCACGAGCTTCGCGCTCGAGGCGGGCGGCGCGGGAGCGGCCTTCGTCGCGGCGGTCGCGGCGGTTGCGCCGAGCGCTGGCTCCGGCGCCGCGGACGAGCCGGCCGCGCAAGGCCAGTACGGCTCGCGCCGCGGCGGTCCGAACGCCCTGCGCGGGGCTGGCGCGGACGTGCGGCGCGTCGTCGCGGACGGCACGCGCTGGCTCGCGGGTCGCCTGGCCGAGGGCGGAGCGGACGCCGGAGCGGAGGCGCTCGGCTTGCTCGTTCTGCTCGAGCAGGGCGGCTCGCCCGTCGCGGGACCGCACCACGAGCTCATCGCGGAGAGTCTGCGCCGGCTCTGCGCTCTGCAGGATCGGGCGACGGGCGCGTTCGGCGACCGCGCGAGCCCGACGTTCCTGCGCGACCAGGCGCTCGCGACGCGCGTGCTCGCGATCGTCGCGTTCCGCGTCGGCTCGCCGCTCGCGCGCCACTGCGGCGAGGCGGCGAGCGCGTGTCTCGTGCGCGCGCTCGAGCAGGGCTGGCCCGCCCCGGGCGCGGGGCTCGGCGAGGTCGTCGAGGGACTCGTGTTCGCGCGCGAGGCCGGGTTCGCCGTGCCGGACCGAGCGTTCGACGCCGCCGCCGAGCACGTCCTGCGGCTCGTCGAGCCGGTGACGGGCGCGGCGCGCACGGACGGCGCGACGGCCGACCATCCGTGCGTCGTGCGCGCGGCGCACACGGCCGAGCTCGTCTGGGCGCGGTTGATGATCGCGATCGCACGCTGGGAGGACCCGCCGCAGCCGCCGCTCGAGCTCCTGGAGCCGAGCGTCGACTTCGTCGCGGCGGCGCTGGAGAGCGTCGGGAGCGAGCCGGCGTGCGATCCGCACTTCTGGCTCTGGGGCGGCCACGTGATGCGCCGGGCGGGCGGTTCGCGCTGGCGCGTGTTCGAGCGGGCGCTGTGGGCCGCGATGGCGGCGAGCGGTGCGCCGCCCTGGGAGGCGGGCCCGCACCACGCGGCCGCCGCTGCGCTCGAGGCGAGCGCGCTCTGGCTCCTCGCGGCGCAGGTGTATCTCGAGTGAACCGCCGCGCGTGCGGCGCGTTCGGCTCCGGGACATCGGACCGGAGGCTCGACCATGCGCCGACACGCTGCGGCTCTCGCTCTCTTCGTCGCTCTCGTCACCGCGCGGGATGCCGCCGCGCAGCTCGTGCCGCGCGACGGGAGCGCCGCGATCGCCGTGCGCTCGCACCGCGTCGTCGCGACGGTCGAGGACGGGCTCGCGCGCACCACGGTGCGCCAGACGTTCGTCAACCAGCACGGGCGGCCGCTCGAGGCGGTGTACGTCTTTCCGGTGCCGAAGGACGCGGCGCTGATCGGCATCGCCCTCGAGAGCGGCGGCGAGCGGCACGCCGGCGTGCTCGCGGAGCGGGCGGTCGCGCGGCGGGCGTACGACGAGATCGTGCGCGGCCGGCGCGACCCCGCGCTCGTCGAGCAGATCGGGGCGGAGCTCTTCCGCCTGTCGGTCTTCCCCGTCGTGCCCGGCGAGGAGACGGTCGTCGAGCTGTCGTGGCTGGAGCAGGTGCCGCTCGTGCGCGGCGAGCTGCGCTACGTCGTCCCGCTCGCGACCGGCGCGGGCGAGGCGGCGCGGACCGAGCGCGATTTCACGGCGACGGTGACCGTGCGCTCGTCGGCGCCGCTCGTCGGCGTGACGGCGTCGCGCGACGACGCGCAGGTCGTGCGCACGAGCGAGCACGAGAGCGTCGTGTCGTGCGAGGCGAGCGGCGCGACGCTCGACGCGGATCTCGTCGTCACCGCGCGCGTCGCCACGACGCGGCCCCGGCTCGACGTGCGCACGTTCCGCCGCTCCGCGGACGAGGACGCGTACTTCGTCGCCGTCGTCACGCCGCCGGACGCGCTGGTCGGCCGCGTCGTGCCGCGCGACGTGATCCTCGTGATCGACACGTCGGGGAGCATGAACGGCGGCAAGCTCGCGCAGGCGCAGGCTTCGGCGCTGTGGCTGCTCGAGCGACTGCGGCCCGAGGATCGCGTCGGCGTCGTGCGCTTCAGCTCGGACGTGCAGGCGTTCGCGCCCGAGCCGGTCGCCGCGACCGCCGCGAACGTCGAGCGGCTCGCGGCGTTCGTGCGCGGGTTCGAGCCGGCGGGAGGCACGGCGCTGGGCGACGCGCTCGCGGCCGTCGCGAAGCTCGAGCCCGCGAGCGGGCGTGCGCGCACGGTCGTGCTCCTGACCGACGGCCGCCCGACGATCGGCGAGACCGATTCGGCGGCGATCGTGCGCGCGGGGCGCGCCGCGGGCGAGCGCGGGCTGCGCGTGTTCGCGTTCGGCGTGGGCGCGGACGTCGACTCCGCGCTCCTGCACGGTATCGCGCTAGCGGGCCGCGGGCGCGCGGAGACGTTCCGCCCGAGCGGCGAGATCGAGACGCGGCTGACGGCGTTCCTCGCGCGCACCGCGTCGCCGGCAGTGAGCGAGCTCGAGCTCGTCGTCGAGGGCGCCGGCGCGTACGACGTGCTGCCGCGGCCGCTGCCCGACGCGTACTTGGGCGAGCAGCTCACGCTGACCGGCCGCTTGCGCGGCGCGGGCACGGTCGCGTTCGCCGCGCTCGCGACGATCGGGGACGAGCGCAAGGGGCTGCGCACGACGGTCGAGCTCCCCGCGGACGCCGGCGGCGCCGACCACGTGCCGTTCCTGTTCGCGCGGCAGAAGCTCGCGTTCCTCGAGGACGCGCTGCGGCTGCGGCGCGGGCTCGCCGACGACGCGTACTACGCCGCGCTCGAGCGCAGCGCGCACGCGACCGGCGACGAGATCACGCGCGAGATCGTCGCGCTCTCGCTGCGGCACGGCGTGCAGTGCGCGTACACGTCGTTCCTCGCGATGCCGCCCGAGGAGCGGGAGCGGCTCGGCCCGCGGCTCGCGGACGAGCTCGACTTCGCCGAGAGCGAGGACGACCCGGACTTCAACTCGGACTCGCCGTTCGACTCGAAGGCGTTCCACGACGTGATCGGGATCGGCGGCGGCGCCGGCGGCAAGTTCGGGTCGCGCCGCGGCGGCCGGCGCGCGAGCGGAGCGCTCTCGTACGCTCCGCGCCGGGCATCGCCGAGCTGGCTCGCGAGCTGCGCGCCGGAGGACGTGGGCGACGTGGCCGCGAACGCGCTCGCGCTGCTCGCACTCCTCGGCGAAGGCAGCACGACGACGGCGGGCGAGCACCGGGACGAGGTCGGCGTGCTCGTTGCGTGGCTGCGCGACCACGCGGCGGAGGCGACTTCACCGAGCGAACGGGCGCTGGTCGCCGTGGCGCTCGGCGAGGCGTACCGCGCCGTGCGCTCGCCGCTGCTGCGAGAGGCCGCGGACGAGGCGCTCCAGCGGATGATCGATGCGCTCGAGAGCGCTTGGCCCGCGCCGGGTGCGGGCCTGGCTTGGGCGGCGTGGGCGCTGGCGGTCGCGCGCGACGCGCAGCTGCCGCTCGATCCGGCGGTGCTCGACGACGCGGCGGCGTGGGTCGAGTCGCTCGCCGCTCTACCGCTCGGCGAGGCGGCGACCGACCACGCCTGCGTCGCGCCGGCGACGCGCGCGGCGGAGCTCCTGCTCGCGCGCGTGCTCGTCGCGGACGCGCGCGGCGACGACGTGACGCAGCTCGAAGGGCTCGAGCGCCTTGCGGCGGTCGTCGACGCCGCGCGCGAACGCCTGGCGGGCGCCGCAGCGTGCGACGTCCGCTACTGGACCTTCGGCACGCTCGCGCTGTTCCGGATGGGCGGCTCGCCATGGCGCGCCTGGGAAGTCGCGCTGAAGGGCGCGGTCGTCGAGCGCCAGGTACGCGAGGGCGACCTCGCGGGCTCATGGGACCCGCTCGGGCCCTGCGGCGCCGCGGACGACCGCGTGACG
>CAZGTQ010000456.1:0-2073 GCA_964528575.1 uncultured Planctomycetaceae bacterium | reverse complement strand
GGCAGCTTGCGGGCGACGAGACGCTTGACGACGAGCTCGAGCGCGCAGCGGACCGGCCACCACGGGTCGTCCGAGCTCGTCGCCGACGGCTTCGCGGCGCTGCGCTGCATGGCGCCGACCGCGAGCTCGACCTGGAGCTCGCCGGACGCCGCGAGGATCACGCTTCCCGTCGGATGGACGCCGAGGTCGTTGACGAAGCCGGCCTCGGCCGCGTCGCGCTCGAGCGCGTCGAGCAGCGCGCGCACGGCCTCGCTCTCGCCGAGCGCGGGCGGCGCCGGCGCAACGGGCGCGACGGCCGCGACGGGCGCGTCCGTCCGCGGCGGCCGCTCGTCCGGACCGTCTGCGCCGCGCCCGAGCCAGCCGCGCAAGCGATCGCGCAGCGACACGCTCAGCCTCCGACGAGCGGAACGAGCCGCAGGAACGTGACGCGCGTGTCGGGCCCGACGACGAGCTGGTGCTCGAGCTCGGTCACCTGCTCGTCGCCGACGATCAGGAAGAACCCGTTGCTCTCGAACGCGCGCAGCGCGACCTCGAATTCCGCGCGCCAGTCGACGTCGCCGCCGCGGTCCTGCACCTCCTGGTACACGCGGCTGCGGATCAGCTCGCGCGCGGTGAGCCGCTCGGTGAGGAGCTCGACGCAGAGCTCGCGCAACGTCTTTCCGTCGGGCGTCTCGTCCCGCACGATGACCGTGAGCGCCACGGCTACTGAGCGCCACGGCTACAGCGTCGCGTCGAGCAATGTCAGCTCCGACACCGGCCCGAACCGCAGCTCGAGCGCCGCCGTGACGAAGAGCGACTGCGCGAGGAGCGTATTGACGAGCTTCAGCGGGTCGGCGAGCGCGGGGAGCGGCAGCGCGGCTTGCAGCGTCCCCGACGGCGTCACGGGGCCGATCGGCAGCACGACGAGGAACGGGTCGAGGAGGAAGACGCCGCCCGGGACGGGCGCCGTCCAGCCGTGCGCGCCGCTGACGAGCGCGACGGCGAAGTCGCCCGGCTCGCCGTCGAACGTGAGCGTCGTCGACTCGCCTTCGCGGCGCGGCGAGTCGAGCCGAAAGCCGCGCGCCGTGCCGGCGAGGTCGGTGACCGGGCTGTCGTAGCTCAGGACGTTCTGGCCGGGAGCGCCGTTCGGGCAGCCCTTCGCGCTCGTGCTGATCCCGCCCTGGCCGGGCACGTAGGTGCAGTCGAGCAGCGTCGCGTCGTTGCCCGGAGCGAGCAACGCGACGCCGCTCCCGCCGGGGCCGCAGTAGCCGCACTGGATCTGGTCGGTGAAGAAGTCGTAGTCGTCGTCGGCGCCGCCGCCGTCGCCCGCGACGAACGAGCAGCCCGAAGCGAAGCCCGTGCTCGTCATCCACAGCGAGAGCCCGTTCCCGCCCCAACCGCCGATGTCGTCGCCCCACTCTCCGTCGCCCCCGCCCACCGTGCAGTCGAACAGGGCGACGCGCGACCCCCGCGCGTCGACGCCGTCGCCGCCCGAGTCGCCGGCCGCGCCCGGCGAGCTCCCGTCGCCGCCGACGAGCGTGCAGCGCACGAACGTGACGCTGGCGCAGCCCTCGACGCGCGCCGCATCGGTCTTCGTCCCGACGCTCCCGACGAGCGCGCACTCCTCGATCCACACGGCGCCGGCGCAGCTCTGCGCCAAGAGACCGTAGTCCGGCGCTCCGCCCGCCCCCGTGTTCAGCCCGCGCAGCACGACCGAGCCACCGAGCGGCAGGTTGCGCACGATCATCACGCCCGCGACCCGCGCAGCGGCGCCCGCTTCCGCCGTCACGACGAGCCCCTTGCCGTCGAGCGTGAAGCTCGAGTACGTGCCGCTGCGCACGAGCACCGTGTCTCCCGAGGACGCGGCCGCGACGGCGGCGGGCAGGTCGGCGTGCGTCGCGCCCGGCCCCGAGCTCTGGTCGACGACCCAGACGTTCTGAGCGGAGAGCGACGCGGCGAGGGCGAGCAGCGAAGCGGCGGTGCGTAGGGCCATGGGGAACCTCCGTGGGGCAGGCAGCCTACCACGGTCAATCGAGCGCGACCAGCGTCACCTCGCCCGCGACGATCTCGACGGGCACCGCGGCCTCGTACACG
>CAZGTQ010000455.1:0-14060 GCA_964528575.1 uncultured Planctomycetaceae bacterium | reverse complement strand
GACGAGTGCGAGGAGCCGCGCGCTCCGCTCCCGCGCGCCGCCGATGCGGCCCTCCACGTCGATCCGGATGTCGACGCCGACGCCGCGGTCGACGTGGACGCCGACGTGGACGCCGACTCGAGCGCCGACGTCGGCGCGATCGACTCCGACCCGGGCGGCCGGATCGCGCGCGAGGCGTGACGAGCCCGTTGCGGCGCGCCGCCGCCGCGCCCGGGCGTCTGGCTCGGCGAGCGCGCTAGCGTTCGCCCGCGGGGCGCAGGCTCTCGAGCAGCGCGTCCCGGAACGCTTTCACCGCGCCGTCGACCGCGGCGTGGCCGTCGCTGTTCGTGAGCGCCGCGATCCCGATGCCGAGGTCCGGCAGGACCATGTAGAGCGCGCGCCAGCCGATGTTCGAGCCGCTGTGCATCAGCACGACATGGCCCTCGGCCGGCGGGGGCACGCCGTACCCCAGCCCGTAGCGCGGGGAGAGCTCGCTCGTCTGCGCCATCGCCCGCAGCGTGTCCGGTTCCAGCACCCCGCGGCCGGGCGCTTCGCCGTCCGGCCCCGTGCAGTGCGCCGCGAGGAAGCGGCCGAGATCGCGCGCGCTCGTGTACAGCGCCGCGCCCGCGACGCCGACGAACGCGCGGTGGCGCCAGCGCCCGGTCTGGGGATCGCCGGCCCGCGTCGAGTACGGCGTCGCCGCCTTGTCCGCGATCGCCGGGTCGTAGCCGAAGCGGCTCGAGGTCATGCCGAGCGGGACGAGCACGCCGTCGCGCATCGCGGCGGCGAACGGCTGCTCGGCGGTCTCCTCGACGAGGAGCTGGAGCAGCGTGTACCCGCCGCCGGAGTACTCGTGCCGCGTTCCGGGCGCGTGCTCGAGACGCACGAACCGCGTGAGCTCGTCCTCGATGCTCGGCAGCGGCTCGCCGAGGTCGTAGCCGCCGATGCTGGGCTGCGAGATGCCCGCCGTGTGCTGGAGGAGCCGGCGCACGGTGACGCCGCTCGCGTCGTGCTCCGATTCGGGCAGCTTCCAGCGTTCGAGCTCCACGGGCGCGTCGAGCGCGAGCTCGTCCGCGTCGACGAGGCGCATCGCGCCCCACGCCGTGACGGATTTCGAGATCGAGCCGACGTTGAACAGCGTGTCGCCGTCGACGGCGCGTCCGCTCTCGCGGTCGGCGACGCCGAACCCGCGACACAGCGTCGGTGCGCCGCCCTCGACGAGCACGAGCGCGAGCCCGGGCTCGCCGTGCTCCTCGAGCAGGCGCACAACGAGCTCGGCCAGCTTCGGCTCGAGCGCATCGGTGAGCGGGGTGGGGCGATCCTGGAGCGGGACGGGGAGCGTGGCGGCGCAGAGCGCGAGCGAGAGCATGAGGGGCCTGAGTCCGAGGTCACGGCGGGGAGATCGCTCCCGTGTTGCGGAAACCGCCCCTCGTCTTGCACGCGGGTCTTCCGATCGAGAGCCCGGCGTTACCCTGGACGCCGACCGGAGGAGATCCCATGCGATTCGCCTTGTCCGTCTTCGTCGCGGCGCTGTCGTCGCTTCCCTCGTTCGCGCAGGGTTCGTTCCCCTCGGCGCAGCAAGCCTGGACGGTGACCGAGGACGTCCGGTTCGCGTCGAACGACACGGAGTTCGGCGAGGACTTCGGGTACGCGGTGGCAGTCTCGGAGGACTACCTCCTCGTCGGCGCGAAGTCGGCGGGGCCCACGAACGCCGGCGCGGTCTACGTGTACGCGCGCACCGGCCCCGGCGGCGCGTGGGCGCTCGACGCGAAGCTGGAGGGCGTGCAACCGGGCGACCGCTTCGGGTACGCGGTCGCCATCTTCGGGAAGACCGCGGCGATCGGTGTCCCCGGCTTCGGCAGCAGCACCGGTGCGGTGCAGTTGTTCCGTCGCGGGACCTTCAACTGGACGCCGAGCGCGACGATCGTCCCGAGCGACGGGGATCAGGGGGACCTGTTCGGGTCGGCGGTGGCGATCTCGGGCGACACGATCGTCGTCGGCGCCCTCAGGCACGACAACACGCCGAGCACGAGCTTCGAAGAAGGTGCGGCCTACGTCTACCGGCGCAGCGGACCGGGCTGGGTGCAAGAGGCGAAGATGCCGGGTCCCTACGACTTCGCGACGTACGGTTACTCCGTCGCGATCGAGGAAGACCGCGTGGTCGTCGGCGCCCTGGAGACGACCATTCCCGGGGGGCCATCGTCCGGCTTCGTCGACGTGTTCGAGCGCTCGCTGGGAGTCTGGACGCGGACGGCGACGCTCGCGCCCGCGCCCGCCGACAAGATCTACTCGTTCGGGCTGTCGGTGGCGACCGCGGGCGAGCGGATCGCGGTCTCGACATCGCACGAGCTAACGAATCCGAACTCCGGCGGGGTCGCGCTCGTCTTTCGCCGCGAAGGCAGCGCCTGGGTCCAGGAGCAGAAGTTGTACGCGAGCGACGGCGTCTTCTCGAACCAGTTCGGGGCGTGCGTCGACCTCGACGGAGAGAGCCTGCTCGTGGGCTCTCCCGCAACGGACGTGAGCGGCGTCGACGAAGCCGGCGCCGCGTACCTCTTCACGCGCGTCGGCCAGAGCTGGTCCGAGACCGCGCGCCTCGTCGCCGGCGACCCGCAGGAGGAGTCGCTGTTCGGGCTGGCCGTCGCGCTCGGAGGCGGCCGCGCCGTCGTCGGGGCTCGCATGCACGACGTCGACGACGGGCACGACGGCGCGGGCTACGAATACTGCGCCGCGTCGGCGTGCATGCCTCTGTCGCAGAGCCAGACGACGCTCTCGCTCTCGGCCGGCGGGGTCCAGACGCTCGCTCTGCGCGCCGGAGCGGACTACGCCGGGGACGACTACGTCGTCATCGGCTCCTCGCTCGGCACGGCGCCGGGCTTCCTCGTCGACGGCCTGGTCGTGCCGCTCGTGCTCGACACCATGTACTCGCTCGCCGTGCTCGCCGAGCCGAACGTGCCGCGCTACAGCAGCATGGTCGGCCAGCTCGACGCGCTGGGCGAGGCGAGCGCGACGATCACGCTCGCGCCGGGCGCGCTCCCGCTGGCGGCCGCCGGCGTCGTCGTGCACCACGCCGCGCTCGTCATCGACGCGACGCCGGTCGTCGCGTTCACGACGAACCCGGCGCCGCTGCTGCTCGTTCCCTAGCCCGCACGGGCCGACCTAGAACACCTCCATCGGGTCGCAGCGCTCGCCGAAGTGCAGCCCCGGCGTGCCGCCGAAATACGCGCCCTGGAGCCAGAGCCGCACGCACGCCGGCGCCGGCGGCGTGCCGAGCGTCGCGAGCAGCGTCGCCGTGCGCGATGCGCCGATCGCGAATGCGCCGACCGAGATCGTCGTCCCGATGTCGAGGCAGAACGAGCCTTGCCAGCCGCCGACCGGGAAGCCCGGGCAGAACGCGTTCGCCGCCGCCAGGAGCAGCGCCTGCTCGCCCGGCTCGCCAGCGATGGAGACGCCGAGCCGCGACGACGGCGGCCCGCCGTCGACGCCGATGCCGCGGGTCTGATACTCCGTTCCGTTCGGCCACTGGTACCAGACGTGCGTGTCGCCGTGCGCGCCGAAGGCCCAGAGCTGGCCCGCCGCGTCGACGAAGTGCGCGACGTTCTCCTCGACGGCCGGCAGCACCTGCGGAGCGCCGGCCGCGGCGCTCGGCGTGGTCCAGTCGCCGCGCTGCACGCTGTAACCCCACACGCGTTCGTCGCCGCTCTGTAGCTTCGCGACGAGCACGTTGCGTCCGAGCGTCATGTCGGACGCGCCGCCCGGGTCGAACGGCGCGGGCCAGCGGTCGCAGCGCTCGTCGTAGATCCAGATCGCGCCGACGTTGCCGTTCGTCTGCTGGTGCGCGTTGAACGAGCCGCCCGTCGCGTGCGTGAACAGCGTGCCGGGAGCGCTGCTCGGACTCGCGACGAGCTGGCCCCGGCGGCTCGACATCGCCGTGAACGTCGTCCCGCTCGCTTCGGGGTCGATCAGCTCCGCGACGGCATCGCCGAACGTCCAGAGGAAGGCGCCCGTGACGGTGCCGCCGGTCACGAACGCGTTCGTCGCGGGCGAGTACGCGCGGACGGTGTTGGCGCTGTCGATGCCGAGCGTGACGCGCTCCGGACCGATCGCGAGGTTGAGGCTCGGAGGCGTGAACGCCGTCGTCGCGAACCCGCCGCCGCAGATGCCGCTGAACGCGATGCCGATCGGCTGGTCGAGCTCGCGCGCGATGAAGTAGTCGAGACCGGTCGGGAAGGAGAGCGAAACGCTCTTGTTCGCATACGTCGACCATTGCAGCGCCGGACGCGCGCCGATCGCCTCGAAGCCGGGGTTGCCCGCCCAGCCTCCGTCGCGCAGCAGGACGAAGTTGTCGCCGGTGTGCACCGCGCCGGTCCCGACGCGCGCGATCGCGGACGTGATCCAGCTACCGTTGTAGGCGCTGTACGCCGAGCCGCGGAACCCGCCGCCCGTCGACGCGGTCCACGCGAACGCGACGTTGTGGTCGACGCGCACGTCCGGCGCGGCGTGCAGCCCCGGCGACGTCGCCCAGACCCCGAGCACGCCGGAGAACGCCGCGAGGCTCTGCGGACCGAACACGGACGGCACCTGGACGAGACCGACGTTGCCGTCGGCTTGTGGCGCGCTCCCGGGCGAGCCCGTCGTGAACGACACCCACTGCCCCTCGCGCGCGGAGAAACCCCAGTACTGGTCGCTGTCGCGCACGACGATCACGAAGCGCGAGAGCGCGATGTCGTCGGCGACGGTCGCCCCCGTCTGCACGTAGGTCAGCGGGACGAACTGGTTGTGCACCGCGCTGTACGCGTACGCCGTGCGGCTCGCACTGCCCGCCGAGCCGAAGACGAGGAGCGCGACGTCGTCGTCGACCTTCGAGTACATCAGCGAGGAGGGGTCGCTGACGAACGCGCTGTCGTTGCGCCGCGCGCTGTAGGCGCGAAATCCGCTCCCCTCGCGCAGGAGCGCAGTCCAGTCGCCGGTCCCGAGCACCGGCGAGCCCGCGGGCGACACGCTCGTCCAGCGCTGCGCCGTGGCCGAGAATGCACGCACGCTCGTGCCGTCGTCGTGCAAGAGGAGCGCTCCCTCCATCAGGACGGGCTGAACGGTGTTGTGGGTGATCGCGTCCCACCGCGTCTGGGCCGACGCCGGGGCCGCAACCACAAGGGCGAGCAAGAGCGGGCGGAGCCTGTCGAACGCCATGGCAGTTCCTCCTGAGGACGGGGCGGGACGCGATCCGCACTCCATCCGAGTGCCACGCGCGCCGTCACGCACTTCCCGGCAAAAAAACCAGCCGCTACGTCGCCGAGCGGTCAGATCCCGCCCGGCGGGACGCTGCCAATCTACCGCCGCTGCGCTGTCCTGGGTCGACGGCAGGGCGGCCAAGCGGCGCGCGCTGTTCTCCGACCTCGGGTTGGCGTCGACGTTCCGCGCTGGCGTCCGCGCTGGCGGGAGGCCGCGGGGCCGAGGAGCAGGCGGCGGAATCCTTTTCCGTCCGCGGCGAAAGACCGGCAGGTCATCAGTGCGCGGCGCCGGGCGTCGATAGAACAGACGTCCCCTCCCCGTCGTTCCGATGCGAACCAAGGACAGGATCGAGCAGATCCTCGAGACCGTGACGATCCCGACGCTCCCGTCGGTCGTCGCGCGGATCAATGCTCTTCTCGACGACCCGAACGCCGGGATGCCGGAGATCGCGGCCGTCGTGACGCAGGACGCCTCGATGGCGGCCAAGGTCCTGCGCATGGCGAACAGCGCGTACTACGGCCAGACCGAGCAGGTGGTGAGCATCCAGCGCGCCGCCGTCGTGCTCGGCTCGTCGACGCTGAAGAACATCGTCCTGCAGGCTTCGCTCATCGGCCGGTACGAGCATCTCGCCGGCTCGCCGGACTTCGATCCGGCGCTCGTGTGGAAGCACGCGGTGCTGACGGCGCAGGTGTCGCAGAGCATCGCGAAGGAGTGCCGCGCGGCGCTCGCGCTCGATCCCGACGAGTTCTACACGTGCGGGCTCTTGCACGACATCGGCAAGATCGTGTTCCTCGACGGGTGCGGCGACGACTACTTGAACGCGATCTACAAGGCGCGCCTGGCGCGGATGCCGCTGGCGCTCGCGGAGGAGCGCACGTTCGGCTTCAGCCACGCCGACATCGGCGCGATGGTCGCCGCGCACTGGAAGCTGCCGCGCGCCGTGGTCGCGGCGATCCGTCTGCACCACGGCGACGTCGAGAGCGCGCGCGACAACCCGAACATCCTCGTCGTGCGCACAGCCGACAAGGTCGCGAACGCGGCGCGCTCCGAGGAGACGCCCGATCCCGACGCGCTCGTGCCCCTCGCGACGCGCCACCGTCTCGGCCTTCCGTTCGAGTCGCTGCGCGACGCGCTCGAGAGCGCGGCCGACGCCTGGACGACGATCCAGCTCTGATCGCGGCGCGCCGCGCCCGGCGCTACGATGCGCGGATGCGGCGGGTCGATGCGGGCAGCGTGCTGATCGCCCTGGGGATCGTCTTGATCCTGTGGGGCGTCTTCCACGTGCTCGGGAACGCGTACGGGCCCGAGGGGCCCGCGCGCGAGTTCGCGCAGCGGCCCGGCTACGACCGCGTCAAGGTGAACGTCCACGCCGTCCTCTTCGGCGGCATGCTGCGCGCCTTCGGCGGTCTCGCGCTCGCGATGTTCGGCGGGCACCTGCGGCGGCGCGCGCGGATCGCCCAGGAAGCGGAGCGCCCGTGATCGCGCTCCTCTTCGCCGCGTTCGGCGGCCTCCAGAGCGAGCTCGAGGCACCGCCGCGTGCCGACTGGATCTGGAGCGGTCCTGTCGCGCGCGACGGCGAGCGCGCCTGGTTCCGGCGCGTCTTCGCCGCCGACGGGCCGGCCGACGCGCGCCTCTTCGCGACCGCGGACAACCACCTCGAGGTGTGGCTCGGCGGCGAGCTCGTCGCGTCGAGCGACGAGTGGACCACCCCCGTCGAGCTCGACCTGGGGCCCGCGCTGCGCCCCGGCCGCAACGTGCTCGCCGTCGCCGCGCGCAACGACGGCGGCGCCGCGGGGCTCCTGCTCGAGCTCTCCTGGACCGACGCCGCGGGCCGGCGGCGGCGCGTGGCGACCGGCGACGGCTGGCGCGCGACCGGCAATCAAGAGCGCGGCTGGAGCGACCCGACCTTCGACGACGGCGCGTGGCCGGCCGCGGCGACCCTCGGGGCGCTCGGTTGCGCGCCGTGGGGCGATCTCGGGACCGGCGCGCGTGCGCAGCCGCTGGGCGCGCCGAGCGGCGACACGATCGCCGTGCCCCCGGGGTTCACCTGCGAGCTCGTCCACTCGGTCCCGCGCGACACGCAGGGCTCGTGGGTCGCGCTCGCGGCCGACGACGGCGGCCGCTTCTTCGCGTCCGATCAGTACGGCGCACTCTGGCGCGTCACGCCGCACGGGAGCGGTGCTCCGCTCGTCGAGCGCGTCGCGGTCGAGCTCGGCGGCGCGCACGGGCTGCTGTGGGCGCGCGGCAGCCTCTACGCGGTCGTCGCCGAGGGCGAGCGCGACCACGGCCTCTGGCGCGCGCGCGACACGGACGGCGACGGCGCGCTCGACGCGAGCGAGCTCCTCCTGCCGTTGCGCGGCGGCGGCGAGCACGGCCCGCACGCCGTCGTGCTCGGCCCCGATGGCGGGTCGCTCTGGCTCGCGCTCGGCAACCACACCGAGCCGCCGCGGGCGCCGAGCCGCGCGCTCCACGCCGCCGAGGATCAGCTCCTGCCGCGCCTCGACGATCCGAACGGGCACGCGGTCGGCCGCCTCGCGCCCGGCGGCACGATCGTGCGCACCGACCTCGACGGTCGCGGGGCCGAGATCGTCGCGATCGGCCTGCGCAACGCGTACGACCTCGCGTTCGACGCGCGCGGCGAGGCGTTCACGTTCGATTCCGACATGGAGTGGGACGTCGGGCTGCCGTGGTACCGGCCGACGCGCGTGCTGCACGTCGTGAGCGGCGCGGACTGGGGCTGGCGGCACGGATCGGGCAAGTGGTCCGCGCGCTGGCCCGACACGCTGCCGGCTGCTTGCGAGCTCGGCGTCGGCTCGCCGACCGGCGTGACGTTCGGAACGCGCACGCGCTTCCCGGCCCGCTGGCGCCGCGCGCTCTTCGCCGCCGACTGGGCGTACGGTCGCCTCTGGGCGGTGCACCTCGAGCCCGACGGCGCGAGCTTCCGCGGCCGCGCCGAGCTCTTTGCGTCGGGCACGCCGTTCCCGATCACCGACCTCGCCGTCGGAGCCGACGGCGCGCTGTGGGTGACGACCGGCGGCCGCAACGTGCAGTCGGGGCTGTACCGCATCGCATGGGTCGGCAGCGCATGGGTCGGCGAGGAGCGTGACGGCGGCGGCGCGGAGCCGACGCCGGCGGACGCGCTCGCGCTGCGCGGCGAGCTCGAGGCGCTGCACCGCCCGGGCGCGCCCGGGCAGCTCGGCGACCTGTGGCGGCACCTCGACTCCGCCGACCGCTTCGTGCGCCACGCGGCGCGCGTCGCGCTCGAGCACCGGGACGCGGCGGAGTGGGCCGAGCGCGCGCTCGCCGAGACGCGGCCGCGCGCCGCGATCGAGGCGCTGCTCGCGCTCGTGCGCGCGCAGCCCGAGCTCCACGCCGACCGCGTCGTCGCACGCGTCGCCGCGCTCCCGCTCGAGACGTACGACGACGATCGCCGCGCCGGGGCGCTGCGGGTTCTCGCGGTCGCGCTCGCGCGCGGCGGCCGTCCGTCCGCCGCTCTGGCGGCGCGGCTCGCGGAGCTCGGCGCGCGCGGCGACGGCGCGCTTGAGCGCGAGCTGTGCGCCCTGCTCGTGCACCTGGGCGAGCCGAGCGCCGTCCCGCGCGCGCTCGAGCGCCTCGAGCGCGCCGCGACGCAAGAGGAGCGGCTCGGGTACGCGTTCACGCTGCGCAACGCGCGGGCCGGGTGGACGAGCGACGCGCTGCGCCGCTTCGCAGCCTGGCTCGCCCAGGCGCGCTCGACGTACCGCGGCGGCGCGAGCTTCCGCGCGTACCTCGACGCGATCGACGCGGATCTCGAGGCGAACGTCGGAGCGCCGTGGACCCGCGCGCGCGCCGCGGTCGCGGCTCCGGCGGTCGCGACCGCTGCGGGCGCGGCGCATTTCGTGCGCGCGTGGACGTTCGAGGAGCTCGAGCGCGAGCTCGGCGCGCTGCGCGCCGGCCGCGACTTCGAGCGGGGCTGCGACGCGTTCGAGCGCGCGGCGTGCGGCGCGTGCCACCGCATCGCCGGCGAGGGCGGCAGCCACGGGCCGGACCTGACGGGCGCGGGCGGCCGCTTCGCGCCGCGCGACCTGCTCGAGGCGATCGCGCGGCCCTCGAGCGTCATCTCGGACCAGTACCGCGACACGCTCGTCACGACGGCGGACGGCGAGCTGCTCGCGGGCCGCATCGAGCGCGACGACGCGGACGCGCTCGTGCTCCGCCTCGCTTCGCCGCCGGACCGGCGCGTCGAGCTGCACCCCAACGAGATCGCCGAGCGCGAGCCGTCGCCGCTGTCGTCGATGCCCGAGGGGCTCTTGAACGTGCTCGAGCGCGACGAGATCCTCGACCTCTTGTCGTACGTCCTCGCGGGCGGCGACCGCGCGCAGCCCGCGTTCGGCCGTCGCGTGCGCCGCGAGCTGTAGCCCGACTCATCCCGGACTGGCCCAGGGCAGCATGTCGAAGTTCCGTTGCGAGGTGTGCGGCACGCCGTTCGACGTCCCGCCGTCCGTGCTGAAGAAGTACCCCGGTTGGAAGCCGAAGCATTGCCGCGCGCACAGCCCGAAGAAGGCGTCGCGCGGCGGGCGCGCGACGACGCTCGTCGAGGAGAACCTGACGCTCGCGCAGGTGCTCGCGCGCTACGCGGGCGGGCCTGCCGACGGCGCGTTCACCGACGGGAGCGCGCACCCCAATCCCGGCCCCGGCGGCTGGGGCGTCGTGTGGGTCCAGGGCGGCCAGGTCGTCGCGCAGAGGCACGGCCACGAGTCCGCGACGACGAACAACCGCATGGAGCTGCGCGCGCTGATCGAGGCCTACCGCATGCTCCCCGCCGACGCCGCGCTCTCGATCTACACCGACAGCAAGCTGTGCGTCGACACGATCACGAAGTGGGCCGCCGGCTGGGAGCGCCGCGGCTGGACGCGCAAGGGCGGCGAGATCAAGAACCTCGAGCTCGTGCAGGAGCTCTACACGCTCGCCCGCGCCCATCCGCGCTGCCGCCTCGAGTGGATCGCGGCGCACTCGGGCCACCGCTGGAACGAGTACGCCGACAGCCTCTCGACGGCCTGGCTGCGCGACGAGCTCTGACGGCGTCAGGGAACGAGCTGCACCGAGACCGCGTTGCTGGCGAGCAGCGCCTCGAACGGCGGCGTCGCCGCGAACGCGACGAACGCGTGGTACAGCGTCAGGCCCGCGAGCGCCGGCGGCGCGGCGGGTGGCACCGCGAGCGTCGCCGTCGCGCTGCTGTTCGCGTCGAAGAGGCCGAGGAAGCCGGGCAGGATCGGGCCGTTGGCGTTCGCGAGCGCCCACAGGCCGTAGGCGTCGACCGTGAGCGGGAGCAGGATCCCGTCGATCGGGATCCCTTGTCCGGGCGGCGCGGCGGCCGTCGAGCCCGCGACGAGGTAGATCGCGCCGGCGAACGACGGCGGGCACGTCTCGAGGACGAGTTGCTGGGCGCCGCCGGCGACGAGCGAGATCGGACCGCCGCTCGCCGAGAGGATGGCGCGCTCCAGGCCGGGGACCAGCCCGCACAGGTCGAGCGCGTACGCGGCGCCCGACTCCGAGCCCGAATCGTCGGCGCCGATCGAGCCGGCGAGCGCGACGGCGCCCGACACGGCGACCGCGCGGCCGAAGAAGTCGCCGGGCGCCGCGTCGGCAGGCTGGATCTTCGCCGTCTCGACCCACGCCGAGCCGACGCGCGCGAAGACGTATGCGGAGCCCGCGCCGAGGCCGACGGTGCCCTGGTCGCGGTCGGCGCCGACGAAGATCGCGTCGCCGTCGAGATCGGCCGCGAAGCCGAACAGATCGGACGCTCCTCCGTCCGCAGCGACGAGCTTCGCGGTCTGCGCCCAGCCGCTCGCGGCGCGGAAGACGTACGCCGCTCCCGCGTTCTCGCCGAGCTGGTCGTCGTTCGGCGCCCCGACGAGCGCCTCGCCGTCGGGCGAGAGCGCCACGGCGAGCCCGAACCAGTCGGCGACGTCCGCGTCCGCGGCCGTGAGCTTGGCGACCTGCGCCCAGCCGCTCTCGCCGAGCTCGAACACGTACGCCGCGCCGCAGTTGAGCGTGGGCGAGTCGTTGCCGTACGCGCCGGCGAGGATGCGCGACCCGGCGATCGCGACCGAGCATCCGAAGAACGCGCCGGTCGACGCGGCGGCATCGAGCGGCGCGAGCTCGGCGGTCTCGACCCACGCTGTCCCCTGCCGCTCGAACACGTAGACCGAGCCCGCGTTCTCGCTCGGATCGTCGTTCCAGCCGGCGCCGACGACCGCGACGTCGCCCTCGAGCGCGACCGAGACGCCGAAGTAGTCGCCTTCCGCGGCGTCGCTCGCCGTCAGCTTCGCCGTCTGCGTCCACGCGGCGCCGGCGCGCTCGAAGACGTAGACGGCACCGGCGGTCTCGGTCGTCTCGGGGAACTGGTTGTTCGCACCGACGAGGACGCGGTCGCCGTCGATCGCGAGCGAGCGTCCGAACGTGCCGGCCGCTACGCCGTCCGAGGGCACGAGCTTCGCGGTCTGCGCCCAGCCCGCGGCGCCGAGCTCGAACACGTACGCGGCGCCCGCGACGTCGCTCTTGCGGGCGGCGACGACGCAGCGCTGTCCATCGGCGGCGATGGCGGAGCCGAGCGCATCGTTCACATCGCCGTCGGCCGCGAGGAGCTTCTCGAGCTGCTGCGCTCCGCCGCCGTCCGCGATGGCGACGGCGAGCACGAGGACGGAGACGACGCGGGGCATGGCGATTCCTGGATCGGGTCGGGGGGACCGCACGATGGTAGCCCGCTTGCGAGAGATGCGTGCTCGCCGAGCGGCTTCGCGGTGACGTCGCGGGGAATCCGCGCTCCGATCAGAAGAGCTCGAACGTGAACGCGTCGCTCGCGGAGAAGCCCTGCGGGCCGGCCTGGTCGACGACGATCCACTGGCCGAAGAGGTCGATGCCCGCGAACGCGGGCTGGGGCGCCAGCGGGAACGTGAGCGACGTCGTGCCGCCGCCGGGACCGACGCCGTCGAGCGCGGGCACCGCGGCGAGGTGCAGCGCGGGCGTCGGACCGAGCCAGACCGTCACCCCCGCGAACGGGATGCCCGCGGGGCTGGGCAGGAAGTCGATGCCGAGCAGCGCGGGCACGCCGCCACGCGCGTCGGAGAGGGCGAGCGTGAAGCTCGGGTTGCCCAGGAGCGGCGGCTCGAGCGCGACGGCGCGCGGCACGACGCCGCCGAAGCCTGCCGTGCCTGCGCCGTAGCTCGACGGCACGCGCGTGCTCTCGCTGAACAGCGTCGGGCGCGCGAACGGACCGATCTCGCTCGCGACGCGCGGGTCGGTCAGCGCCCCGAGGAACGCGACCAGCGCCTGCTTCTGCATCGGGAACAGGCCGAGCGGCTGGATCAGCGGGTCCTGGTTGAACGGGAAGTCGCCGCCGCGGTCGTAGAACTCGACGACCTCCGTCAGCGTCGCGGCGCCGCCGTTGTGGAAGAACGGGGCGCGCAGCGCGACGTTGCGCAGCGACGGCGTCTTGAAGCGGCCCTGGTCGACCGGGTTGCCCGTGACGGCGAAGCGGCCGGGATCCTCGCCGACGGGACGCACGCCGATGTTGTGGAACTGGTGGTCGGTGAAGAACGGCGGCGGATGGCACGCCGCGCAGCCCGCGAAGTTGAACACCTGCGAGCCCATGAACTGCAACATCGTCAGGTTGCCCTGATCGAACGCCGACTGATCGGAGATCTGCGTGCGTTCCCACGCCGCGAGCGCCATCGCGATGCGCGCCGGCGTCACGTCGGGCGTGCCGAAGGCGAGCTGGAAGAGCTCGGGATAGGTGCGCCCCGCGACGAAGCCCGCGAGCTGCGGCGGCAGCTCGCTCGCGAGCGCGAGCGGCTTCACGGTCGCGATCCGCGCGGCGACGCTCGCCCAGTCCGCGTTCACGTGCGCCATCTCGACGTCGCTGACCGGCGGCTGGAGCGCCTGGCTCTCAAGCGCGGCGCCGCTTTGCAGGATCGTCGCGCCGGTGAGCGGGTCCGCGAACGACGACTCCGCGCGCCCGTCCCAGAACAGCCGCGGCGCGTACGCGGCGTTGATCATCGTCGGCGCGCGGCGCGACGTGACGCGCGGGTCGATGCCGAAGGGCACGACGGGGACGTAGCTGCCGCTCGCGAGGTTGCCGGGCACGCCGGGCGAGCCGAGCACGTCGTCCGGCGAGCCGAAGAGCCCGTCGGCTCCGGGGTGCGTCGAGCCGAGCCCGGCGGCCGTGCGCGGATCGCTCCCGCCGGCGCCGGCGATGTGGCACGTCGCGCACGCGACGGTGCCGGTCGAGGAGAGCTGCTCCTCGAAGAAGAGCGCCTTGCCGAGGTCGTTCTTCGCCGCCGACGGAGGGTTGCCCGGCGGGAACGGCGGCGGCGGGAGCTGTGCGCCCGCGGCGCCGGCGACGGCGACCGGGAGGAAGAGCAGCGCGAGGGAGGAGAGCGCGAGTCGCATGGGCTGGGCCTTCGAAGGTGGAAGGACGGCGGGGAATCCACGGGCCGGCCGGCAGCATGAACCACGCGGCGCGCCCCTGGTTCCGCCACTTTCCTGGAGGGCCGACGTTGCACGCCGGCTGCGCACCTCGCGCGCCCCGCGCTACGAACGAGGGCGTACGGCCGGGCCGCTCGCTCAGGGCGCTCGCGCACACGCGCAGCGTCGCGTGCCCGCGTGCAGCGTCGCGTGCACACGCGCAGCGTCAGGTGCACGGCGCTCACTCGCTCTTCCGCGCCAGGAAGGCGCGCAGGTCCGCGCTCCCGCGCGTGCGCCAGATCCAGCCGTCGAGCACGTAGTGCGTCGCTTGCGGCACCGCGAGCAGGGCGACGAAGAGCGTGACGAGCGCGGACGGCAGCTCCACGTCGATCCCCGGGAACAGCCCC
>CAZGTQ010000454.1:0-2755 GCA_964528575.1 uncultured Planctomycetaceae bacterium | reverse complement strand
TCGTGCTCGTCGTCGTGGCGGCGGCGCTCGTCGCGCTCGCGCTCGCACTGGTGCTCGCGCGACGCACGTTCGAGCACGCGGTCGCTCCTGAGCTCGACGCACAGCGCTCGTCGTCGGTCGAGGTCGTGCGCGTGCTCGTCGTGCCCGCGTCCGACGCAGCGGTCGCGAGCGAGCCGGCCACCGCCGAACGCCGCTCGCTCGCCGCCGCGGCTGCGCCTGCGCCGGCGCCGTTCGCGCGGCTCGCGCTGCGCGGGCGCGTGCAGTGGCCCGACGGCACTCCCGCGGCCGGCGCGCGCGTCGTCGCGGAGCACCGCTCGACGTACGGAGCTCTGAGCGTGCTCGTCGACACACGTGCGGGTGCCGACGGTCGCTTCGAGCTCACGGGCCTGGAGCAGGCTCGCTTTCTCGTGACGGCGCAAGCGTCCACTCACCGCGGCGACTGGACCGCCAGCGTGCCGGACGTCGTTCCCGGTGGCGACGACGTCGTGTTGACGCTCGTGGCGGGACTCGTTGCGAGGGGACGGGTGGTCGACGACCTCGGCGTTCCGATCCACCGCTTCCGGGTCTCAGGTGCTGCGTACGAAGAATCCGCTCGCTCCCGCTTCGAGCATCGGTTCGAGGACGAGCAGGGCGCGTTCGCCGTGCCGGAGCTCGAGCCGGGTCGTTGGCAGCTCAGCGCGGAGGCGGATGGCTACGGATCGTCCCGCCCGATCGTGCTCGATCTGCCGGGGCACGAGGCCGAGGTCACCCTCACCGTCCCGCGTCTAGCGCGCGTTCAGGGGATCGTCGTGGACGCCGCCGGTCATCCGGTGCCGGGCGCCCATGCGCAGAGCGCGGGCCCGACGCTGTCGCGCTTCGCTACCGCCGGCGAGGACGGGCGCTTCGACCTGCGCGCGGAGCCGGGCGTCGTGCGCATCTTCGCGAGCGCTCCGGGATGCGGGCCCTCCGACCCGCTCGGGCTCCGGCTCGCGCCCGGTGAGGTGCGCGTCGACCTCGTGCTCGAGCTCGGCGGCGCCGGCGCGATCGAAGGTGTCGCGCGGCGGCCCGATTGCACGCCGGCTGCGGGGCAGATCGTGTCGCTGCGCAGCGTTCCGGGCCGGGATCGAGTGGACGTCGCGGTCGGCGCGGACGGCGCCTTCCGGTTCGAGTCCGTCGGCGCGGGGCGCTACGTGGTCACGCTCGAGCCCTCGACAGCCGACCGCGCGAGCGTGACCGCGGACGATCGCGAGTCGTGGAGCCGCGCCTGGCTCGACCTGTGTGCGACGACGGCGGTGAACGTCGTCGCGGGTCGCACGACCGAGGTGGAGCTCGGTTGTGGTGCCGGCGCTCCGGTGGAGCTCGTCGGCGCGGTCCGTATCGGCGGAGCGCCGCTCGCCGGCGGCGCGCTCGTCATCGTTCGTACCGATGGCTCCTACTGGTCGTCCGTGCCGATCCAGGACGACAGCACGTTCACGACGAGAGTCGATTGCGCCGGGGAGTATCTGCTGCACGTCTCCGAAGGAGGGGCGCCTCTCGCGCGGTTCTTCGTGCGCGTGCCGCCCGGCGATCTGCACCGCGTCGTCCTGGACGCGCCCGTCGGCGAGCTAGCCGGAATCGTGGTCGGCGCGGACGGTGGCCCGCGGGCGGACGCCCTCGTCCAGGCGTTCGCCGTGGGGGACACGGTCCACGACGCGCACACAGCGCGCACGTCGGCGGACGGCACGTGGGCGTTGACGCGCCTCGCAGAAGGGGCGTACGTCGTGCGAGCCGTCGGGGCCGAGCGCGACGGCGAAGAGCCGGAGCCGTGCGCCGGTCGCGCGGGTGTGCGTGTGCACGCCGGACGAAGGACGAGCGTCGACCTGGTGCTCGCCGGGCGCTGCATGGTTCGTGGGCGAGTCGTCGACGAGGCCGGCGCGCCGGTCTGGGAGGCGGAGGTGATCATCCCCGATGCCGGCGTGTGGACGTCGACGGACGCGGCCGGCCGCTTCGCGCTCGACGCGCTCGGCACGGGGTCGTTCGAGCTGTGGGCGTCGTCGTGGGACCGAGCGTTGCGCGCTCCCGTGCTCCTCGATCTCACGGCGAGCGGAACGACCGAGCTCGAGCTCGTGCTCGACCCCGCAGCCCGTCTCCTCGTCCGCGGCTACCGCAGCGGGGAGCCGATTGCGATCGAGGCGACCGTCCTCGACGCGCGCGGACGCGTGCAGCCGCCCGTGCAGCGAGACCCAGCGATCGAGCACGAGCTCCGCGCAGTGCCCCCCGGGCGCTACACCGTGCGCGCAACCGACTTCGACGGTAACGTCGTCGAGCGGGACATCGTCGCCGGCGAGCGCCCCGAGCTGCGCGTCGACCTCCATTTCGAATGACACGCGGGACGAACCGAGGACGAGCGCTCGCGCTCGGGACAGCAGCGGCGCTGGTCGCGCTGGTGCTCCGCTCGCGCGTGCTCGTGGTCGTCGTCGTGGCGGCGTCGCTCGTCGCGCTCGCGCTCGCACTGGTGCTCGCGCGACGCACGTTCGAGCACGCGGTCGCTCCTGAGCTCGACGCACAGCGCTCGTCGTCGCCCGAGGTCGTGCGCGTGCTCGTCGTGCCCGCGTCCGACGCAGCGGTCGCGAGCGAGCCGGCCCCCCCCGAGCGGCGCTCGCTCGCCGCCGCGGCTGCGCCTGCGCCGGCGCCGTTCGCGCGGCTCGCGCTGCGCGGGCGCGTGCAGTGGCCCGACGGCACGCCCGCGGCCGGCGCGCGCGTCGTCGCGGAGCACCGCGCGGAGTTCCGCTCGCTC
>CAZGTQ010000453.1:0-24024 GCA_964528575.1 uncultured Planctomycetaceae bacterium | reverse complement strand
CGCCTGGCACGCCGAACAGGTCCGCGGCGTGGAGCATGCACGAGTCGATGCCGGCGAACAGGTCGACCTCGGCGATCAGGGCGAGCGAGACCGCGAACGGCAGTCCGTAGCACGGTACGATCCGATCGGCGTGCGGCCCCTCGTCGCCGATCCGCTCGCTCGCGCCGACGGCGAAGACGAGGTAGTCGTCGTGACGCTCGAGGAACGGATCGAGGACCGCGCGCCAGCTCGCGTCCGGGAGCATCTTGTGCGGGCCAGTGTCCGCGTGCACCGCGAGCACCTTCATCGAGCCGGGGACGCCGTCCACGATGCGGCGCGCGGCCGCCCGCGCTTCTCGTCGACGCGCAACGGGCGCCGGAATGCGCCGTTGAAGCCGATGCTGTCGACGTCGCCGAGGAACCGCAGGAGCTGGTCGAGGTCCTCGGAGTGCCACGGGTTCAGGGAGAGCAGGAGGTCGCAGTCGGAGATCCGTTCCGCCAGCGCCCGCGCATCGAAGGGATGAGCGATCGCCTCGCGGTCGCCGGCGAACGGCTCCTCGACGAAGCCGGCGACGGGCAGGTCGCCGAAGAGCAGCTCGCCGAAGCCCTCGCGGCAGACCAGACGCATGCGCCCCTCGAACAGGTGCGCGAGCGCGCGCAGCGCGGGCAGACAGAGCAGATGGTCGCCCAGGCCGTTCACGAAGAGCACCACCGGGCGCTCGGCGTCGAGCAAGGCAGGCGGCATCGACGTGGCTCCTGATGTGCGCGAGGATCTTCTTGATGTCCTCGCACCACACGGACGGGTTGTCGAATCCGTTGCGGCGAGCGTAGCGGTGCGGCGGATAGCCCCCGCCGCAGATCTCGACCTCGGGGCACTCCCGGCACGTCGAGCACAGCGCCAGACCCGAGGAGAACAGCTCGCGCACCAACGGCGTGGCCTCGAGCAGGTCGTCCACCTCGTCGACGCACAAGTTCAAGCCGCTCTTCGCGATGCCCTCGGCACAGACGCGCAACGCTCGGTCAGGAACGCGCGCCGGCTGGGCCGACGCGTCTCTTCTGCGTGCTGGTCCGCCGGCTCGGGAGCGTTCGTGCTCTCGAGCGGCCCCTGCGATTCAACCATAACGGATCCTCTCTCTCGCCCGTCGGCGTTTGGAAGTGCGTGGCCAAGCAGCGAGCGGCCGCGCCTGTAGCGCAGGCTACACTAGCTGCTGCGGTACGTGTCGGCGAAGTTCCGAAGCGTCGAGGGCCTCGTTTCGCCGCCGCGGTACGGCACTGATCCCACCTTCGGGACGCGCGCGGTCGGAGCCAGCGCTCGCCCTGTGCGCGAGCGCTGGTAGGATGGCGCCGCTCGCAGCGCCTTCGACGAATCGGAGAGAGGAATGACGATCCGCCAGTTGTCGGTCGAGGACGTCGTGCTGGACGACGACCCCTCGTTCGCCGCCCGCGTACTGGACCACGCGACGCGCGCACCCCTGCCGTGCGCGCCCGGAACGGACCTCGAGGTCCACGCCATGATCGGGCGGGACTACGTCCTGCCCTGGCTCTGCGCGATCAAGACCTTCCTTTCGTTCTCGGAGCTCGCGTGCCACGTCGTCGTGCACAGCGACGGCTCGCTGGGACCGCACGACCAAGAGTTGCTCGAGACCCAGGTGCCCGGGTGCGAGGTGCTCGAGCTCGACGTCGCGCGCTGCCGGCGCGAGAACGCGGGCCGCCCCTACTCGTGTCGCTTCGCCGCCGACAACGTCTTCGGCCGGCGGCTCTTCGGGATCCTGAACGCCGCGGAGACCGAGCGCGTCCTGATCCTCGACTCGGACGTGCTCTTCTTCCGGCGCCCGAGCCAGATCGTCGAATGGTCGAACGGAGCGTCGAGCACGACGTACTACAACGGCGACTCCGGATACGACGACAGCATCCTGTTCGACGAGCGGGACTTCGAGGTCTTCGGCTCGCGCAAGATCTACTCCTTCAACGCGGGCCTCGTGTGCACGTCCCGGCGTCTCTTCGACGCCGACCTGATCGAGGCGGCGCTCGAGCGGCTCTACGCGTCGTACGACGACCGGCACGCGTGGGTGTTCGACCAGTCGGTGCTCGCACTGCTCGTGTCGCGCGGCCCGAGCGCGGTCCTGCCGGCGACCTACGATTTCGACAACGAGTTCACGGACAAGGAACACCCGCCGCTGAACGAGCTCACGAGCAAGCACTACTCGGGCTCGGACAAGCGCCGCTTCTTCGGCGAGGGCGTGCGCTACTTGATCGAGACCGGCCGCTTCTGACGCGGCATCGCTCTCACAGCTCCAGCGTGTCCGTCTGCAGCCCGTCGAGCATGCGCAGCACGAGGCGCGTCACGCGGCGGATCTTGTCGTAGTCGATCTTCTCCGCCGTGTCGGTCGGGCGGTGGTAGTCGTCGTGTTCGTCGGCGAAGAGGAACGCGACCGGGATGTCGAGCTCCTCCGAGAAGCTGGCGTGATCGCTGCGACCCCAGTACGCGTCGGCGCTCGGGAGCACGGGGAAGCCCTCGAGCGGCGCGAGACGCTCCGCGACGCGCGTCAGGCCGTTGTACTCCTCGTGCTCGGCGCTCGGCGTGATGCGCAGCTTGTCGGGCGCGTTGCGGCCGATCATGTCGATATTGAGGTTCGCGACCGCGCGGTGGCCCTCGGGGAGCGTCGGAGCGCGCGCCCACGCGCGCGAGCCGAGCAAGCCCTTCTCCTCGCCCGAGACCCAGATCAAGAGCACCGACCGGCGCATCGGTCCGTACGCATCCAACGCCTCCGCGAGACCGAGCAGGCCCGACGTGCCCGAGCCGTTGTCGTCGGCGCCGTTGAAGATGCCCTCTTCGCTCGTGCCGACGTGGTCATAGTGCGCCGACACGATCAGGACCTCGTTCGCGAGCTCGGGGTCGGAGCCCGGCCAGAAGCCGCACACGTTCTCGACCTCGAAGCGCTCGGGCTCGACGGCGACGCGCGCCTCCGCGTACGTGACGCCCAGGTCGTCGCCCACCGCCGGCTCGGCGTCGCCCAGGAGCGCGGCCGCCGCGTCCGGCGACAGCCGCGTGTACGCGAAGCTCGGCCGGCCGCTGTCGCCCGGCAGGCCCAGGCGCCCACCGCCCGCTTCGTCGCGCCAGCTCGCGTACTCCTCGGCGTACGAGCTGCCCGGATAATCCGCCGGGCGCGCGACCAGGACGCCGAGCGCGCCCGTATCGCGCGCGCTGCGCATGCGCGCGCGCCACGGAACGCGGACGTCGCGGCAGAACGCCCATTTGCCCGCGAGGTCGAGCTCGGCGAAGTCCGCTTCGCTCCCCTCGCCGCAGAACACGACCGGCCCGCGCGACTCGCCCTCGTCGAAGCGGCGCGGGTGGACCCACATGTCCGCGCCCCACACGAGACGCCGCTCGTCGTCGCCGCGGACCACGACCGCGTGCGTGCGCTCGAGGTCGAGCGGCTTGCGCTCGAGGTGGTACACGTGGAAGTAGCTCTCGCCCGCGCCGGGCTCGAAGCCGAGACGCTGCAGACGCGCGCGGATGAAGCGCGCCGCGAAACGCAGGCCCTCGCTCGGCGTGTCGCGGCCGGCGAGCGCGTCGTCCGCGAGGAAGTGCAGGTCGGCCGAGAGCGATGCGGTGCGCACGCTCGCGAGCCCGGCCTCGAGACCGCCGCCCGCCGGGACGAGCGCGGGAGCGGAGAGCGCGGGTGCGGAGAGCGGGAGGGTGACGAGCGCGGCGAGGGCGACGAGGGTCGGGGCGGGACGCATGCGAGAGCTCCTTGGGGCGCCGGCCCGTGCGGCCGGCGGGAACACACGATAGCGCGGGGGCCGCGCTTGCCGCGCGGCGCGATCGTGGTACAGGGGCCGCTCCATGCCCGCCCGCTCCGCCGTCCTCGTCGCCGGTCTCCTCGCGCTCGTCCTCTGCTCGGCGCTGGCGCTCACGCTCCTCTCCGACCGCGGCGAGCGGGCGCCGCAGCGCGACGCCGGCGGCTCGGCCCCCGGAAACCGCGCCGGGGACGCCGAGCTCGCCTCGTCCCCTGCGGACGAGCGTCGTGACGCCACGGCCGGGGATGCCGCGGCCGCTGGAACCGCGGCGAGCGGCGCCGGCGGCTCCAGCGCGTCCGACGGGCCGATCGTCCTCGGCCCCGCGCTGCTCGGCCGCGTCGCCGGCGCGGACGGCGAGCCCCTGCGCTCGTTCTCGATCCGCATGGAACAGGCCGCGGTGGGCGAGATGGTGCGCGCGTGGGCGCCGCCCGTCGTCGAGCGGGACTTCGAGTCGCCCGACGGCACGTTCGGCATGGTCGACCTCGCCGAGGGGCCGTGGACGGTCGTCGCGCGCGCGCAGGGCTACGCCGCTTCCGAGCCGATCGCCGTGCGGCTGCCGCGGGCGGACGACGCGCCGCTCGAGATCGCGCTCGAGCCCGCGACCACGCTCGCGGGCGTGGTCGTCGACCCGACCGGCGCGCCGGTCGCGGGCGCGCTCGTCGCGAGCGGCAACCTCGTGCACCTCGTCGAGGCGCAGAGCGGGCGCGCGCCGCCGGGCTTGCTGCACGCGACGACCGGGCCCGACGGGCGGTTCGCGCTCGAGGGGCTGCCGCGCGGCGCCGCGCGCGTCACCGCGACCGCGGACGGCTTCGCGCCCAGCGCTCCGCTGCACGTCCCCGCCGCCGCTTCGGGCGCGCGCGCCGAGGTCGAGCTGCGCCTGCGCGCCGGCGGCCGCATCGAGGGCGTCGTGCACGACGTGCTCGGCGGTCTCGCCGCGGGACGCGAAGTGCTCGCGTTCCTCGCGGAGCACAACCAGCACGCCTCGTGCTTCGCGGACGGGAGCGGCCGCTTCGAGCTCGCGGCCCTCGTGCCCGGCGAGTGGCAGGTGCAGAGCTTCCCGAGCGACGAGGAGCTCGCGACGCTCGAGATCGAGCGACGCGACGCGGCCGCGCTGCTCTCGCACATGGCGTCGGCGAAGGTCGCCGTGCGCGACGGCGAGGTCGCGCGCGTCGTGCTCGGCGCGCCGGACGAGGAGCGCGTCGTCGTGCGCGGCACGGTGCGCGCGGACGGCGCGCCGATCCGCGCGCTCGTCGAGCTCTTCCCCGAGGGCGCGGACCCGAACGACGGGATGGCGCTCGTGCAGGCGAGCGAGGGCGCGTTCGCGGTCGAGCTCGGGCGCGCAGGGACGTGGCTCGCCGTCGCCAAGAGCCTCGAGCGCGACCGGCGCGGCTCCGCTCGCTTCACCCTCGAGCTCGTCGCCGACCGCGAGAACGTCGTCGAGCTCGCGCTACCGACGGGCGCGATCGGCGGCCGCGTCCTCGACCCGTCGGGCGCGCCGCTCCCGAACGCCGCGCTCTCGATCCTGCACGTCGACCGCGTCGGCCCGCGGCTGCCGATGACGTTCCAGAGCGAGCGCGCGCTCACCGACGCGGACGGTCGCTACCGCTTCGACTTCCTCGAGCCGGGCACGTACCGCGTCACCGCGGGAGCGGCCCCGCGCGCGGGGATGCCGGGGCAGGCGCTCGTCGACGGCGTGCGGATCGAGGCGGGCGAGCGGCGCGACGACGTCGACCTGCTGCTCGCGACGAGCGGCAACCTCACCGGCCGCGTCGTCGACGCGGCCGGGCTGCCGGTGCCGAAGGCGGCGGTCTTCGCGCGCGACGAGCGCGGCCTCGTCTTGAACTTCACGTCGGCGACGTACACCGACGCGGCGGGACTCTTCCGCTACGACGGGCTCGCGCCGGGCGCGTACACGGTGAGCGCGCGGACGGCGGAGCTCGCCGCGCCGGACTCGGCGCCGGTCGTCGTCGAGGCGGGCGCGGAGCCGAGCGTCGAGCTCGTCGCGCAATCGGGGACGGTGCTGCGCGTGCGCGCGACGGACGCGCAGGGAACGTCGCGCGAGGTCGCGCTGCGCGTGCTCGACGCCGCGGGGCGCGAGGTCGGCGACCTGCGCGACGTGCAGCGGCTCTTCGCGATCTTCTCCGGCGGCTTCGAGCTCGCCGCGGTACGCATCGGGCCGCTGCCGCCCGGCGCCTACACGCTCGTCGCCCGCGCCGCCGACGGCGACACGGGCGACGTACGCGTCACGTGCAACGGCGAGCCGGAGCTCTCCGTCGCCGTGGACCTGCGCTGATCGCGCGGATCAACCCTCGCCTTCGGCGGGCTGCGTCTCGCCGGGCTGCGGGGCGGCCTCCTCGAGCCGGGATTGCTCGTCGAGCAGGCGCTGCACGTGGAACGCGAGCGCGTCGCCGCTGAGATCGACCTCGCGGATCACGTCGTTCTCGTCGAGCAGGAACGTCGCCGGGATCGACCCGACGCCGTACTTCCGCGCGACCTCGCTCTGCCGGCCGGCGAAGTGCTGCGGCCACTGGACGCCGCGCTCATCGAGGAACGCGCACAGCTTCTCCTCGCTCTGGTCGAGGCTGATGCCGAAGATCTCGAAGCCGTCGCCGTGGAAGCGGCGGTACGCGTCCTGGACATCAGGCAGCTCCTGCACGCAGGGGCCCCACCACGTCGCCCAGAAGTCGACGAGCAGCACCTCGCCGTCGAACGACGCGAGCGTCAGCGTCTCCTCGCCGCGCAGCTCCGACAGCGAGAAGTCCGCGAACTTCGTCCCGATCTTCGCGAGCTTCGACGCGACGACCGTGAACTGCTCGCCGAACGGCGAGCCGGCCCAGCGCGCCGCCGCCTCGTCCGCGAGCTCGAGCGCCTTCTTGTGCTCGCCCGCGTAGCGCAGCAGCTCGATCTTCTGGTAGCGCTGCGCCATCTTCTCGTCCTCGGTCGCTTGCGGGAGCGCTTCGACCTCCTTCAGCGCCGTCTCGACCGTGCCGGACAGCGCGAGCATCTCGAGCCGCGCGAGACGCGCGCCCCGGCCGTACTCGGTGTCGGGATACGCCTCGGCGAGCGCGCCGAGCGTGCGCGCGGCCGCGGCGTGCTGGCCGAGCTCCGCCTGGATCATGCCCTGCGTGTACCAGAGGTGCGGGCGGTGCTCGGACTCGGGGTACTTCTCCAGGAAGTCCGCGATCCTCGGCAGCGCCTTCTGCAGCGACGCTTGCAGATCCTTCGTCTTCGTCGCCTTCTTCTCGAGCAGCGCGACGATCTGCTCGTACGCCTGCTCGGCGTCGCCCGCCGCCTGCTCGTCCGCGGGTGCGTCTGCGGGATCCTGCGCCGGCGCGAACACCGTGGCGGCGGGAGCCGCGAGCAGCGTCAGCGCGGTGAGGGTGGTCAGAGGATCGAATCGCATGGTGGCCTCGTTTCGTCTACCGAATAGCCGTTATAGGCCGCTACAGGCCCCTACAGGCCGCTATAGCCAGAGCTCGCAGTCGTCGCCGACCTCACGCACTTTGTACGTCTTCGCACGCGGACAGGAGCCGTGCGTGACGGAGCCGTCGCGCGGGTCGAAGCGGTACATGTGCAGCGGACAAACCGCCTCGCGTCCCTCGTGGAGCGGGCCGTCCATGATCCGCCCGCCCTCGTGCGGACAACGCTCGTCCAGCGCATGGAGCGTGCCGTCCACGCGGCAGAAGACGATGCTGTAGCCCGTCCCGGCGATCGGGTCGCCGAAGGTCACCTTCCGCGCGCTCCCTTCCGCGAGCTTCGCGGTGCCCTTGACCACCAGGGGCTTCTTGCCGAACACGGCGAGGATTCGTCGCAACATGCGGCGGATGCTAGCATCCGCGGCTCGGCATGGATCCCGTGCTCGTGCTCGACGTCGTCGGCCTGACGGCGCGCCAAATCGGCGCCGAGACGCCGCACCTGCGCGCGCTGGCCGAGCGCGGCGCCCTCGCGCCGATGAGCGCCGTGCTGCCCGCCGTGACGTGCAGCGCCCAGGCGACGATGCTGACGGGCAAGCTGCCGCGCGAGCATGGCGCCGTCGGCAACGGCTGGTTCGCGCGCGACGTCGCCGAGGTCGCGCTGTGGCGCCAGTCGAACGCGCTGGTCGCGGGCGAGAAGGTGTACGAGACCGCGCGCCGGCTCGACCCGAGCTTCCGCTGCGCGAAGCTCTTCTGGTGGTGGAACATGGGCGCCGAGGTCGCGTGGAGCGTGACCCCGCGGCCGTTCTACCCCGCCGACGGGAGCAAGCTCCTCGCGGTGTACGGCAAGCCCGACGCGTACGTCGCCGACCTCGAGCGCGCGCTCGGGCCGTTCCCCTTCCTGCGCTTCTGGGGACCGGGAGCGGGGCTCGGGTCGAGCCGCTGGATCGCCGACGCCGCGCTGCGCACGCTCGAGCGCGAGCGGCCGACGCTGACGCTCGTCTATCTCCCCCACCTCGACTACGACCACCAGCGCTACGGTCCGAACGACGCGCGCTCGCGCCGCGCGCTCGCGGAGGTCGACGCGCTCGTCGGCGAGCTGGTCGCCGCGGCCGACCGCGCCGGCGCCGCGACGATCGTCGTCAGCGAGTACGGCATCGAGGATGCGTCGCGGCCGGTCCCGATCAACCGCGTGCTGCGCGAGGCGGGCCTGCTCGAGGTGCGCGCGACGCCGGTCGGCGAGGTGCTCGACGTGTTCGCGAGCCGCGCGTTCGCCGTCGCCGATCACCAGGTCGCGCACGTGTACGCGAAGGACGCGGACGCGCGCGCCGCGGCGGCCGATGCGCTCGCCGGCGTGTCGGGCATCGACGCGGTGCTCGACGACGAGCAGAAGCGCGCGGCGGGGCTCGACCACGAGCGCGCGGGCGATCTCGTCGCGGTCGCCGAGAAGGGCGCGTGGTTCACGTACTACTACTGGCTCGACGACCGCGAAGCGCCGGACTTCGCGCCGACCGTCGACATCCACCGCAAGCCGGGCTACGACCCGGCGGAGCTGTTCATCGACCCCGCGCTCGCGTTCCCCAAGCTCCGCATCGCGCGGCGGCTCGCACGCAAGAAGCTCGGCTTGCGCTACCTGATGGACGTCGTGCCGATCGACGGGAGCCTCGTGCGTGGGAGCCACGGCCGGCTGCCCGACGACGCGCTCGACGGGCCGGTCTTTCTCTCGTCGGAGTCGTTCGAAGCGTGTGGCGGCGCGCCGCGGGACGGCGTGGTCGAGATGGTCTCGGTGCGCGACCGGATCCTGGCGTTGCTCGGCCGAACCGAGCGTTCTCGCACCCTTTCAACTGGCGCTTCGTAGACGAAGCGCCGCTTCAACTGGCGCTTCGTGAACGACGCGCTTTCGCCCGGCGCTTCGTAAACGACGCGCTTTCGTAAACGAACGCGTCCCTTCGACCGGCGCTTCGTAAACGAAAGCGCCGCCCGCAGTTTCCCGCGTTTTCCGCTGTAGCGCGTCGCGGCATGGCTCCCTACTGCCCTCGGATCCCACTTCACCGTGGGTCAGTCCTGCTCGCGGGAGGTGCCGGGGGGCCCACTCTCGCGGGCACGGTGCTCCGGAGGATCCGGAGCCCTTCGGGGCCGGGCGTCCGTTCGCGCGTCGAAACCGGGTGACGACGAACGGGAGCGCTCGGCCCCGTTCTTCCCTCACGCCCTCACGCCGGTCCGCGTCGTCCCGCTGTTGCGCTGTTGCAGTGCAGCGCTTGCGTACGCGGAAGGTTGTAGAGAGCGCGGCGAGAACCGGCCGCGATCAGGAGGCCTGCACCGCCCGGCGCAGGCGCAGGTTCTGCTCGAGGATGCTCGCCATGAGCGCGCGCTTCAGCTCGTAGCGCTCGTCCTCCTCGGACAGGCCCTGGACGTCGCGGTAGACCGAGGCGACGCCGCAGTCGATCGTCTTCGAGCCGGCGAGGCGCTCGATCTCCAGCCGGGCGGCCTCGAGCATCGCCGACAGCTTCGCGACGCGGCGGCGCAGGACGTCGACCGTGCGCTCGAGATCGCCGTCGTGCGTCGTAGTCGAGGGAGGCGGCGCCGCGGGCGCGAGCTCGAGCGCCGGCTCCGCAGGCGCGAGCGGCGCCGCGGGAGCGACGTCGCCGTTGGCCGGCAGCGACCCGGCCGGCGGCGACCCGGCCGGCGTTCCCGCGACGGCCTGGTGCGGCCCCCGAACGGATCGGCGGCTCGCCCGCGCGGGCGCCGCCGGCCCGGGCGTCTCGTACAAATCGGTGTGGACCCAACGGCCGCCGCCGGCGCGCAGGGCGACCTCGGCGCCGTGGCTCGCGACGCGGGCGAGCGCGCCGAGCGGGAGCATGGGCCCGAGGTCGGTGTGCGCGACGCCGATGCCGAGGCGGATCCAGGCGGGCTCGGCGCCGGTGGGGACCAGCAGGCGCTCGGTGCGGTCGAGCAGGTGCTGGCAGATCGGACGGGCGGCGGCGAGCTCGGCGCCGGCGTAGACGACGGTGAACCGGTCGACGGCGCGCTCGACGGCGATCTCGCCACGGTGCGGCGCGCACCGGATCAGCTCCTCGAGGGTGCCGAGCAGGGCCCGCGCGAGGGCGTCGCCGTGGCGACTGCGCAGGAGCGCGAGGCGCGGGACGGCGACGTCGAGCACGAGCACGGGCGCGCCGCCGCGGCGGACCGCGTCGAAGAGCCGGTCGGGACCGCCGTGCTCGCGCGGGGTGGACGCGAGGGCGTGCGGGGGGCTGGCCGGAGAAGCGGAAATGCCTTCTCGGTGCGTCTCCATGGAGGTTCTCGCTCAACCCTACCCCGTTCGGTCTGCGCCGGCCGGGCCCCGGCCAGCCCCGGCCGTTGACGCGGGAGCCGCCGTCGCGGAGGCTCGGCCCGTGGCGCGACGAGCGAGTTGAGCAATTCAGTGCACAAAGTGCGCCAGGACGCGATGCGCGCGAACCGGGGCTTCTACGACGCGTTCGAGGCGCTGGACATCGAGCGCATGCGCGCCGTCTGGCTGGACGCGCCGTACGTGAAGTGCATCCACCCGGGGAGCGACGTGCTGCTCGGCGCCGAACGCGTGCTCGCCTCCTGGAAGGCGATCTTCGAGAACACGGCGTCGATCGCCTTCGAGATCGCCGACGTGCGCGTCGAGCTCGCCGGCTCGTCGGCGTGGGTCTCGTGCGAGGAGCGCATACGCGCGACGAAGGACGACAACGCGCCGCCGAGCATCACGGCGGCGACGAACCTGTTCGTGCTCGACCGCGCGCGCTGGAAGCTCGTGCTCCACCACGCGTCGCCGATCCACCGTCGCTTCACCTGACGCGGCGCTGGGACGCCGGGCACGCGAGTCGCGTCAGCTCTCGTCGCGCGGGTCGAGCTCGAGCGACGCCGAGTTGATGCAGTAGCGCATGCCCGTCGGCTGGGGGCCGTCCTCGAACAGGTGGCCGAGGTGCGCGTCGCAGCGCTTGCAGCGGACCTCGGTGCGCCTCATGCCGTGGCTCTTGTCCACGAGCTCGCGGATGCGCTCGGAATCCGCGGGGACGAAGAAGCTCGGCCAGCCGCAGCCCGAGTCGTACTTGCCCGCGGACGTGAACAGCTCCTCGCCGCAGCACACGCAGCGGTAGACGCCGGCCGTCTTCGTGTTCCAGTACGCGCCCGTGAACGGGCGCTCGGTGCCGCCGCGCCGCGTCACGTCGTACTGCTCGGGCGTCAGCTTCCGGCGCCACTCGGCGTCGCGCGTCTCGTCAGGCTGGTTCATCGGCTCGGCTGTCGGTGGTTCTGCGCCCGTCGTTGCGCGAGCCGCTCGACCAGGCCGCCCTCGATCAAGCGCCGGCGCAGCCCGTTCGCGATCACGCGGTGGCCCACGGGCGACCAGTGGCGTTCGTCCTCGGCCAGGAACGTCTTGCGGTCGGCGCCGATGCGCTCGATCTCCTCGTCGAAGCGCCAGACCTCGAGGCCGAGCGCCTGGCACATCTCGGCGAGCACGTCGGTCGGCTCGTTCCGCGGCGTCCCCAGCGGCGGCGCACCCATCGCCTGGTTCTCCGCGCAATAGCCGCGCCAGTGCCGCGCCGCGTCCTGGTAGTGCTCGGGCATCACGAGCAAGCGCAGCTCGGCTCCGACTGCCGCGACCGCGTCGCGCAGCGCGGCGAGCTCGTCGAACGTCCGCGCGAGCATGTCCGCGACCAGCCCCGTGTCCTGCGCGCGCGTCAGCACCCAGCGCTGGATGCGCTCGGGCCGGTCCTCGTTCTCGATCTGGAACTTCGCCATGTGGCGGGTGTACAGCGCCGACGAGAGCAGCGCCTCGTGCAGCGCGACCGCGACCGGCCAGAGCGGCTCCGGCCACCCGTCGACGATGTCCGAACGGACGAGCTCGCCGTCCTCCATGCGCAGCCACTGGCGCGCTGCGGACGGGTCGAGCAGGAGCTGCGCGCCCGGGGACACGACGACGAAGACGAGGTCAGGCTCGACCTCGGGCAGGAGCGCGATCGCGCGCCGGCTCGACTGCACCGCCGAGTAGCCCATCACCGCGCCGTTGAAGATGCGCACCCGCCCTGCGAGCGGCCCCCGCGAGAGCTCCTCTTCCAGGAGCGTGCTCCAGATCTGCGACTGCACGCACCCCGCGCCGTACAGGCGCGACGCACCGACGCCCAGGATGCGCACCTCGGTCGGATCGGCGCCGGACGGGATGTCCGGATTGCGCATGCCCCACCGGTCGAGGCTGGTCTCGAACTCCGCGCTCGAGAAGTGCGGCCGCGGCCGCCAGCCGAGCTGCTCGTCGCGCAGGTAGTACTCCGACTCCTCGGCGGTGTCGGTCTGCGCGCGGTCGAGCCACCCGACCCACAGGTCGACGGCGACGAGCCCCGGCACGAACCCGAGGAGCACCCTCAGCAGCAGGCGGTAGATCGGGCCGCGGGCGACGGCGCTCTCGGTCGCTTCGGTGAGGAGCTCGGACACGCCGCGATCTTAGCCCGCCCCCGCGAGGCTCCCAACTATGCTCCCCCGCCATGGGCGCAGGACCGCGCGAGGGGCCGACGGCGACCGATCTCTTGCTGCTGGGCGTCGCGGCGATGTGGGGCGCGAACTTCACCGTCGTCAAGATCGGCCTGGAGCACTTCGACCGCTACGCGTTCAATGGCGTGCGGTTCGGCGTCGCCGCGCTCTTCCTCGTCGTCGTCGCGCGCGCGAGCGGGCGCCCGTTGGCGATCGAGCGGCGCGACTGGCCCGCGGTCGCCTTGCTCGCGCTGATCGGCAACGCGGTCTACCAGGTCGTGTTCATCCGCGGCATCGAGCTGACGAGCGCGACGAGCTCCGCGCTGATCCTGTCGACCGCGCCCGCGTGGGTCGCGCTCCTCGGCCACGTCCTGGGCCGCGAGCGCGTGCGCCCGCTCGGCTGGCTCGGCATCGCGCTCTCGATCGGCGGCGTCGCGTTGCTCGTCCTCGCCGGCGCGCGCCGCGACGCGAGCACGTCCTCGCCCGTCGGCGACCTGTGGATCCTCGGCGCGACGTTGATGTGGTCGACCTACACGCTCGCGCTGCGCGGGCCGGCGAGCCGCTACCCGGCGGTCGTGCTCACCGTCTGGGTGACGTGCGTCGCGGCGGTGCCGCTCGTCGCGCTCGGCGCGACGCGTTTCGCGTTCGACGATCCCGGCGTCTACGGCGTGCGCGGCTGGGGAGCGGCGGTCGCGTCGTCGATGCTCGGCATCGCGCTGCCCTACGTGATCTGGAACGCCGGCGTGCGGCGGCTCGGCTCGGCGCGCACCGCGCTGTACTCGAACCTCGTGCCGGTGTTCGCGCTCGCGGTCGCC
The DNA here is from genome assembly GCA_964528575.1 of uncultured Planctomycetaceae bacterium. GTDB lineage: Bacteria > Planctomycetota > UBA1135 > UBA1135 > CAZGTQ01. The sequence goes on along the minus strand of CAZGTQ010000453.1, from coordinate 10,527 downwards.
TGGCTGACGCTGGGCGAGACGCTCGGGCCGGGCCAGCTCGCGGGAGCCGCGCTCGCGATCGCGGGGGTCGTGCTCGCGCGGCGCAACGTCGCGCCGGCTCCCGCGCCCGGAGTCCGAACCGCACGAGTCAGAACTGGAAGTAGATGAACGGCGTGTCGCCGACGACGAGAATCGCGACGCAGCCGGCGATGATGCCGATCAGCGCGCCGGCGACCGGCGTCGGGAGCTCCTTCACGCGCCGCTCGAACGCCGCGTAGAGCGCGCGCGGCTGGAAGTGCGTCAGGAACGAGGCTGCGAGCGCGAGCAGGCCCCACGTCGACACGTTCCCGAGCGCGCCGAAGTCCGAGAGCATGTCGGTCAGGTTCTCCATCGAGCGGGCCCGGATGAAGAGGCACGAGAGCACGATGAAGTGGAACGTGAGGATCCATGCGAGGAAGCGCCGCGCGGGCGTCGTCGCGAACGGCCTGCCGCCGCGCGCGCGCTCGAGCCAGCGCTCGAGGATCATCACCGCGGCCTGCAGGAGGCCGTAATACACCCACAGGATGCTCGCTCCGTGCCACAGGCCGATCGTGACCATCGTGATCACGAGGTTGCGCACGACCACCACCTCGCTGCCGCGCGAGCCGCCGAGCGGGATGAAGATGTAGTCGCGCACCCACGACGACAGCGTGATGTGCCAACGGCGCCAGAACTCGCGGATCGAGAGCGAGCGGTACGGCGCGTCGAAGTTCTCCGGCAGCCGGAAGCCGAACAGGCGCGCGACGCCGATCGCGCAGTCGGAGTAGCCGGCGAAGTCGAAGTAGATCTGGAACGTGAACGCGTACAGGCAGAGCAGGTGCGCGACGGGCGTGTACTGGCTCGGATCGGTGTAGACCGGGTCGACGAGGTAGCGGCCGAGCACGTCGGCGAGCACGACCTTCTTCGCGAGCCCCATCCCGAGCCGATAGAGCCCCTCGTGCAGGTCGGCGCGCGACAGGCGCGGCCGGTGCTCCAGCTGCGGGATGAAGTCGATCGCGCGCACGATCGGCCCGGCGACGAGCTGCGGGAAGTACGCGACGAACAGCGCGAACTCCTGCAGGTTGCGCGCGGGCGCGAGCCGCCGCCGGTAGATGTCGATCGTGTAGGAGAGCGTCTGGAACGTGTAGAAGGAGATCCCGACGGGCACGAGGATGCTCGTCGTGTCCCCGACGAACAGCGCCTGCGGCAGCAGCGCCGCCTTCGTCTCGTGCAGGCTCGTCTCGATGCCGAGGGACGCGAGCAGCGCGCTGAGGCTGTCGAGCGCCCAGTCGGTGTACTTGAAGAAGCCCAGGAGGCCGAGGTTGCCGGCGAGGCTGATCAACAGGTAGCTGCGCCGCGCCTTGGGATCCTCGGACGCGTGGATGCGTGCGCCGCACCAGTAGTCGAGGAACGTCGAGAAGACGATCAGGCCGAGGTACCAGAACTCGTAGCTGCCGTAGAACCAGTAGCTCGCGACGAGCAGCAGCCAGTAGCGCAGCCTGCGGCGGTTGGCGATCCACCAGTAAGCCCCGAGGACGAGGACCAGGAAGATCCCGAAGCTCGCGCTCTGGAACAGCATCGCTGCTCAGAACAGGAGCAGGACCTTGCCCCGCGAGGCGCGCGACTCGAGCGCCGCGTGCGCCTCGTGCGCCCGCTCGAGCGGGAAGCGGTGGCCGACGATCGGCCGCAGCCCATGGCGCTCGACGTGCGCGCACATCCGCTCCCACACGTCGCGTCGCGACGGGAAGTCGAGGTTGTGCACGTTGAGCCCGGCGAGCGAGATCGAGCGGTGGAAGACGCTCAGCGGGTGCACGCGCCGGATCCGCTCCTTGTAGTCCGAGTCGATCGACGAGAAGCCGATGATGACGAGCCGCCCCATCGGCGCGAGCACCTCGAGGCTGCGGTCGAACACCTCGTCCCCGACCGACTCGAGGCAGTAGTCGACGCCGCGCCCGGCCGTCAGCTCGAGCAGCGGCTCGCGGAAGTCGATCGCGCGGTAGTCCCAGCACGCGTCGGCGCCGAGCTCGCTCTCCACCCACGCGCACTTCTCGGGCCCGCCCGCCGTGCCGAGCACCGGCGCGCACCCGATGCTCTTCGCGAGCGCGACCGCGGCCGTGCCGACGCCGCCCGCCGCCGCCTGGATCAGCACCGACTCGCCCGGCCGCACGCGCGCGATCTCCTCCATCGCGTACCACGCCGTCGCGAACGCGATCGGGAACGCCGCGAGCTCGTCGAATCCGAGCGACGCGGGCGCCGGCAGCACCTCGTTCGGCCCGACCGCGACGCGCTCGGCGTAGCAGCCGCCGGAGAGCTTGACGACGACGACGCGGTCGCCCTCGGCGAACTCGCGCGCGCGCGGCCCGCGCGCGACGACGACGCCAGCCGCCTCCTTGCCGAGCTCGAACGGCAGCCGCTGGTCCTTGCGGTAGAGCCCGCGCCGCTCGACGACGTCGGCGAAGTTGAGCGCCGCGGCCTTCAGCTCGACGACGTAGCCGTCCGCCGGCACGCTCGGCTCGGGATGCTCGCGCACGGCGAGCACCTCCGGGCCGCCGAACTCCGACAGGACGATCTTGCGCATGGGGGGAAACAGGCGCGGTGCCGCGGAGTCTAGCCGCGGAGCCGCCGGGAATCCCGAATCCGGGCGCGGGAAGTCCGCGTCAGCGGGAGTCGACGCGGCGCAGGAGCGCGCTCCCGGTCGTGAACCCCGAGCCGAAGACCGTCATCAGGAACCAGTCTCCGTGGCGCAGCTCGCCGGACCGCCGCTCGTGCGCTTCGCAGAACGTCGTCGCGACGCCGGCCGCGCCCTGGTTGCCGCAGCGGTCGACGTTGAACCAGTGCTGCTCGGGCGCCACCCCCAGCGCGTTCGCGACGAGCTCGAGCACGCGCAGGTTCGCCTGGTGGCCGATGAACGCGCGCAGGTCGCCGACCGCGAGCTCGTGGCGGCCGAGCATCCGCTCCGCGCTCTCCTGGAAGCAGCGCAGCGCGTAGTCCTTCACCTTGCGGCCGTCCTGCCAGAACGTGCCGCCGACGGGCGTCGTGACGAGCTCCGCGCCCTCGTTCACGTTCGCCATCGAGACGTCGACGATCTCGAAGCCGACGGCGGGCTCGTCCGGCTGGAGCAGCACGGATCCCGCGCTGTCGCCGAAGAAGATGCACGTGCCGCGGTCGGTGTAGTCCGTGACGCGCGAGTACTTCTCCGCCGTCGTCAGCGCGACGCGCCGGTAGCCGTGCGCGAGCGCGAGCGCGCGCGCGACCGCGAGCCCGTACACGAAGCCGGAGCACGCCGCGTTCACGTCGAACGCGACCGGGTCGATGCCGAGCTTCATCCCGATCAGCGAGGCGGTCGCGGGGATCAGCCGGTCCGGCGTGCTCGTCGCGCAGACGAGCAGCTCGAGCGACTCGGGCTCCCAGCCCGCGCGCTCGAGCGCGTTGCGCGTCGCCTGGGCGCCGAGGTCGCTCGTGTCGACGTCCTTGGACGCGATCCGCCGCTCCGCGATGCCCGTGTGGGACAGGATCCACGCGTCCTCCGTCGCGACCATGTCCTCGAGCTGGGCATTGGTCAGCTTGTCCTGCGGCAGATGGAAACCCGTCTCGACGACGTACATGGGTCCTCGGGGTGGCTCGGGGGCTCGGGAGCGGCGATCCAACAGGATAGCGTCGCGGGCCGCCCGCGTGCAGGGCGAGCGCCGGTAGGGCTCCTGCGGGCGCTCACATCTGCCGGAAGACGAACGCGCCCTTCTTGTTCGCGACGACGACGTCGGTGCGCCCGTCGCCGGTGACGTCGGCCGCGAGGACCTGCCGGCCGACGCCGGAGTCGGCGTCGAGGAGCAACGGCTCGTAGCGCTCGCGCCCGCCCTGGCGCCGCAGCAGGAACGCGTAGAGCACGGCCGGATCGAGGGCTCCCGGGTCGGCGCCGTTGTGCGCGAGATACGTCTTGCCGGCCACGATGTCGCGCAGTCCGTCGCCGTCGACGTCGGCGAGCGCGAGCCCGTGGAGCTGGCTGAAGGAGAGCCCGTTCGGCGCCGGCAGGATCTTGCGCTCGATCCAGCTCGGGCCGCGCGGCACGCGCTCGAACCACGACAGCCCGTAGCCGTGCGCGGCGAGGCTCGTCACGACGTCCCCGTCGCCGTCCCCGTCGACGTCGTCGACGAACATCTGCGCGCCGCCGAGCCCGAACGGCGCGGAGTGGAAGGCCCAGAGCGGGTCGCCGGCGAGCGAGGCGGGCTGCTCGAGCCAGCCGAACGCGGTCAGCACGTCGAGGTCGCCGTCGCCGTCGACGTCGCCCGCGCCGAGCCCGTGCAGGAACGTCAGCGGTCCGAGCGCCGCGGTGATCGGGTGGAACGTCCAGGGCGCGCCCGGGGCGCCGGGGACGCGCTCGGCGTACCCGAGCCTGTCGACCGACGCGCACAGGAGCTCGCTCGTTCCGTCGCCGTCGAGGTCGACGAGCAGCGGCGACTCGGTGCCGACCGCGCCGAAGAGCGTCGTGCGCGCCCAGTGCGCCCGCGCGCCGGCGGGGTTGCGCGCCCACGTCGCCGCGCTCCCCGGCAGTCCGATCTGCACGACGTCGACCCAGCCGTCCAAGTCGACGTCCTCGCAGAACGAGAAGAACGTCGACGCGTAGCCGAGGAGCGGCGCCGGCACGACGGGCCCGAGCTCGTGCCGCGTCGTGAAGTCGGGCCCTTCGAACCAGAGCGGCCCGACGACGACGTCGAGGTCGCCGTCCCGGTCGAGGTCGCCGGCGGCCACGCCCTCGGCGAGATAGTCGCTCGTCAGCACGATGCGCTGGAACGCCGCGCTCGGCGCGACGGCGGGCGCACCGGGGGTCGCCTGGACGGCGAGCGGCGCGAGGAGCAGGGCGAGGAGCATCGCTCCAGGGTAGCTCCGCTTTCGGTCTACGGCCGCTCGAGCTCGATCCGGACGCTCGGCTCGCCGTCGCCGGGGACCCTGAGCCGGGCGACGAGCCGGCTCCCGTCGCGTTCGACGCGCTCCAATTGCACGCACCGCTCGCGGCTGAGCGGATCGCTGATCATGCGAACGGCCCGCCCGACCACGGTCGGTGTGGGAACGTCGTCCCACGTGAGCGGCGCGAGCTCGGGGTCCTCCGCCGCGAGCTGCTCGTTCACGACGGCGAGCAACTCGCTCGCTCGCTCGCGCCCGCCGAGCCAGAGCTGTGTGGACAGCCCCTCGAGCCGCGCTTCGACCGCGGCGAAGCTCACGAGCTCCTCGATCTCGGGGTAACGGCGCGCGACTGCGCGCGCGTCGGTGTAGGTCGCCACGACGCGATGCGCGGGCAAGTCGACCGCAACGGCGACCGTCGGTCCCGGCAGGGTCTGGACGCACATGCGGAGAGACTTCCTCCGCCGCGGGACCTTCGCCGCGACGTCCGTGGCGCGGAACTCGAGCAGGTGGTGCTCGTCGACGACGAAGCGCAGGAGCGCTTGGAGCTCTTCGGGATCCAGCCGATCGACGAGATGCGTGCTCCCCCCGCTGCGATCGGGCGCGACGAGCGTTCCGTCGGCACGCACCTCGAGGAACGGTCGCTCGGGCGGCCGCTCGCCCCAGAGCAAGGGCCAGTCGTAGCTGAGCACGACCGCGCGCGGATCGTCGGGGAGCGCGAACGTGCGCGACTGCGCCACGGAATCCTGAGGAACCGCGAGCGCCGCGGACAACGCGATCGAGAGCATGAGCTGCATAATGGGACCATCGGAGAGGTGCGTCAGCCACCTGGAGCAAAGTGCGCGGAGACGGTCGTCGCTCCGTCCGCGGAGCGCCGCACCTTCGCGCCCGCGAGCAGATCGCCCGCTTCGCCGCGGTCGTAGCTCGGCTTTCGGTCTACGGCCGTTCGAGCTCGATGTGGACGCTCGGCTCGCCGTCGCCGGGAATCGAGAGGGTGGCCTCGAGCACCCTCCCGTCGCCCTCGACCCTCTCGAACCGCACTCGACGCTCGTCGACGAGAGCCTCGATGTACACGTGAGTCACCGCTCGATGGCCGAACGTCGCAGGCACGTCGTCCCACGCGACCGGCGCGAGCTCGGGGGCCTCGGCCGCGATCTGCTCGTTCACGACGGCGAGCAACTCGCTCGCTCGCTCACGCCCGCCGAGCCGCAGTTGTGTGCGCAGCCCCTCGAGCCGCGCCTCGACGGCGGCGAAGCTCACCAGCTCACCGATCTCCGGGTACTGCCTCGCGAGCTGCCGCGCGCGAGCGTAGCGCGCTTCCCCGCGATGCTGCGGAAGATCGATCGCGACGGCGACCGTCGGCGGCAGCTCGCCGGAGCGGTACTCGACGATGTCGGGCCGCGGGATCTTCCCCGCGACGTACGTGTCACGGAACTCGAGGAGCCCATGCTCGTCGATCACGAAGCGCAGCAGCTCCTGCAGCTCGTCCGCCGCGAGCCGATCGACGAGGTGCGCGTCGCCGCCGCTGCGATCGGGCGCGACGATCGTCCCGTCGGCGTACACCTCGAGGTACGGCCGCTCGGTCTCGCGGTCCCACGTGTACGTCCCGTCGCGCCAGTCGTAGCTGAGCACGACCGCGCGCGGATCGTCGGGGAGCGCGAACGTGCGCAACTGCGCCACGGAATCCTGAGGAACCGCGAGCGCCGCGGACAACGCGATCGAGAGCATGAGCTGCATGATGGGACCATCGACGAGGTGCGTCAGCCACCTGGAGCAAGGTGCGCGCCCGCCGAGCAGGAGCGCGGAGCGCAAGCCATGGAGACGCGCGACGATCGCCGCGATGCTCTGCGCGTCGCCCGCGCCCCAATCCGCGCGCAGCGCCGGGTCGACGTCGTGGAAGCGCAGCTCGCCGCACCGCTTCGGCAAGTGCACCGCGAGCCGATTCGCGCCGCTCGGCGTCTCGCCGAGGTCGAGCGCGCCGTGGTACCCGACGACGAAGCGCAACAGCGCCTGGAGCTCGTCCGACGCGAGACGATCCGTGCGCGAGGCGCCGGGCGCGACCAGCGTCCCGTCCGCGCGTACGTCGAGCAGCACGCGACCGCCGCGCTCGAGCCTGAGCACGACGGCTGCTGCGTCCCGCGGGAGCTCATACGGCTCGACGCGATCGCGCAGCGCCGCCAGCACGTCGCGCCGCTCGACGCGCACGCGCGGCGCGCGGCCGGTCTCGACGGCGAGCGAGACCAAGAGCACGTCGGCGCCGCCCTCCTCGCGGAAGAACGAGACGCGCGTGCAACCGTCGTTCGACGCGACGCCGGCGACGTCCTCGAGCACGAGCGGCGCGAAGCCCGCGTGCCCCGCCGCGAGGTGCGCGTTCACGACGTCGAGCAGCTCCGCCGCCCGCGCGCGGCCGCCGAGCTGCGCCGCGTGCATCACAGCTTCGAGGCGCCGCACGATCGAGTCGAGGGGCCGCGCGAGATCGAGACCGCGCTCGTCGAACCGGACCTCGCCGCGCCGCCCCGCCGCGTCGATCGCGATGACGACCCGGCGCGGCATCGCGCCGAGCCCGCACACGCCGCCGACCGCGCGCGAGCCGTTCACGCTCGCGAGGTCGAGCTCGAGCAACGCGTGCTCGTCGAGCACGAACCCCAGCAGCGCGTCGAGCTCGTCCGGCTCGAGGCGGTCGGCCGCGCCGCCGGGCGCGCGCACGCTCCCGTCCGCGCGCACCTCGAGCCGCGGCCGCCGGCAGTCGTCGAGCCACTCGACGCTGAGCACGACCGCGCTCGGATCGTCCGCCGGCGGGACCGGAGCCGCGAGAGCGAGCGCGAGCAAGAGGAGCGCGTGCACGCCCGAAGGGACGCGCGCGCGCTCCGCTACTTCCCGGGAATCGGCGGCGGCGGGCGGTGCACGTCCAGGCGCACCTCGGGTTCGCCCTCGCGCGGCGCGACGACGGTCGCGGCGACCCAGCCGCTCTCGGCCCCGCCGCGGCTCAGGTGCACCGTCACCGTCCCGTCCTCCGCGCGGTCGACGCGGTACACGTCCTCCAGCTCGAGCGGCGCGACGCCCACGTGCTCCAGCCCGAGCCGCTCGTTCACGCGCGCGAGCAGCTCCGCCGCCCGCTCGCAGCCGCCCGCCTGCACGGCGAACATCAGCCCGCGCAGCCGCTCGCTCACCGCCAGCAGATCCTGCAGCTCGCGGATGTCGGGATGGCGCGGAGCGAGCGCCTCGAGCGCGCGGAAGCGCCCGTCGAGCTCCACCCCCCGCCTCCGGACCTTCACCACCGTCTCCGCCGCGTCGGCGACGAGCAGCAGCGCTCCGCGCGACGCCGCGCGGACGTGCGCGGCGGCCCGCTCCTCGTCGAAGGAGCGCAGCCCGCGCTCGACGAAAAGCAGGAGCTCCTTCAGCTCGTCGGGCGAAAGCCGGCCCGTGAGGTGCGCGTCCCCACCGGTCCGGTCCGGCACGACGAGCGTCCCGTCGGCGCGCACCTCGAGGTACGGCCGCTCGCTCGCCCGGGGCGGACCGTAGCCGCCCTGCCAGTCGAGGCTGAGCACGACCGCGTCCGGGTCCTTCGTCAGCCGGAGCCGCGGGCGCCCGTCGTCCTGGACGGGAGCGGGAGCGGCCGCGAGCGAGAGCGCGACGGCGAGGAGCACGACGATCACCCTACCCGCGCGCGGGGCGCCCGGCTACGCGCCGCGCTCGAGGCTCACGACGATCCTCGGCGCGTCCCCGCCGTCGACGAGGATCGTGACGAAGAGATGTCCGCGCTCGCCCTCGCGGCGGTCGATGCGGACGATCGTGCGCTCGCCCGGCGTCCCGACGCCGCGCACGTCGTCGAGCGTTAGCGGGGCGAGCCCCGCGTGCGCCGCGGCGACGCGCTCGTTCGCGAGCGCGAGGAGCTCGGCCGCGCGCTCGCGGCCGCCGGCACGCACGGCGTTCATGAGCCCGCGCAAGCGCACGACGGCGGCGTGGAAGTGCTGCAGCGCCTCGATCCCGGGATGGAACGGCGCGAGCGTCTCGAGCGCCTCGAAGCGCGCCTCGCCGCCGCGACCGGGCAGGTCGACCGCGACGACGGTCGCCTGCACTCCCGTGCCGCAGCGCGCCGGCGGGAGCGCGGCGATCACCGCGTCCTCCTCGAACGCGAGCAGCGCGTGCTCGTCGAGCACGAACCGGAGCAGCGCCTGGAGCTCGTCCGGCGCGAGCCGATCGACCTGGTGCGCGTCGCCGCCGGTGCGGTCGGGCACGACGAGCGTCCCGTCGGCGCGCACCTCGAGGTGCGGCCGCTCGCTCTCGCGCGGCACGCCGATCATCCGCCAATCGAGGCTCAGCACGACCGCCGAGCCGTCCGCCGGCAACGCGTACGTCTTCGGGACCTCGTCTTGCGCCGGAGCTGGCGCGAGCGCGACGAAGAGCGCGATCGCCCCCGCGCCGCTCATCACGTCCTGCGCACTTCGACGCTCGGCTGGCCCTCGGCCGGCGCCGTCACGGTCACGACGAGGTGGCGGTCCTCCTCCAGACGACGCACGAGGCGCACGGTCATCGTCCCGTCCTGCGCGCGCCCGACGTGCGTCACGTCGGCGAGGCCGAGCGGTGCGAGCTGCGGCTCCCGCGCGACGAGCTTCGCGTTCGCGGCGGCGAGCAGCCGGTCCATGCTCGCGCGCCCGCCGGCCTGGACGGCGAACATCAGGCCCTGCAGGCGCCGGCTGACGGCGTGCAGGTCCTGCAGCGCGCGGACGTCGGGATGCTCGCGCGCGAACAGGTCGAGCGCGTCGAAGCGCGCCTCGCCCCGGTGCCCTGGCAGATCGACCGCGACCACGGTCGTCGCCGCGTCCTCGACGAGCACGAGCACGTCGTCGTGGCGCGCGATCTGCGCGGCCACCCGCTCCGCGTCGAACGCGAGGAGCCGGCGTTCGTCGAGCGCGAAGCGCAGGAGCTCCTGCAGCTCGTCCGGCGACAGCCGATCGGTGAGGTGCGCGTCGCCGCCGCTCCGGTCGGGCACGACGAGCGTCCCGTCGGCCCGCACCTCGAGCTGCGGCCGCTCGCTCTCGCGCGGGGGCGCGTAGCCGCCCCGCCAATCGAGGCTCAGCACGACCGCCGCCGGGTCGTCGGGCAGCGCGTAGCGCGGCGCCGGCGTCTCGGCGTCCTGGCCCCGCGCCGGGGCCGCGAGGAGCGCCAGCGCGACGGTGCTCACGAGGATCGACTGCATGGCGGGCTGGGAACGGCACGGCCGCGCCGCTTCTTGGACCGCGCGGGCGTTCTCGCGCCAGTTCGGAGCCGGCCGGCGACGACGCGCCCGTGGCATGGTGCACGCCACGACGGCAATGGACGGCGCTCAGGTCACCGCCTAGCTTCGTTAGAGGCCATCGAGATGAAGGACTCCCCGATCCAACGCTCCGAGCAGATCTTGGGCGGAGCCCCCGTCTTCGCGGGAACCCGTGTGCCGGTCCAGGCGCTGATCGATTACCTCGAAGCCGGCGATCGCCGCGCCGGGACGTTCCCGTCCGCCGCGTCGTTGAAGAGCGCGTACTCGTGGTTCCCCTGCAGGCAGAAGCCGCCCTCGAGCTCGCCGGCGACCTCGCCGTCGAGCGGGCGCGGCTCGGACACGCACAGGCGCATCACGATGTCGAGGTTCTGGCGCGG